>JAEDOA010000057.1 GCA_016302195.1 Erysipelotrichaceae bacterium | reverse complement strand
TCACTAGATGGTTTAAACAATTCTACTTTTGTATAGTTTCTTAGCATTAGAGAAAAGTTATCTTTACATTTATATTGATGATATAGCTGATTTAATAACTGTTTCATTTGAGCTCTTTCTGAGTTTCCGTCATTTTTGCACCCGGATTTAATAATTGGAAAATTGAGATATTTACTAACATTAATAATATCTGATTCATAGGCGTATATTAATGGTCTTATTAATGTGACTTTGCTTCTTTCCAGATATGTAGATGGTTTAAAAGTTGCTATTCTTCCACCATGAATCATATTCATAAATAATGTCTCAACAGCATCATCATTATGATGACCAAAAGCAAGCTTATTACAATTGTATTGCTTAGCAGCATTAATAATAGCACCTTTTCTAAGACGCGAACACAGCGAACAGCTTTGTTTTCCATTTTTATCAAGATTTAAATCTAGAATATCGGAAATACTAGTAGGATAGACAATTAACTTTAAGCCTATCGAACTAATATATTGTTCTAAAGGTTTGATATCATTATTACTAAAACCCATGTTACAGTAGATTGGAATTAACTCATATTCTTTTTTTGAAAACATTTGATATAGTTTTAAACAATATAATAATGTGGTAGAATCTTTTCCACCAGAGATGCCAACGCAAATTCTATCACCATTTTCTATCAATTTATAATCATTATCAGCCTTACGTAAACTACCAAGCACTTTCTTAATATATTTCATAGCAATCACCCTAAATATTATAATTCATTGCATTAAAAATATGATAAAATTTTATAGGTATTTTTCATATGGATGGAGTAGTATTAGTAAAAAAAGAAAGCGGTATTACATCGCACGATTTAGTTTTACAGGCAAGAAGAGCCTTAAATGAGCAAAGAATTGGTCATACAGGAACTTTAGATCCCTTAGCAAGTGGATTAATGATATTAACAATTGGTAAAGCAACAAAAATATTACCTTTTTTAAATCATCACAGTAAGGAATACATTTGTAAAATGCAGTTTGGTTATGCCACTGATAGTTTAGATATAACAGGAAATTTAACTGAACAGAAGAAGTTTAACCATATATCGTACAAGCAGTTAAAAGCAATCCTCGATGGGTTTATTGGAAATATTTCTCAAATTCCACCTATGTATTCAGCCAAAAAAGTAAATGGAAGACATTTATATAGTATGGCAAGAGAGAATACAATTATCGAAAGAAAACCTATTAATATTACAATTTATGAATTAGAAATACTTGAATATATAGACGATTTATTAACATTTAGAGTTGTTTGCTCTACAGGAACCTATGTTAGATCTCTTGTAGAAGATATCGCAAAGAAATCAAATAATTTAGCAACCATGATAAGTTTAACTAGAACAAAAATAGATAAATACTCACTTGATAAGGCAAATACAATAGAAATGTTAAAGAATGGAAAATATAACTTAATATCTTCTTATGATTTATTGAGCTTTTATCCCTATTATCAAATAGAGGATCCTAGTGATGTTTACCATGGAAAAAGATTGATGCTTGATGGCTATAATCAAGACATTGTGATGATTACATACAACCAAGAAGTAATTGCTGCTTATCAAAAAAACGAAACAGACGGGTATTATTATAGTAAAAGGGGATTATGGTAATGAAATATGTAGCTTGTATAGGACATTTTGATGGAGTCCATTTAGGACACCAAAAATTAATTAAAAAAACAATAGAATTAGCCGGTGATAAATATATTTCAGCAGCAATCACCTTTTATCCTGATCCAAAAACTGTTTATGGGGCAGATAAGAATAAAAAGCATCTATCTACTTTAAAACAAAAAGAAAATTATATGTATCAATTAGGTATCCAAGAAGTTATCGTAATCGACTTTACAAAAGAGTTTTCTCTTGTAACCCCTGATATTTTTATTGAATATTTTTTAAACAAATTTGATTTACAAACTCTTGTATGTGGTCCTGATTTCAGCTTTGGTCATAAGGGAAGTGGTAAAGTGAAGGATTTATTGGAAAGTAGAATTAAGAATTTTGATGTTATAACAGTTGAAGAAGAGCTATATAACGATCATAAGATAAACTCAACAGAAATAATTGAAATGATAAAACAAGGTGATATTTCAACAGCAAATTATCTATTAAATAAAAATTATATTGCCAATGTAACTATTAAAGATAATACAATTATTGATAGTGAAAATGTTTTACCATTAAAAGGAAGTTATAAAGTTTTAATTAACAATAAACAATATCTGCTAACAGATAACCATATTGACTATAAAAATGGATGCGTTGATATTTCATTTATATAAGATTCTATGATAAAATAGAAAAGAGGTAAATAAAAGATGGCAGTCGAATATATTTTAGCAAGTAAAAACAAAGACACAATTGGAACAATTGGTTTATCTATTTCTGTATTTGAATCAATTGCACAATATACAATTGAAGATATGAAAGATGTTTATCTGACATTATCAACAAACTTTAGAAAAAATGTAAATTGTAAAGTTGAAAACAATGCTTTAATCATTGATCTTGATATTGTTGTTAGAATTGGAAAGAATGTTAACGAAATCTCAAGACAAATTCAAAATAACGTAGCAAGCGAGATTTATGCTATGACATCAATTAATAATATAATTGTAAATGTTAATGTAAAAGGATTCTGTATTTAAACGGTATTGTTATGACAAGAAGAGAACAAAGAATAAAAATTATGACCTGTATCTATCAGTATTTACTTACAGGTAAAAAAATAGATGATATATTTGATGAAAATTTGGAGCTAGACGATAAAGAATCGATTAGTTTTATTATTGAAAATACAATTGGTGTTATTAATGAAAAAGATCATTTAATCGAATTGATTGAACCAAAATTAAATGAATATCAATTTTCTCGTTTAGGTTATATTGAGCAAAGCATACTATTATTATCTGTCTTCCAGCTTGAAGAAAATAAAATTGATAGAGCAGTTGTTATTAATGAAGCAATTGAGATAGCTAAAAAATATTGTGATGATAAAGCTCCAAAATTTATTAACGGAGTGTTAGATCGTCTATGAACAACAGTAATATTTTTTCAGTTAGTAATTTAGTAAATTATATAAAACAACAATTAAAAAGTGATTACTTATTAACTAATGTAACAGTTATTGGTGAAATAGGTAATTTTACTAATCACTATAGCGGGCATTGGTATTTTTCCCTGAAGGATAACAATGCTTTTATTAATTGCGCAATGTTTAAATCAGCAAATGCCAAATTGAATTTTATTCCGGAAAATGGCCAGCAAGTCATCGTTAATGGAAACATAAATATCTTTGAGAAGAGTGGAACTTTACAAATAATTGTAAGTAATATCAGCTTAAATGGTAAAGGTAATTTTTACCAGCAGTTTGAAAAAATTAAACAAAAACTGCTTCCTTTAGGATATTTTGATCAGGAAAGAAAAAAACCTATTCCTTTATACCCGATGACAATTGCTGTTGTAACAGGAGCTAATACAGCAGCTTTGCAGGATATTAGAAAGACATTAAAAAATCGTTGGCCGATAGCAAAATTATATGAAGAATATGCTCTTGTACAAGGAGATAATGCAGCAAGTGACATAATCAGAGCACTAAAAAAAGCTGATAGCTATAATTGTGACGTTATGATATTAGCTAGAGGTGGCGGATCAGTAGATGACTTGTTTTGTTTCAATGATGAAGAATTGGCCACTACTATTTTTAACTTAAAGACTCCTATTGTGACAGGTATAGGTCATGAAATAGATACCACAATTGCCGATTTGGTGAGTGATAAAAGAGCAGCTACACCTACTGCAGCAGCAGTTAGTTGTTGCAGTGACATAAATGAAGTATATCAGAGAATAAACAAATCAGTTGAAACGATGAGTAATTATTTAAATGAAAAGATTAATTATAATTCTCAGTTAATAGATTACTATCAAAGTAAACTACAAGCAATACAACAAAGCTTTATTAATAAGTTATCTCAAATTGAACTAGTTAAAAATCAATTAAAGCAAAAAATGTCTTTATTAATGATTAATAAATCGACTTTATTAACTAAAAGTTTTAATCAACTAGATGGTTATTTAGCAAAAACCAAAGTTATCTTGGAAAACAAGCAAAAGCAGCTTAATGATTTATCTATTAGCAATAACAATTTGTTAAAATCTAAATTAGAAAAAGAGCAAAATAATTTGTATAATTCAATCGTGTTGCTGGATAGTCTAAATCCTACAAATGTATTAAAAAGAGGATTTTCAATAACAAAAAAGAATGATCAGATTATTAGCAGCAAAAATCAATTAGCAATCGAAGATAATATTACATTACAGTATCACGATGGTATAGTTTACGCAAAAGTTACAGGAAAGGATTAGTAATATGGATAAGCAATTAACATTTGAAGAAGCAATGCAAAAATTAGAACAGATCAATTTACAATTACAGCAAAGTAATACCAGTTTAACAAAATCTATTGAGCTTTATCAGCAAGGGTTATCTTTAGCAAATTATTGTAAACAACAGTTATTATCTGCAACTAAAAAAATTGAAGAGCTAAATAAGGAGAATAGCGATGATCAATAAAGAAAACTTCGAAAACTATTTAAGTTCTATTATTCAACAGGACTATATAGTTGAAAAAAGCATGAATTACTCCCTTTTAGCTAAAAGCAAAAGGTTAAGACCATTGTTATTATTAAATTTGCTTAAGGATTTTAATGTAGATGAAACAATTGGTTATCCTTTTGGTAGTTCTTTAGAAATGGTTCATACTTATTCATTGATACATGACGACTTGCCTGCATTTGATAATGATGATTATAGAAGAGGAAAACTAACAAATCATAAAGCGTTTGATGAACAGACAGCAATTTTAGCTGGTGATGCTTTACTAACATATAGCTTTGAAAATCTGGCAAACAGCTTCTATAGCGATTCTTTAAAGGTTAAACTAATCAAATTACTTGCCAATTATTCTGGCAAAGACGGCATGATTAAAGGACAATCTCTAGATAAGGAGTTTGAAGGAAAACAGGTTAGTATTGATGATTTATTACAAATGGATAATTTAAAAACCGGAAAATTAATAACCGTTGCTTTGATTGGTGCCTGTTATATTGCAAATAAAGAAGAATATTTGAATTTATTTGAACAGGTTGGTAAAAAACTTGGCATTGCCTTTCAAATTCAGGATGATATCTTGGATGTAACTGCTGATGTAAAGCAATTGGGAAAATCAACAAGTGATAAAGATAATAATAAATCTACCTATGTTTCATTATTGTCTTTAAATAAAGCAAAAGATTTAGTAACTACATTGTTAACAGAAATCAATGACTTGTTAAGTGATGAGAAGAATCATTTTGATAACACAAAAGAGTTAATAGCTAAGCTAGCTAATAGAACGTGGTAATTATATGCGTTTAGATGTATATTTAACAGAAAAAGGATATTTCAACAGTCGATCACAAGCTTTACTAGCTATCAAAGAAAAGAAAGTTAAAGTAAATAACCGAATTATTACAAAAGCCGGTTATATTATCAATGAAAATGATTCAATAAACATAATTAAACAGCAATATTCTTTTGTTTCAAGAGGCGGATATAAGCTTCTTGAAGCTATTACTAAATTTAATTTAGATTTAAGTGACAAAGTTATCCTGGATATTGGTGCTTCAACTGGCGGTTTTACCGATTGCTGCCTGCAATTTGGCTGTAAGAAAGTATATGCTTTCGATGTTGGTGAAAATCAGCTAGATAAATCAATAAGGGATAATAACAAAGTAATCGTTAAAGAAAAGATTAATTGTCGCTATTTAACTAAAAATGACATTAATGATACAGTTGATTTTGTAGTAATGGACGTCTCTTTTATCTCAGCAGGAAAGATGCTTAATTCAATCTCTACTATTTTAGATGAAAACGGCAAAGCAGTAATCTTATTTAAACCGCAATTTGAAGTGGGAAAACAGTATCTCAATAACTCAAATATCGTAAATAATGATAAAATAGTACTAGAAAAATTAAATGATTTTATTAAAGAGGCTTTGCGCTTTGATTTATATTTAATTGGTTTCACTGCTTCTCCTATAAAAGGAAAAGAAGGAAATAGCGAATATCTTCTATATTTTAATAAGGGAAGTCTGATTGATTATATAAGAGAGGTAAATGTGCTATGTTAAAAAATCTCTATATTAAAAATTTTATATTAATTGATTCAATTAATCTTCAATTTAATGATGGATTTTCAGTCTTTACAGGTGAAACCGGGGCTGGAAAAAGTATCTTTATCGATGGAATATCAATCTTAACCGGCAGTAAAATGACTACTTCTATGATAAAACAAGGCTGTAATAAAGCAATAATAGAAGGAGAATTTTCATTAACAGATGAAATTAAAGAAAAATTAAATGAAGCTGGTTTTGATGATGAAACATTAATTATATCTAGAGAAATTAATCAAGAAGGCAAAAGCAGCACAAGAGTTAATCAAAGAGCCTGTTCAGTATCATTTATTAAAGATTTATTATCAGATTATGTTGACATTCATTGTCAACACGATAATCAATATTTACTAAATAATAAATATCATCTTGATTTATTGGATAAATACTGCTCGAATGATTCTTTATTACAACAGGTCAATTCCTTATATAAGCAATATATGCAATTACAAAATGAATATGATAAATTGAATAATACCACTTT
The DNA here is from genome assembly GCA_016302195.1 of Erysipelotrichaceae bacterium. Lineage (GTDB taxonomy): Bacteria > Bacillota_I > Bacilli_A > Erysipelotrichales > Erysipelotrichaceae > UBA1783. The sequence continues at coordinate 2,139 of JAEDOA010000057.1, read as the reverse complement.
CTCTTTAGCTCAACTGGAAATAATCAAATATCAACTTGATGAATTGGAAAATGCCAATCTTAGCAACATGAATGAAGATGAAGAAATCTCTAAACAATTAAAAGAGTTTGCTTCTTTAGAAAAGAATCAGAAAATAATAGATCAACTATATGATTTATTTGAATCTGATGATGGCATTATTTCAAAACTATATCAGTTTAATAAATTAGCAGATAACCTTTCAAACTTTGATAGTATTAAAGAAGAGATACATAATATTCTTGATTGTTATTATGCAATTAATGATGATTTTGATTCCATTAAAAGCAAGATGAAAGAAAGCGTGATTGACGAAAATACCCTTAATGAGTTAAATGAAAGATTATATCTACTACAAAGACTGAAAAGAAAGTATAATACATCATTAGCTGGATTAATTCAATTAAAAAACCAATTAAAACAACAATTACAACAGTATGATGATAGAGAACTTATATTAGATCAATTATCAAAAAAAATCGAAATAGCAAAACAAAGCTATCTTGAAAAAGCTAATTTGCTTCATGATATCAGATGTAATAAATCAAATGAATTATCTGAAAAGATAATGGAACAGCTTAAAGATTTATCACTACCTAACGCTGTTTTTAAGGTTGATATTAATGCTGATCAGCTAACAAATAAAGGTATCGATAGAGTGGAATTTCTTATTTCCATGAATAAAGGTGTATCATTATCACCACTAAATAAAGTTGCCTCTGGAGGCGAGTTATCAAGATTAATGTTAGGATTAAAAGTAATTTTTGCCAACTTACAAGGCAGTAAATTAGTTATTTTTGATGAAATTGATACAGGTGTAAGTGGTAAAGTAGCCTTCAATATTGGTGTTAAAATGGCGCAATTATCTAAAGATATCCAAGTGTTTGCGGTAACTCACTTATCTTCTGTTAGTGCCTGTGGAAAATATCATTACCTCATCTCTAAAGATAGCAATGATACTACAACTACAAGTAATATTGTATTATTAGATAAGCAACAGAGAATTCAACAATTGGCCATACTATCAAGCTCTAATATCACCCAAAGCTCGCTTTCAGCTGCCGAGGAATTATTAGCGAAAGGACAGGCTATATGCTAGTAGATAATGCAATAGACAACTATTTATACTACATAAAAGTAATAGAAAACAAATCATTAGCTACCATTGAATCATACAGCAATGACTTAAAAAAGTATAATCAATATCTATCAGATAATAATATCGTAAATATTGAAGATGTTGATAATTATATCATTCAGGATTTTTTAAGTAATCAACAAGATAAATTAAGTAAAAGAAGCATATCTCATCTGTTTACTTCAGTTAACAATCTTCATAGATACTTATATCTTAATTATAATATTCCAAACAAGATTGCTGCTTTGAAATTGAAATCTAGTTGTCTATCACTTCCCGTATATTTAAATTCAAATCAGATTAATCAAATTCTAAGTAGTTTCGATATTAATAATGCTAAAGAGTTCTTTAATAGATTACTAATTGAATTATTATATGTTACAGGTATTAGGGTAAGTGAACTTTGTAATCTACAATTAAAACAATTAAATCTATCTCATAAACAAATTAGAGTAATAGGAAAAGGTAATAAAGAAAGAGTAGTGTTGATTAACAATGAAACAACCGAAAACATTACTTATTATCTTAACAATATTCGCCCTATCTTTAATAAAAAGAATAATAACACAGCATTATTAATTAATAATCTGGGTAATCAAGTTAACAGACAATATGTATTTACCCTTATTAAAGCAAAACAAAAAGAATTAAATATCGAAATTAATATATCACCTCATAGTTTACGACATTCATTTGCCACAAACATGCTGGAAAATGATTCGGACCTTAGAAGTGTTCAACAGTTGTTAGGACATAGTGATATTTCTACAACTCAAATTTACACACATCTACAAGACAAAAAGCTTGTAGAGGCATATAATAAATTAAGTAGAGCAAAGAAAAAGGAGATATAAAATGAAAAAATATAAAAGAGTATTCCTTATTGTTATGGATTCATTAGGAATTGGTGCAGAACCCGATGCAGCATTATATGGAGATGCTACAACTGATACATTTGGACATATTGCGGAAAGATATCCATT
>JAEDOA010000056.1 GCA_016302195.1 Erysipelotrichaceae bacterium | reverse complement strand
ATGCAGTTTTATCGATTATTTGCGCTACTCCACTATATATTGCTTTAAAGAAACTTGTTATTGAATAGGTGTGATTACTAATCACATCTTTTTTTCCGACAAAAAAAGCTTGTTAATTATCAAGCTCTTTTTCTAAATAATATCAAAATGCTTTAATGCATTATAGATTCCGTCATCATCAATATCAGTTGTAATATAATCTGCTGCTTTTTTTGCCATTTCCTTACCATTTCCCATGCATACTCCTATGCCACACATTTGCAGCATTTCAACATCATTACCGGCATCACCAAATGCCATACATTGGTCTAAACTGATATTAAGCAAATCACACACTTGCTGAATTGCTCTACCCTTATTTGCTTTATTGCTCCAGCATTCACAGCCATCTCCATAAGCTTCACAGAAATTCAGATCTGTAAATACTTCTTTCAATTTCATAGCTTCCTTGTCTTTAGAATACATAAATAAATCTAGTGGAGGAAAACTCTTATGATAGTCTTTTGTAAGAGTATTATCATGAAGATTATCTTTGGAAATTGCTTTATTACAATATTGGCCAATAAAATCATCATAGCGATGATAAACCATGAAATCATTAGGAAATTTTATACCGAAAGGATAATCTCTCTTTAAACAAATATCAATCAGTTTATCAATATCGTCTTTATCAATTGGGGTATTGATTATGCATTTACCATCTTTGTCTGATATGCATGTTCCGTTAACTGTAATATAATAATCAGGTTTTACTGAATCTTTAACATCCTGATGTAAAAATGAATATCCTCTTCCAGTAGCAACTATTACGATTATTCCTTTTTCTTTAGCTTGATTAATCGCTTCTACAGCACTTTTTTCAACATAATAATTGCCATATTTTATTAAAGTGTCATCTATATCCAAAAATATTGCTTTAATCATTTAACGTTCCTACAATGCGTAAAATACGCGATTTTCCTTTCTTTCAGTTGGATGAGGTTTAATATCACTATAACCTAAGATACAATTTCCGATACCTTCATAATCGCCTTCTACACCTAACTGTTTTAATATTTCCTTGCCTTGCTGGGTTTCAAACATTTCTTTGGCACGATGAATCCAGCAAGATGAAATGCCAAGACTTTCAGCAGCCAACATTAGATTCTCCATTACTAAACTGCCATCATAAACGTAAGTAGGACATTTTTTATCAGCCAATACAATAATTACTGCTTTTGCTCCATAAAAAGGATCAAAAGTGTATTCATTACCAACAGAGGTTTGATTAAGTCTTCTAAGCTTATCAAGTAATTCCTTGTTTTTAACAACAACCATTATCGCTGACTGCATGTTTCTACCACTAGGTGCATATAATCCAGCTTTAACAATTGTTTGTAAATCATCATTGGATACTTCTTTGTCATTATATTTTTTGACGCTTCTTCTATTAAAAATATTCTCTAAAATTTCATTCATTTTTTTCACCTCTTCGCAAATATTATAATTCATTTATTACCCTTTTTTAAACTAATCTTTTTCCCATTTATTGAAATCGTTAGCCAATTATGCTAAATTGTTTGAGGTGATTTTATGGAAATTAAAGCAGTTATTTTTGATATGGATGGTACTATTTCTGATTCAGAGAATATCGCAAAAGATGTCTTAACTTCTCTGATGCAGAAGCAAGGCTATCCGTTTTATTTTGAACAATTCATAAATGTTATTGGCATCAATAAAAATCAATCAATTAAATACTTATCTACTTTCACTCATGATGATATGATTTCCGATCAGATTTTAACTTCTTCGGGAAAGATAATGAACGAATATTTAAAACAGGGTAAGATTCCTTTAAAAAAAGGAGCAATGGATTTAATCAACTGGTTAAAAAAGCATAACTTTCCTATAGCTTTAGCCACAAGTGCTCCCATGGAAAAAATCTATTACACTTTCAATGGTAATGGTTATCAAGTGCCTTTTACACATATTGTTACAGGTGATATGGTAAAAAAATCAAAGCCTGATCCCCAAATATTCTTACTAGCAAGTGAAAAAATGAATGTTCCTATTGAAAACTGCCTAGTAATAGAAGATTCATACAATGGAATTAAAGCCGCCTTGAACGCCCACGCTATTGCCTGCATGGTTCCTGATTTACTACAACCAAATGAAGAAATTCTTAAAGAGAATGTAATAATTAAAAATGACTTAACCTTAGTTAAATCATTACTTGAGAAATTCGTAAACCCTTAGGCAAATGATTCTTTAAAACAATACCATCACCCTTTACAAAACCTAAAGGCTGATTCTTATATGTAACCTGGATATAACCCTTATATCCTTTTTTATTGATACAATTTCCGCTTAAAAAATCAATAACATCCTTTTTATCATCCAGCTGAAGTTGCTTATCAAAATGATAGCTGATATAACCATGGTGAGCAGGCTCAAATCTATTCTTTACTAATGTTCCCAATAAAATACCCGAGCGAATAATGTTGCTGTTGAGAGAAAGAAGTTTTTCACTACTACAATAAACTTTATCAGAAATAATTGTATACTTTATATTCTGTTTTAGATTTTCTTCGATAAACTCATCAACAAGTTTATTCTTGCTAAATTCAAGTCTTTTAAGCTTTACTGGCTTAATGGCTGAGCGTTTTATCATCTTAGCAATAAAATGGCCCTCACCACCATGATAAGGAAATATTCTAGTTGTTAACTTACAACTATCAAAGCCTTTTTCACCAAAGGCTAAACCTGTATCAACTAGTTGCATATCACTATGTTTATCCAAAAACTTTTCAATAACATCTTCGTTTTCATATTTATTATAAGTACATGTTGAATAAACCAATACACCATTTTCCTTTAGGGTTAAATAAGCATTATCCAAAATCTCAAGCTGTCTTTTCTGACAAGCTAACTCTAACTTTAGATTATAGTCTTTAACAGTTTCAGGATATTTTTTAAACATGCTTGCTCCTGAACAGGGAGCATCTACCAGCACTTTATCAAATACGCCTACTAGCTGTGTACATAAACTTAGAGTGTTGCTGTTGGTTAACATGTAATTATCATAGCCCCATCTTTCAAGATTACTTAAATATGTATTAGCCCTTTTTTTATCATATTCATTGCATAGTAAAAAGCCATTTTCTGATAATCGATTTAGGATTTGAGTGCTTTTTCCACCAGGAGCCCCACACAAATCCAATACATAATCATCCTTTTCAACCTCTAAAGCATTTACTGCACTTGTTGCAGAAGGCTCTTGTAGATAATACAACCCACTATTATGAAAAGGATGATTTCCCAACTTGCTTTCACTATCAATTAAATACGTATTATTATCAAAAACGCAGTTTCTAGATAAATCAAAATATTGATTTAAAAAATCATAATCTGTTTTTTTGGTGTTGATTCTCAAAGCTTTTGCCATAGGTTTATCTAATGCATCCAAAAATAAATTATATTTTTCTTCAGAAAGCAATTGCTTCAACTCATCAAGAAAGTAACTATTATCAATCATAACTATTTAATAAACCCAAAATATACAATAACAAGTATTCCTAATACTATACGATAAACACCAAAGGCTTTAAAGTCGTGTTTTTTAATATAATTCATCAAGAATCTAATCGAAATTACTGAAACAACAAAAGCAACCAATGTACCAATTAACAATACCACCCATTGGATCATGTTAAAGCCAAAACCGCATTTTAATAGCTTCAGCATTGTCGCTCCAGCCATAACTGGCACAGCCATAAAGAATGAAAATTCTGAGACCGCCTCTTTAGATACTCCTAGGATTCTTCCTCCGATAACTGTTGAACCGCTTCTACTTGTTCCCGGAATCAAGGCCAGCATTTGAAACAAGCCAATATTAGCTGCCGTAATATAATCAATATCCTCAAGAGTATTCATTGACTGAGTAATATGACAACTCTCAACAATGATAAAAATAATACCATAAATAATTAATGCTAAAGCGATAACCATTGGTTTATACAAATAGGCATCAATAAAATCATCAAATAAAATGCCCACTACACCTGCAGGAATACAGCCAACTAAAACTTTTGACCAGAGAATCCAAACTTTTTTTCTTTCACTGCTGGTTGTATGCTTGAAATCAAATGGCCAGAGCTTTTTAAAATACAGAACCACTACTGCCATTATTGAACCTAATTGAATTACCACAAAAAAAGTATTAACAAAATCACTATCAAAATTCAAATGTAGAAATTCATTGACTAATATCATATGTCCAGTGGAAGAAATAGGCAAATACTCTGTTATGCCCTGTACAACTCCCAATATCACTGACTTAATAATTTCCCATAAATATAACATTCTATTTTCTCCTTACCCCTATTTTATATACAATCTATTTTTTCTTATCGAGCCTATTTTTCTTAACAAATCGCATAATGCCCAACCTACAGACATACCTAAAGCTATACCCAAAGCTGTTAAGAAGGTCTTGATGCCAAATTGAATTGCTAAAGCACTATTCTGACTGACAATATTTTCAATACAATAATATAATGAACCACCAGGAACAAGTGGCAAAAAAGCAACCATAAAGAAGGTTGTAGATGGTGCCTTAAATACTCTTGCCATTATTTCTGAATATAAATCGCAGCCAAATCCAGCAATAAAGGAAGACATAAAGACATTGATTTTAAGCATATCGGTGCACAAAAGATAAATAACAATACCTATTACCCCACCAATAGAGCCAATAATTAAATTTCTATTGCGAACATGAAAAAGGTAACCAAATCCCATACTTCCAAAAAAAGCACCAATTAATTTTAATAGATATCCGCTCATAATAAAAACAATCCTTTAAAAATATACATACTAGCAAAAAAGCCAAAAACAACTGCACCAGCCAATAAGGTTGCCTCAATAAAACGTAAGGCACCTGATAAGGTATCTCCTAATAAGGTGTCCCTTAATGAATTAGTAAACATTACCCCTGGAATAAATAGCATTACCTCAGCAATAGTCAGGATGTCTTGGTGGCATTGCGGAATTAAGTAAGCTAAAAAACAGGTAATCAATCCGGTAAAAAAGCAACCAACAAATTTAAAAACCATTGAATTCATGCATATTGGCTCAATATACTTTTGCATCAAAAAAACAAGAATTCCCACTAAAGAAGCAAATATTACGTCGTAGAGGTTCCCGCCAAAAAACAAGGCGAAAGCTCCTGATGACAGCAAATCTCCAATAAAAAGTTCTTTCATGTTTTGATTACATTCAACAATTTTGTCAACCTCAGTTTCCAGTTCATCTACACCAATAGGTTTTTTGCACAATTTTCGACTAAGAGCGTTAAGCTTTTCCAGTCTTGTCAAATCGATATAACCAAACTGTCTAATCCTTTTTGTCGAGGTAACCTGGTTATCCTCAAAATTCAAAGTCAAGATGATACATGAGGTAATTACAAAAACATTTACGTTTTTAGCTCCATAGCTATAACCAGTAAAATTTATCATATCTTCTACTCTTTTTATTTCTGCCCCAGAGTATATACAGTTTTCCCCCATCTTAAGGAGTTGCTGGACTAGTTTTTCCTGTTGTTTGACGGTTAATTTTTCCATAACACTATTATAATATTACAGTATCTTTTTTTCCATTATACTTTTTTAAACAGAAATCAGTTCCAATTTTTCCTGTGTTAAAATCCACTTCAAAGCAATTAGCCGATTATCAACTACCTGCTTTATTATATTAGTATCCTTATAATCTATTGTGTGAATTTGAGCAAACAAATCATGCATCTCGATTATTTCCTTTTTACTTCTAATTTTGCTTCTTTTTACTAGCTTTTTTATATTGCTATAATCGTTGATAGAATTAATCGCCAATTTAATATTACATGGCTGATCTATTGTTATCATATTGTCGGTATCAATTAATCCGATTATCCATAATAACCCATAAAAAACCTCAATGTGGTCCACTATATTTAAAACATCTTCCATCTGGTAATTACCATATAATAATCTCTTTTCAAGTTTTGTTAAGTGTTGCTCCAAACCATTATCCCTTATTATTTCTAGAATGATATTTCGACTATGCAAATAATCCTTTTCAGAAACTATATCAAAAACCAGCTGTAAAATTAAATAACAAGCCAAAGTTCTTTCGCATATCTCCGTTTTTTCTCTAAATGAACCTGGCTCAATAATAGCAATACCTTGATTATCAAGGACAATTTTATATCTATTCTGTATTTCTTCGGCAACAGACAATTTTTTAATTTTTTTAAAAAGCATAGAATATCTCCCTCAATTGCCCATCTTTCTCTTGGATAAATTCTACAGTATTTTTAAACCTTTGCCAAGAGGAATATATTTTTTATGCTTAATTTTAAAACTTTTATATTCTACATATCTATTTTGTAATTCTATAGTCTTTTTTCTTAGCGAATAAAAAAGTATCAGTGCCTATTTTGAGACTGATACTTATCGATTTAAGTCCTAAACAATAATAGTTTGGACTATTTTCTAACTGGTGCCGATTAGCAGAATTGAACTGCTGACCTCTTCCCTACCAAGAAAGCGCTACTACCTACTGAGCTAAAACGGCAAATGCAAGTATAGATATTATACTATAACTTGCGACTTTTTCCATATACTTTCTAATAAAAAGTAGCAACCTGCTGATTTTGTGCTGGAATATCAACCATTTTTATTTCATATTCCTTCAAAATTGGCATCGTTTTTGAATGTCGATTATCTTTTTGTTTTTCGATAAGCGCATAAACATCGTACCACATATCTGGCTGATATTTTGAATCAAGAATAATTGGTAACCCCATAAACTTAATATCCGCAATACAACATGTCATTACTTCTCTGCCAAAAACATAACCGCTTTTTACCTTGTTATTAGCTCTTAATTGACCTGTGAAATGGATTTTCTTGCCAAAATACTTTTCCGTTTCTTCCACTAAATCACTGATAAAAAACGCATAATCCTTAAAATCAATATCTACAACTTCACTATTCAAATCAAAAGGCAATGGATCAACAATATCATCATATATTCCTTTGCCGTCAATATACTCGTAGGCAATTTCACTTCTACGAGATACTGTTCGAATTATTTTATGATATACCATGACATCATCTTCATATTTTACTCTATTAACCAAATTAAACTCTGCCCCAGTTATCTTTTCAACCATCAGGTTTCTAAACATGTTATTGTAGCTGACAAAAGTAGTTGCATCAATCAAATTGATTTGTTGAGCAACCAGCCAGTTTTCAGGCAAGGCTTGATACAAATCATTAATTGACCACATACCATTGTATTCAATCATGACTCTTTCGAAATCATAGATATTATATAGACTCTCTAGATAATCCAGGTTCAATTTATCCTGGCTATCTATATATAAAACACTTGTCGTCTCCATTACTTCTTGAGGAAGATTATCATATTGTCCTTCTCCATCTTCGCAAACTAAGACAAGAGTTCTTTCACCTGAGGAAAAACCTGGATTTTTCAAATTCTCAATAATAAATGTTGTTTTTCCAGCCTCAAGAAAACCGGTAAAAACATAAACAGGAATCTCATTAATCTGCATATCTACCCCTATTCCTCAAATAATCTCTCCAATGCTTCCTCATTAATCTTTGAACCGATAACACAATATCTTGACATCGCAATAGGATTACCTTCTCTAATATCAATTTCATTTGGTACATAATCAAAGTAAATCCATTTATCATCTTCACATTGAAGAATTCCTTTTGCTCTTAAAACTATTCCATATTGCTTTTCATCTGATAATTTCTCAAGAATAGATTCAACTTGTTGCTTGCTGTAAATTTTACTTGTTTGATTGCCCCAAGAAGAGAATACTTCTTCTGCATGGTGATGATGGTGATCATGCTCATCGTGATCACAGCAGCACTCATTATCATCATGATCATGGTGACAACAACATTCTTCATCCTCGTCATGGTGGTGGTGATGATGGTGATCATGCTCATCGTTTTCATCATCGTGATCACAGCAGCACTGGTGATCATCATGATTATGGTGACAACAACACTCTTCATTTTCGTCATGGTGGTGGTGACAACAACACTCTTCATTTTCGTCATGGTGATGATGATGTTGACAATTTAGTTGTTCAGTAAGCTCGTTAATATCAGATTGAACACTTTCCTTATGTTCCATAGTATCAACAATAGTTTTTCCATCTAATTTATCCCATTGCGTTGTGATAATTGTCGCAGTTGGGTTAACTTCTTTTATTAAATCGCAAATATCGGCAAGCTTTTGTTGTGAAACCTGTTGTGATCTACTGATAATAATACAATTTGCACTCTTTATCTGGTCATTATAGAATTCACCAAAATTCTTGCTGTACATCAGCATTTTATTAGCATCTACAACTGTTGTATAGCTATTTAATACAACATCATCGCTGACAACTTTGCTAACTGCCTTAATAACATCTGATAATTTACCAACTCCACTTGGTTCAATAATAATTCTTTCAGGTTGATATTGATCAAGTACCAGTTTTAATGATTGAGTAAAATCACCAACCAAAGAACAGCAGATACATCCCTGACTCATTTCCTTAATCTTGACCCCAGCATCTGCTAAGAAATCAGAATCTATCGAAATCTCACCGAATTCATTTTCAATCAAAACAATTTTTTCATTACGATATGCTTCATTTATTAATTTTCTTATTAGAGTTGTTTTTCCAGCTCCCAAAAATCCTGAAAATATATCAATTTTAGTTTTCATATAAGCTCTCCTTTATTACTTAAACTATTCTAGCACTATTTTACAAAAAATAATATATTTTTTAGCACTTTAGTATTGACAGTGCTAAATAGGGGTGTATAATATAATTAGC
>JAEDOA010000055.1 GCA_016302195.1 Erysipelotrichaceae bacterium | reverse complement strand
GTCTCAATAGTCCCTTTAATAGCCAACCCAATATGAATTTGGATAGTAATAACCGTATATTTCCATTGGATTTTCAAAGCAAGGAGCACTGTTTTTTACATAACAAGCACTGCTTATTAAATATGGCAAACCAAAGGTGTTGTCGTATCTTTGGAAATTCTTTAGAATTTGATCAATTGTAGTATTAGATGTGTTTCCCAAATATGTAATCGCAAGATGTAAATGAGGTCCTGTTGAACTTCCGCTGTTTCCTGTTGTGGCTATAATACTAGTTCCTTGATATACTACATCCCCAATACTTACATTAACATCTTTTAAATGATCGCATTGAATGAAATAATACTCATCTTCAATCAGTGCCACATAGAAAACATAATTTCCTCTACCCCAGTTGCAAGTGTTGCCAATATAGCCACCATTATAAGCGCAACCCTTACCAACATCTATTACAACCCCATTAGCTACTGCATAAACATTTGTTCCTATATTAACAGCTAAATCTATGGCTCCATGGAATCCGCCACCTGCATAAAAGTAACAACCTGTTGATACCCAGAAGCTGGTATTTCTGAAGAATTGTCCGAAACCTTTAGAGGCATATAATGAGTTGATAGCTTTATTAATTTGATCGATTCTCTTTTCTAGTTCAGAATAGTCTTTTTGAAGTTTATTCATTTGATCTAGAAACTCTGCTTCCTTTTTTTGATATTCTTCAATTAACTGCTCAGTAATTGATTTTAGCGATTCCAATCCTGCCTTGCTATTTTGTAATTGTGTCTGCTGATCCGCTAGATTATCTTTTTGAATCTGTAATTGTTGTAAATCATTTTCCAGCAATACCTTTTCTTGTTGCATCTGATCGATTTTATCAAGATCATAATTTGTGATTTCGCTTACAGCTGAAATTCTTCTTAACAAATCAATAAATGTATTGGCTCCCATAATGAATTTGATGTAGCTATTTGTCACAACATTACTCTGATTGGCAACCATTCTATCCTTAATGGAAGTATTCAATTCATCTATCTTGATTTGTCTTTCCTCGATTTGAACATTTAATGCTGTAATGTTCTCTTCGATTTTTAATATGGAACTCTTTATAGATTCAATTTGTTTATTTATCTGATCGATTTGTTGATTATACATTTCGATTTTTTGACCCTCTTGAAGAATATTGGCTTTCATTTCTTCAAGATTACCCTTAGCTTCGTCCAACAACTCTTTTAGTTGCTGTTGTCTTCTTTGCTCATACTCCTTAAACCTAATGCATATATCTTTTTCCTCATCAGTCAAATTGGTTTTAGTTGTGCACAGCTCACAATAATAGTCATAGTTGTTTTCAAAATCTTCATCTTCTGCCTTAATTGATAAGCTATACAGTTTTGGATCTAAACTGAATAGCGCAACTATAAGTATAGAGAAAATTAACAATAATACTTTTTTCATCGTTTATACCTTAAGTATATCGTAGCAGAGATGTATGATCCAATTACACCCACTGTAACACCTGCAACCAACACTAATAAGCTTACCCATAATGTAAATGGGAAAACATCAATCAATTTAAGTATCCCCGAAACCAGCTGTCCATTTAAACTTGTATAGATATAGTTATAACCAAAAATGGTCAAAAGTATCGGGATAATAGAACCAAGAATGCCAATAAACATGCCCTCTAGTACCAGTGGAGATCTAATGTATGAATTAGTTGCTCCAACCAATCTCATAATTCCTATCTCTTCTTTTCTTGAATTGATTGTAATCTTTATTGTGTTATATATTAAAAAGATTGCCAGTAAAGCTAAAGCAATAACAAAAATAGTTCCTACCTCTCTTATGCCGTTTAATAATTTAACAAAATCTTCAACAGTTGCTCCTCCAAAATCAACTGATTGAATACCTTCAACTGTCGATATCTGCGTTGATAATTCGGCAAGAGAATAGCCATTTGCTACTTTAATAATAAAAACTCTTGATAAAGGGTTGTCTTGACGATATATTTCATAGATTTTTCCTGCTTCACCATAAGCTGCAATAAATCTGTCTAACTCATTATCTGCATCAGAATACTCTATCTCTTCAACCCCTGCAATTCTACTTATTTTATTTTGAATCGACTGAATATCTTCATCCAGCACTTCATTTTCAATCTTTACATAAAGCTGAATATCATCCTCAACATCATATGTTATTTGCGAAATATTAGCAATTAATAAAGATAGAACGCTCACTAGAACTAAAGTAATCGTTACAGCATTTGCTGTAGAAATTACCATTGCTACATGGTGAGTTATACCCCAAAATGCCTCTTTAAAAGAACGTCCTATTTTCCTAAACATGGCTGTATCCTCCTTGAGCATTATCAGATATTATCCTTCCGTTATCCAATAAAATTGTTCTTTTTCTGTAATTCTCTACTAATGCTTCATCATGAGTAACAACTATTACCGTTGTACCTCCATCATTTATTTTTTGCAGTAATTCTATTATCTCTTTCGAATGCCTTGGATCCAAATTTCCAGTAGGTTCATCGCAAATCAAAAGCCCAGGCCTATTGGCAATTGCTCTGCCAATAACTACTCTTTGCTGTTGTCCTCCTGATAATTGAGTTGGATAGTTTCTTATTTCATTATCCAAATCGATAATATGTAATACCTCTCTTACTCTTTGGCTAACTTCTTTCTTTGTCATATTTGTAACCTCAAGAGCAAAAGCAATATTGCCAAATACTGTTTTATTTTTCAATAATTGGTAATCTTGAAAGACTACACCGATTTTACGACGGTATAATGGAACTTTAGAAAAACGCAGTCTGCCAACATTTGTGCCGTTAACGATTACTTTTCCTTTTGTAGGAACTTCTTCTCCATCAAGCAATCTAATCAAGGTGCTTTTTCCAGAACCTGTTTCACCTATAAAGTAAACAAATTCTCCATCCTCTATATCCAAAGATATATTATTTAGGGCATTTGTACCATTTTTGTATACTTTCGAAACATTTTCTAAATGGATCATAGTACTCCTCCTATCATTTTAATCTTACAACATTTTTAATTTAAAAACAAACTAGATGCGGTATTCGTAAGTGAATCCTTCTCCCTTTATTTCTTTTGCATCTGAAATAATGACAAAAGCATGTTTATCAATTTTCTCCAGTTCTTTTTCAAGCTGACGATACTGTTTTTTCTCAATAACTGTTAGAATAACGTCTTTTTCGTTATTTGTATATCCGCCTTTAGCCTTAATAATGGTAGTTCCTCTTGATAATTCATCATGAATATACTGGCAAATTTCTTCTTTGCATTCTGAGATAATGAATAAAGATACTGCAGATTGATTTTTAGGAATGATAAATTTATTTATGATCGCATTGCAGGTGTAAATAAACACTATTCCTAATAGGACTTTTTCAACGCTGAAAGCCACCACACCCAATAAAGCAATTACTCCATCAAAGAAGAATAGGACATAACCTACAGGAATATTCAATAGGTTACTGACAATTATTGAGGGTATATCAGTTCCTCCAGTAGATGCATCTTCTCTTAAGACTATGCATAATCCAATTCCAGCTATTGCACCTCCTGCAACAGACATTAAAATAGGATCTGCTTCTATATATAAATCAAGAGGAGATAATATAGTTATAAATAGCGGATAAACTATGCTACTAAGCAAGGTTTTCATTGAAAACTCTTTTCCCAAAAAAATAAGTCCCAATAAAAAGCAGGCAATAATCAAAATGTCCAGGGTTATTGTTACATCTACATTAAATAATTTGTTAAGAATCAAAGCTAATCCTGCACATCCACCCGATAAAACATCATAGGGCAATACTACCAATTTAACGCACAAGGCGTAAATAAAATTCCCAAAAATAACTTTCAAATAACTTCCCCATCTAATCTTTTTCATAATTTGTTCCTTTCTACCAACTAGTTCCACTGCTTCCACCAAATCCTGAATCGATATCAATATCATTAGTATTTGCGTTTGTGCAGTTTGCGTTGCTTGATAATGTATATTCATTTTTAACTACAGATTGATTTGTGGCTGCAAAGGATAATAGTAAAGCCATAATGTAACTGTAGTTGTTAACTATATCCGAATCATTGTGTACATCTGGTTGTTGTTGAAATGATGCCATTAACTGGTTGCTTAATCCCAAGGCAAAGCTATACGGCAGTAATTCCTCTATCAATTTGTCATTTTCTCTATTTATATTTCCATTAATAATAACTTCTCTAATATTTATTATTTTTTGAAATAATTCATTATAGGATTTATTTCTTTTTCTCATAACTATCATAATTGTTATAAATGATATTTGAAGAATGAATACTGCGACAAAGTAATAATAATCTATGGAAACTTCCTTTAGAAGATAATAAACAAAAAACTGATTTGCGATTAACAGCAATAATAAAACTACATAACATATTATTTGCTTTACTATTCTTAACTGCAATCTTTTGCGATATAGCAAACTAAATAAGTAGCTAATTACCGTAATTACAGTAAATTCTATCAGCATAATAGCCATCGTATTCTTCAGCAAAAAGAAATACTCATAATATAAAAGACAAACGAAACTACCGGTTATCAAAAAACTGGTAAATATCATTATATATTGCATAATAATTGAATCATTGGTAGAAAGCTTATCTTTGCTTCTTAGGTAATTGAAATTAACCTCTTCGATAATATTTTCTATCGTATTTGCTAATTGATTTTTAATCTGTGATAACTTAACTGTTTTTCCTTTTGAAAAAAGCGTTTTAAAAAGCAATCTTTGATAACGATATTTGTCTTCTTCTAGTTGCTTTATTTTTTCAAATTGGACATCATCGATCAAGTCGGTTATTTTAATATATCCTTTATTGGCCCAATATATTATCAATGAAAGCAAATCTTTCTCATTCATTTGCTCATCAATTAATAAACCTACCAATGAACTATCCAAATCATCATTAAGCTCAACCTTATTTTCCGCTTTTATCTTCTCGTCTTTTCCAACAAATAGATAAACCACAAATGATGTCAACACCAAAATGATTATTGCCAAGCAGATATTTCTAGCCAGCATATTAAAATCTGGAAATTGAAAATAATCGTGACCTAAATCAACTAGTATAGAGATTCCCTCATCTTGAGCAATAATACCATTGTAATGACCTGTTATGGTATTGTTTTGATGATTAACAATTAGTTCTCCATTGTCATCAGGGAAAACTGTTTTTATATTATCATCTGAAAAATCCTTGGGAAATTGGATTGAAAAATCACAGTTTTCGTGCGTAGCATCCCAACCAGAGGTAACAATATTTAAGAAAACCATTTGTAAGCCATCTAGGTCTAAATCCCTAGTTACTAATCTATAGCTGTACATGTAGACTTCCTGCTTATTAGAATAACTATCTTGATCTCCAAAAATAATTCTAACTGAATTATCTAGATATTCAACCTTGTTTTTTTGATTGGATAAAACCTTAACATTAGTAATAGGAAAATAATACTGTCTAAAAACTGTCTGGTCTTCGATTTGCCAATTTTTCTGATAGGTTGTAGGCAAACTGATAATTATCCCATGTCTTTTTTCGTTAAAGCTTACTGTTATTGTTTCAATTATATCTATAGTGCCATCCTGATTAACGATTGCCTTATAATCATGATTGTTAATAGTATATACTTCTTTAGCCGCGACAAAAGAAAAAAATGATAACAAGATGGTTAATAAAGCTATCAATTTAATCACTTTTTTCATGCTTTTTTTCCTCAGTAAATATTATATATTATTTACTGTTTCATTTAGAATTATTATTTTGAGGGATTTTCATATTTTTTTATTATTTGATCTACGGTCTTTCCCTTTGCCAACAAATCAATCAGCTTATCTAAATAACGTATCCTTCTCATTATTTCATCCTCAATAGATGAGATATCAACATTGCATATTTTTCCTGTAATATTTTTGCAATTGTCATTAAAATTACATGCGCCATTAAAAAAATCCCCGTAGCTAATATCGCTATTAAAAAACTGCTCTATTTGTATAGAACTATATCCTGTTAACCAGTTAGTTAGTATAATAACATCCTGTCTTGTTTTTCCTTTTTTCTCTGCCTTATCAATTAACAACTGAAAAACCTTTTTAAATTTCATGTCATATATTTTATTACTCATCGAAACTCCTATTAATCGCATCCTTGATTTTCCCTTGATATAAGCATTTGATGCCATCTATCTTTAAAAAATCGGCAGGATGATACAAATTAGGTTTTTTCTTGATGTCTATATCAGCCTGTTTCAATGCTGTGGCGACAAATTCAGAACAAAAATAGTGATCTTTGCGAGGCTTATCAATATTGAAATTGCAATATAACAAACCAAGCACGTTGAACGGTAACCTTTTCTTAACATTTTCAATGACAAATGACTGGCATTTTTCAAATTGCTGATCACTAACATCCAAATAATATAAGCCAAATTTACAATTAGGGTAGTATTTATAGAATCCCGACTGCAATGGCTCTACTTTTAAATGACCAGGGGCAGGTAATAAGGCATAATCTCTCCCTGCTGAATACATTGGTTGTATTGTGTTTGAAAAGCTGATTGATGAATGGGTATATGGTTCCTTAGTTACTGCACTAATTGTTTTTGATAGAATGGTTGGAGATTTAGTCAATATTATATAAATTCTTTTCACTATTTTATTATCCTTTCATTTATTATTCTACCATTTATTTTCTACAATTTTGTGCTAATTTGTTATAATTATAAACGAGGAATTACTTATTATGAGAAAAGGATTATTTTTAACAATAGAAGGTTGCGATGGTTCAGGAAAAACAACCGCCTGTACAAGTGTAATTGAAAGATTAACCCAGGAAGGTTATGATGTCATGTACTCTAGGGAACCTGGAGGAAGTGATATCGCCGAACAAATTAGAAAGGTTATCTTAGATGTAAAAAATACTGCCATGGATGTTAGAACCGAAGCACTATTATATGCAGCTAGCAGAAGACAACACTTAATCGAAAAGATTATTCCGGCAATTAATCAAGGAAAAATCGTTATTTGCGACCGTTTTATTGATTCTTCTTTAGCCTATCAAGGATATGGAAGAGAAATTGGTATTGAAGATGTTTTAAAAATTAATCAATTCTCAATAGAAGGATATTTCCCCGATCTAACTATATACTATGATATCGATCCTCAAAGCGGGCTAAATAGAATCGCAAGCCGTAAAAACCTTGATCGTTTAGACGTCGAAAGCCTAAACTTTCACAATAGAGTTCATCAGGGCTACCAGATTGTTTGTCAAATGTTTCCCGACAGGATTAAAGTTATTGATGCCTCCAAATCAAAACAGGAGGTTAGCGAGCAAACTTACCAGTTGATAAAGGAAAAGATTAATTCTTATGAATCTAGATGAATTTCAATTACAACAACCAGTAGTATATAAAACTCTGCAAAATTGTTTGCTTCATAACCATTTATCGCATTGTTATCTTTTTTCAGCAAACGACAACATCGATTTGTTATCATACGGATTGTTTTTCGCCCAAAGTATTTTATGTGACAATCCAATTGATGGCTTTGCGTGTCAGAAATGTCCTACCTGCCAAAGAGTATTGAGCAACAATTATGGAGATCTTATAGTTTTAAACGGTAAAGAAAGCACTATTAAAATCAGTGATATTGATAATCTTCAAAAACAATTTGATAAAACTGCTTTGGAAATAAAAGGAACAAAGATATTCATCATTAACGATTGTGAAAAACTAACACTAAAGGCAGCAAACAGCCTATTAAAATTTATTGAAGAACCAACAGGACAAACAATCGGAATATTTTTAACTCATTCAATTGAATCAGTTATCCCAACAATTATATCTAGATGTCAAAATATCACCTTTAGACCAATAAGCAAAGATTACCTCTATAGCTTTTTATATAAGGAAAACTATCGAGAGGTGATGTGTCATTTAGCAAGCAGTCTGACATCAACCACACAAGATGCTAAAAAAATAGCTGATGACTTGTGCTTTACAAATTCATACCTACTTTTTGAAAATTTTATTTCCTCTTTTTTGGATAATGATTTACAATCAATAGTTCAAATCCAAAATGAATTTGCGAAAATTAAAAAGAACGATGACAAGCAGCTTAGGATCACACTTGGTTATTTTTTGGAAATAGCTATGCTATTCTGCCAGGATGTTATTAGTAACTATCAAAGCAAAGATGAGGACTATCAATTCTATCTAGCAAAAGCAAGATCAAACAATGTTAGCGGTAAAGATTTGTTAGTTGTCTTTTCAAAGTGCAAAGATAGCCTAAGCAAAAACTGCAATGGTTTATTAGTTATAGATCGTATGTTATATTTATTATATGAGGTAATTTTATGAGTGAAGAAATTATGGAAGAAGTACAACAACCACAGTCATACAAATATTGTGTATCCGTAAAGTTTAAAGGGACCAAAAAAGCGTACTCTTTCGGTACTGATAATGATGAATTGAAATATGGAGATAAGGTTGTTGTCGAAACTATTAGAGGAATAGAACTAGGCGAATTAATCAGTGAATTAAGAGATCCTTCTTCTTTTACCTTACAAACCGCATTAAAGCCTATTCTTCGAAAGGCAACCGAACAGGATATTCAGCAAAATCTTGCTAATCTTTCAGAAACTGATTCTTTATTACAAAGATGTCAAAAATGCATTAATGATTTATCCTTAGACATGAATTTGATTTCAGCGGAATACACCCTGGACAGAACTAAGGTTATCTTTTCATATGTTTCAGAAAATAGAGTAGATTTTAGAGAACTATTAAAGGTATTAGCTGCAACATTTAAGTGCCGTATTGAACTGAGGCAAATAGGGCCAAGAGATAAAGCAAAAATTGTAGGTGGCTTAGGATGTTGCGGAATGGAAACATGTTGTTCAAGATTTTTTGATGATTTTGATATTGTATCAATCAACATGGCAAAAAACCAGTTATTAGCCCTAAACACAGCAAAATTATCTGGCCAATGTGGTAAGCTTATGTGCTGTTTAAAATTTGAAGATGATATATACAAGCAGCTTAGAGAGGGCTTACCAAAACTAAACTCAGTGGTTTATTACGATAAAGAAAAATATCGCATAACATCTATGAACATATTAAATAATTCTGTTCATTTATCTAATAAGGAAAATGCTATTGATATTTCTATCGATGAACTAAAAGAGATTCTTGCTAAAGCAAAGGAAAACCAGAATCAGTAAGATATTGACAGTGTCAAGAAGAGTGTGTAAGTTAATTTAAATTAATTTATCAAATAACTAATAGTAGGTATGGCTAGCCATACCTACTATTATT
>JAEDOA010000193.1 GCA_016302195.1 Erysipelotrichaceae bacterium | reverse complement strand
TATTCTCACCTACTGAAATGTAGATTCTGATAAATTTACCTTCACATGCTTTCATTAGATCTTCTTTTGACTTGATGTATTTATCAATTTGAGCTTGAGTTAAGCCAATTGCATCTGCAATATTTGCTAAATCTGCTGGATCATATGAGCCTGAATCTTGACCGGTTTCTTTATCCTTAGCAGTCCAAACATTTGCAAAGAAATGGCGACCATGTGTTTTTGCATTGGTATTAGCTAATGCAGGAACTTTGTCTAAGTCTTTACGAACTAAAAAATCAAATTGCATATTTTCATGACCGCTAGGGCTTGCATCACCATGGACGCTTACAATTTGCATTTCATAAGTTCCCTTTGGGAATAATTCACTTCTGTTGTTTGTCTTTTCGTTTAAATTAATAAAACCCATTTTTATTTCTCCTTTTTATCATTAATTTTTACTTTGAGTTTTGCGATCAATACACCAGTCTTAGATAAATCAATACTATCTTTTGTTAAAAGTCTTTCATGATTAATAATTGCTAATTCTTTTCTGGAAATAGCCATTAGGTTATCTGGTGCAAAATTGTTTCTATTACCATCTAGGAAAAGTACTGTCTGACTTTTCTTTAATTTCTTATGGTGGTGTTTCTCCCAAACATATCTTTGATATAGTTGCCATTTATGCTCTGCTAGTTTGATAAATGTATAACCATCTTTATGTTTAGTGATTGTGCCAATTTTTTGATACTTAGGTGGCTTCAAGCCCTTTTTGAATTGTGTTTCAGCTGATCTGCCACCAGCTTTAAAATGTTTTCCTTTATTCCAAGGTGTCATCCCTTTAACAAATTGACCTTTTTTATTTGTTTGGTTTGTCATGTGGTGCTTCAACTCCAATCATGTGTGGCAGATTAGAATTTGGATCAATTCTACTATCCATAAATTTAGCTGCTGAGAGTACTACACGTGCGTTATCAATGATGGTATGTGCAACACCAGTCATTGCATGACTACGATTAATTTCCTTTTTGAGTTCATCATCACTGATGTCGTCCTTATCTAGTCTTACTAATTGATTGAAAAGCATATCGTTTAAGTCTTCTAGCCTGTTACTTGCCATTTATAATCACTTCCTCACTAGATAAATCCTTTCCTTTTAGCCATGTGCCAAGCCCAACCATTTTTATAATGTTTAGCCTTTGCATACATGGTTAATTCTTTAAAACTGGTTAGTTCACTAACCTTTTTCTTTGCTATTAGATCAATATGGAATTTTTCTGCTTTAATAGCTCTTAATTCTTGATCTTTCTTTTGTTTAATTTTTCTAATTTCAATTGAAAAATCATGACCACAGATAGGACATTTCACACATTCCGCTTTAATAACTGCAAAACAATCAGGACATGTTTTAATTTGTAATCCATCAGTTTTACCCTCATCTCTGTGTGGATGTTTTTCACGATCTTCCAAAGTCCACTTGTAATCAGTGTCAGGCAAACCAAAACGTTCAAAATTGCCAACTTGATCAATAATGATTGCATGTTTATTAGGTTGATACCTCATAGCTCTCATTGATTGCTGTAAGTAAATTACTAGGCTTTGTGTTGGTCTAAGTAAGACTACACATGAACAGTCAGGAACATTAAAGCCTTCACTTACTAGATCAACATTGCATAATATTTTGATCTTGCCTTTTTTGAAGTCAGCCATTATCTTGTCACGTTTACTTTCAGGAGTTTTAGCATCTGCATGAACTGCATTTATGTCTGCATCCCTAAAAGACTGTGCCACTTCCTTACTAAAGCTGGTAGAATGGCAATAGATAATAGTTTTACGATCTTTAGCAAACTTGAGCCATGATTTTACGATGTCACCATGTATAATTGACTTAGTGTAATTGTCTAAAGATTTTTTTGTATAATCTCCTGTTGATCCGCTCTTTAATGTTGATTTATCACCTAACTGGTAGCCATAAACTGTAAATGGTGCCAGTTTTTTATTTTCAATAAGCCATTTAGTAGTTGG
>JAEDOA010000054.1 GCA_016302195.1 Erysipelotrichaceae bacterium | reverse complement strand
CCGCTTTCCGCATATATTGACATTATATAAAAATTATGATATAATATTTATATATTAAAGAGAAAGAGTAGGTATTAATATGCAGATTATATTAACCGAAAACGAGTATAATGAGTTAAAGAGCCAATCTTGTAAAAACGCTTATGAAACGAATAAACAAATTTATCTTTTAGAAAGAAGAATAGATGAATTAAAGAGAGAAAATGATAGATTGGCTAGAGAGAATTGCGAACTCTTATTAAATAATTGCAAAGGCATATCAGTAAAAGTAGAACAAGCAAAATCATCAAAACGAAGAGGGGTTAATTTTTAATGGCGAAGAAAATGTGCAAATGTGCGATATGCGGAATTGAGTTTGATAGAAACGCGATTCAAGCAGTAAGGCACGGTGCCCGCAGATATTCTCACCAAACTTGCGAACCCAATGGTGAATTAGTGCCAATGGAGGGCGGAGCTAATGACCCTGAACTTAAAAAATTAAAAGATTATATAAGTACATTATTTGGTGAAAATGCTAACTGGGCAATGATTAACAAACAAATAAAAAAATATAAAGAAGAAAATGGCTATTCATATAGTGGTATTCTTAAATCTTTAGTATATTTTTATGATGTAAAACATAATTCTAAAGAAAAAGCGAATAACGCAATAGGTATAGTCCCTTTTTGCTACCAGGATGCGTATAATTATTATTATAGTTTATTCCTCGCTCAACAGGCTACTCAAGATAAAACTTTAATAACAAAAGTCAAAGAAATAATTATCAAGCCGCCTAAAATGAGAGGTACGAAACAACAATTTTTTGATTTAGGAGAGTGGGAAGATGAAGAGTAATAAATATGCAGAGATTCCGAATCTTGTTCAAGTAATTGGGTGTATCTTCAAGAACCCAAAACTACTTGAGAGAGATGATAAGTATAAGTTCAATGAACAGGACTTTTATGATGAATTTCATCAGTTAGTATTTGGTTGTATGTATAATCTTTGGCAATTAGGTGCAAAAGAGATTACGCTTCCTGCTATTGAAGATTATCTTGCACAAAGACCAAAAGCATTGGCAATATATAAAACCAATAAAGGACCTGAGTTTATTCTTAAGGCTGCGGAAATGGCTAATGTCAATACTTTTGATTATTATTACAATAGAATGAAGAAAATGTCATTACTTCGCGCATATGAAGAAATGGGAATGGATTTAACTTGGTTATATAATCCAGACGAAGTAATGGATATGAAAAGAAAACAAGCGCAAGAGGACTGGTTAGATAATGCCACTCTTGCTGATATATATAATAAAATCAATGATAAAATTGATAGTATTAAGTTACAATATGTTGAGAATATTACAGATGGCGGCTGCCAGATTGGTGAAGGAATTGACGAGTTGATTGATTCATTTGCCGAGACTCCCGCAGTTGGATATCCATTATATGATATTTACACATCTACAACTGCGAGAGGTGCGAGACTAGGTAAGTTCTACTTACGTTCTGCCGCAACTAATGTAGGTAAAACTCGTGCGATGGTTGGCGATGCTTGTTTTATTGGTTGCTCTCAAATGTGGTCATTAAAAGAAAATAAATGGGTAACAACGGGTGCTTGTCAGTCAGTATTATTTATAGCAACTGAGCAGACTCTTGATGAAATCCAAATCAGTGCAGTAGCTTGTATCTCAGGTGTAGAGGAAGACCATATTGTGATGCACGAATATTTTACAGGAGAATGGGAAAGAATTGTAAAAGCAAAGCAATTACTAAAACAGAGTAAGATACAATTTATCTGTATGCCAGACTTCTCAATGGATGATGTTGAGAATATGATTAAAAAGCATATTAGAGAGAATCAGGTTGAGTATATATTTTTTGACTATATTCATTCATCTGCTAAAATCTTAACTGAAATTGGCGGAAAGAGTGGAGTTAAGAATTTAAGAGAAGATAACATTCTTTTTCTTTTGGCTTCTAAGTTAAAGGATATTGCGGTTCAATATGGTGTATTTATATTATCATCTACTCAGTTGAATGCGGACTATCAGACTAGTGAGACTCCAGACCAGAACTTACTTCGTGGTTCTAAAGCTATTGCCGATAGAATTGATTGGGGCGGAATCATGTTAGAGACAACTAAAGAGGATAGAGAAAAAGTTGAGGCATTTTGTAAAAAGAATAGTTTACCTATTCCTAATGTTAAAATGAGTATATATAAGAACAGAGCAAATAAGTGGAAAGGTATTTATCTATGGATGTCAACACAAACTGGTATTTGTAGATTTGAAACTTTATTTGTAACTGATTGGGCTTGCAACATTATCGAAATGCCTTTATTAAATATAAAAGTGGAAGAAGCTTCGGCTTTCTAATTTATTTAGAGCTGTAGCTAATAAGAGGTGAGCTATGAAAGAGAAAACTTGGTTCGACAGGTGGGTCGATTTTGAATATGAAAGGCTAAATAATCTTATAACAACTGAAATAAGACAAAAGCTGGAAATTATAGAGGAATTAGGATTGGAAAATGAAATAGATAAATATTTAATTGAAGGCGGACTTGTTGACCAAGAGTGGTTTAGAAGATATAAACTCGAACCTTATTCTTCACAGAGGTTCCCTTATCATATAAGGAGTATAAATTATGCAAATTTACGACTACGACAAAGATGCGATTAAGAATAATTTAACAATAGAGCAAGTACGAGATTTAATTGCGGAGTTGGGCGGTGAGCCTCAACTCCAGCATGAAGTCTTATTATGCAAGACTATATGTCATGGTGGAGATAGTCATAAGTTATATTATTATGATAACACAAAGTTATGTCGTTGTTATACAGGTTGTACAGAGCCGACCTTTGATATCTTTGAACTAGTACGAAAAGTTAAGAGCCGCGAGTTAGATTGCGACTATCAACTTCCGCAAGCTATTCAGTATGTGGCTCAATATTTTGGCTATGCGCCGTCTGAAAAAATTGATGAAACTCCAACTTCTATTGATGCTGACTTGCAATATTTAGAAAATTATGATAGAATTAGTAATATAAGTCTTGAAACTAAAATCGTAGAATTAAAAGAATATGATGGAAAATTCTTAAAAAATCTTCCACGTCCAAGAATTGAACCTTGGATAAAAGATGGAATATCCCAAGAAATAATGGATTTTTATGAAATTTGTTATGACCCAAAAAATTGTGGTATTGTAATACCTCATAGAGATGTAAATGGCAGGTTGATTGGGATTAGAGAAAGAACTTTAATAAAAGAAAATGCTGAATTATATGGAAAATACAGACCAATGAAATTAAATAAGCAAATGTATAATCATCCATTATCTTTTGCTTTATATGGCTTATATCAGAATCAAGAAAATATAAAAAGAGTTAAAAAAGCATTTGTCTTTGAATCTGAAAAAAGCGTTTTACAATATGCTACAATGTTTGGTCAAGAAAATAACATAGCTGTAGGAATTTGTGGTAGCTCTTTCATCCAATATCAAGCGTGGCTTTTAATCAATATGGGGGTTCAAGAAATAATTGTTGGACTAGATAAACAATATCAAGAATTGGATGATGATGAACATAAAAAACTTGTTCGTAATCTTAAAGGTATTCATAATAAGTATGGACAATTTGTAACAATATCTTATTTATTTGATAAGGAAAATTTATTATCTTATAAAGCAAGCCCTACTGATGAGGGGAAAGAAAAATTTTTACAGCTATATAAAAATAGGGTTAATCTTTATTAAGAGTGGAATAAAAAATTCCACTCTTTACTTTTTGAAAAATTTATGGTATAATTATTATAGGATATTAAAATTAAAAGGAGACGCCTTAATGAAAGTAGAATTAATAAAAGAACCAAATGACAATTATTCAGCTACCGTACAGGTGCTTACAAATAGAGGAATTAAACCTGAGGATATTGGAATTTACATTGCTTCCACAATGGACAATGTAAATAAACCTACGGCGTTCGGTGAAGAGAACATGAAACGAGGAGCTAAGATGCTTATGAGTCATGTTGCCGCAAATGATGATATATTAGTTATTGTTGATGCAGACTGTGATGGTTTTACATCTGCTGCATTGTTAATTAACTATTTATCAGATGTATTTCCAGCTTTTGTTGAAAATCATCTTCATTGGTTTATTCATAGTGGCAAGCAGCATGGACTCTCAGATTGCTTAGACGAAGCTATGAATTATAAGTTAGTTATTTGTCCAGATAGTTCATCGAATGATTATGATTATCACGATGCTCTATCCGAGCAAGGAATTGATGTACTAGTTCTTGACCACCATGAAGCTGACCATATCTCAGAAAATGCTTGTATTATAAATAATCAAATGTCTGATTATCCAAATAAGGAGTTATCAGGTGTTGGAGTAACTTGGCAATTCTGTCGATATCTTGATTCACTAGGCGGTAATACATATGCCAATGATTACCTTGATTTAGTTGCTCTCGGTAATATGGCAGATATGATGTCAATGACGTCAATAGAAACAAAGAGTTTAATCTTTGAAGGCTTCAAAGATAAAAATATAACAAATCCATTTATTTTTGAAATGAGTGAGAAAAATAGTTTTTCATTAAATAAAGCAGATTATAAGCCTTCCGCAGATAATCATTTGAAGATTTCGCCTATGGGCGCCGCATTTTTCATTGCACCTTTTGTTAATGCAATGGTTAGAAGTGGTACTATGGAAGAGAAAACATTACTTTTCTACTCAATGCTTAAAACAAAAGCATTTGAAATGATACCTTCAAATAAGAGAGGTCATAAGCCTGGAGAAATGGAAAGACTTGTAGATCAGGCAATTAGAACTTGTACTAATGTTAAGAATCGTCAAACAAGAGCTCAAGAGGCTGGAGTTGAACATTTAGAGCATTTAATTGTTGAGGATAATATGCTTGAACATAAGGTACTTTTATTCTTGCTTGAGCCAGGTGAGATTGATAGAAACATTGCGGGACTGATTGCAAATAAGTTTATGGCAAAATATCAGCGTCCTGTTTGTATCTTGACAAAAGTAATAGATAATAAAACAGGTCATGTATCATATCAAGGTTCTGCTCGTGGCTACGGTGCGGATATGATGTTTAAGGATATATGCACGGAAGCCGGCGCCTTATTTGCAGAAGGTCATCAAGGTGCTTTCGGTCTTGGGCTGGATGGGGGATATCCTAATGATGAGAATCAAGCAGAGGTTGCGGGTGAAGGACTATATCAATTTATTGAACAAACTGATGAAATTTTAAAAGATATGAGCGGAGAACCTACATACTTTGTAGATTACATATGGGACGCTTCCGCAGTAGATGGAGAAAAGATTTTAGAAATTGCGAATATGAATGATTATTGGGGTAAGGATATTGATAGAGCAATGGTATTGATTAAGAATATCACAGTTAACTCTGATACATTCAAAGTAATGAAATCAAATACTTTGAAATATAGTATTCCTGGTGTAGATATTATTCAGTTTGGTGGAACTGATGAAGAGGTTGAAATGTTCGGAACTGGAGTTCATACAATCAATGCAGTTTGTAAATGTGCAGCTAATGAGTGGAATTGGCAGATTGACCCCCAGCTTATTATGGTTGATTATGAACTTGTTGATAAAGAGCCTACTGTATTAGATTGGGGATTCTAATATGAGATATATTCATTATATTTTATTAGGTAATAAAACACAATCTTACCAAATCAAGGGTGAAAATCATTGTATTACTGTAAATGTATTTACTAAAGAAGATTTAGAAACTTTTCCAGGTTGGTGCGGTATTAGACAACATGAAGTTTATTGTGATGCAGCATTGAATACAAGGTATTATGAAAGTTTTATAAATAAGATTGTAAAACCTGAATTGTGCCTTAGAGACTCTTATAAGGAGGTTCAATTCATATGACAATAACTATATATGATAAATTTGCATTAAAACCTACAAGATGTAGTAAATGTAATAGATTATTTATTTTTGAGTGGTATAACTGGGGGGAGCGAGATATCTCACCATGTTGTTCTTCTCTTAAAATTATTAAATGCAAACGCTGTATAAGCAAGGGTACTGAATAGTACCCTTAATTTGTTTTTTATAAAAAAATATGTTATAATAAATTATAAGAAAGTGAGAGGTGACAAAAAATGGAATTAACACCAAAGCAACAAGAAGGTTTAAAAATTGCGTTGGAAAGACATAAGGCAAATGAAAAATATACAGTAATAGCTGGGTTCGCAGGTACAGGAAAATCTACTTTAGTTAAATTCATCATTGATGCACTTGATGTTGACCAGAACAAGGTTGCATATGCCACCTATACGGGCAAAGCCGCAGAGGTACTTCGTAAAAAAGGCAACCTAAATGCTATGACTTTACATAAGTTACTTTACGACAGTATTCCAAGACAGGGTGGCGGTTTTATTCGTATCCCTAAGAAAATGCTTGAATATAAAATTATAGTAGTAGACGAGGTTTCTATGGTGCCTAAGTCAATGATTGATATGCTATTAAATCATAAAGTATATGTAATCTTTTTAGGAGACCCATTTCAGTTACCTCAGATAGATAAAAAAGAAACTCATACATTATTGGATAAACCTCATATCTTTTTAGACCAGGTTATGCGTCAGGCAGCTGAGTCAGAGATTATTCAGTTGACTATGAAAATTCGTAATGGTGAGCAAATTGACTTTATGAATGGTAAAGAAGTAATTATCGCTCCTAAGGCATCGCTTGTAACTGGGCATTTGACTTGGGCGGACCAGATTATATGTGCTACCAACGCTTCTCGCATTTCATTAAATAATCAAATGCGTGAAATACTTGGTTATAGCGGACTGCCGCAAGATGGCGAAAGAATGATTTGCCTTCGTAATTATTGGGAAGATTTCTCAGAAGATGGTAGTTCTTCTCTTGTAAATGGAATGACAGGAATTATTAAAAATCCATTTGAGTCTTTTAGAATGGCTCCAATGTATGTAAAAATGAAAAATCACAAAATGGATATTATTCAAGGCGAATTTATTTCTGATGATGGTAAGACTTTCAATAGCGTAGAAATGGATAAAGGTATGATTACAACTGGTGAATTTTCTCTTGATTGGCGTGAAACATATGCACTTGGTCAGTTGAAGAATAAGATTGGTGATATAATACCTAGAGAGTTCACTTTTGGTTACGCAATTACTTGCCACAAGAGTCAGGGTTCTGAATGGGATAAGGTCTTAGTTATCGAGGAAAGATTCCCATTTGATAAGAAAGAGCATGCTAGATGGCTCTATACGGCTTGCACAAGAGCAGCAGAGAAACTTGTATTAGTGAGGTAATAAAATGAAAAAAAATGCAGAAAAATGTGATATGTGTAAAAAAATTATAAAAGAAAATATTTCCTTATATCGTATAAAAAGAAAATTTTTATATAAAGATTATGATGGATGGTGGCATTCTGATGGGCCAGTGTTAATTTGTCAAAATTGTATAGATAAAATTAGAGAAAATCTAGATAAGGAATAGTTAATATGGGCGGAAGATGGAGTATTTGTGCAAGAAATTTAAATGATAAGTGTTGGATAATTTGTGATTATAACTTATCCTTATTAAGTTTTATTTTTAAAGGAATTTACTGTTTAATAAAATATGAGGTAGTGGAGTTAGGTAAGCATGGCTGAAATAAAAGAATGGAATAAATGTGAAAATTGTGTTCACAGTAATGTTTGTGAATTTAGAACTGGTAGAGAAGAATGTATTGAGCAAATGAATAGCAAATTAGATAACCTTGGATATATGACAGACTTTTTTATATTCTCTTTTGAATGTAAAGAATTCATCAAAAGAGAGCCTACTAGAAAAGATGTATTTGGAAGGTGTCTTGTATAGAGAGGGAGCAGAAAATAAAATATAATAGCAAAAAATAAAAATGATAAATTATGGACAGTATATGATTATAATTTAACATTATTTGATTTTATTGTTAAAAGAATATACTATATGTTTAAATATGAAGTAGTGGAGTTAGGAAAATATGGTAGATAATATAAGATATTATAATTTTGATATAGAATTAATTAAAAAATCAGTCGCGGCAGCTATTTTAATTTCTTTCGGTGTCTGCATTAATTTAACAATAGGAGGAATAACAGGAGCGATATTATTTTCTTTCGGATTGTTAGGAGTATGCGCATTAAAGTTAAACTTATTTACAGGTAAAGCTGGATATATATTTGATTCAAAAGAAAATAAAAAAGAGATACTCCCTATTATTATAACAAATTTAATTGCGGGGTGGGTGTTTGGAGCGATTTTATCCGGATTTAATCCTGCTTTAATCGCGATTGCCGCAGCTAAAGTAACGATATTAACTCCATCAATGTCATTATTCTTTGGTGCTTTCTTTTGTGGAATGATAATGTATTTAGCAGTAGAAATGTATAAAAGAAATAAATCATGTTTAGGAATAATTTTTGGCATTCCGCTTTTTATTCTTTGTGGATTTTACCATACTGTTGCTATTGTTATAATGGCGGGAATGGCATTTGTAATTTTAAATCCATTTGTTTTGCTAATTTGTACTTTTGGAAATATAATGGGAAGTTTGTTTATTAAATATTTATGCGGTTGATGAGTCTTTGGACTGGTCTCGCCTGCCGCTTGACTTTTCTAAAAATTTATGATATAATAAATATAGAGAAATAAAAAGGAGGCTTCTTTATGGAAAGCACTTATTGTGTATATATGCACAAAAATAAAATAAATGGAAAAATTTACATTGGTCAAACTTGTCAACAACCAGAAAAAAGATGGAAAGATGGAGAGGGATATAAAGGCTCTTCTTATTTTTATTCTGCTATAAAAAAGTATGGA
The DNA here is from genome assembly GCA_016302195.1 of Erysipelotrichaceae bacterium. GTDB lineage: Bacteria > Bacillota_I > Bacilli_A > Erysipelotrichales > Erysipelotrichaceae > UBA1783. Next base: position 807 of record JAEDOA010000054.1, on the reverse strand, counting down.
TGGAGTCAATTTGACCATTTTATTTTAGCAAATAATCTAACTCTCGAACAGGCAAATGAATTAGAAATAAAATACATTCAACAATATAAAACAACTGATGATAATTATGGTTATAATTTACAATCAGGAGGTAAAAATTATATAATGAGTGAAATGCACAAAAAGAAAATAAGTGAAGCATTAAAAGGTATTGATAGAGCAGGTGAAAAAAATTCAATGTATGGAAAGCATCATTCTGAAGATACAAAAAATAAAATTAGGCAAACTAAAAATAGTTTGAAAGTAAGATGCATTGAAACTGGAGATATATTTGACTCTTGCCATTTGGCTGCAGCATGGGCTGGACTAAAAAGAGATGGGCATATTCCTGAAGTATGCAATGGAAAAAGAAAAACAGCAGGTGGTTATCATTGGGAGGTAGTAGAAAATGAATAGGATGGAGTTACATTCACATACTCATTATTCAAATATTCGTCTACTTGATAGTATAAATAAACCAAAAGATTTAATAAATAGAGCATTAGAAATTGGATTAGCGGGAATTTGCATTACAGACCATGAATGTTTAAGTTCTTCTATTGAGGTTAATATATATGCTCAGGAGTTATTAAAAGATAATCCTAACTTTAAAATAGGTCTTGGTAATGAAATTTATCTAATAGACGATAGAGAAAATTGTGATGAATTTTATCATTTTATTTTAATAGCAAAAGATAAAGAAGGTCATAGACAATTAAGAGAATTGTCTTCTCTAGCTTGGATGAATTCATATTTTTTTAAAGGAATGGAACGAGTTCCAACTTTAAA
>JAEDOA010000192.1 GCA_016302195.1 Erysipelotrichaceae bacterium | reverse complement strand
TTGAACTTGTAGCTGAAAAGAGAATTAAGACTGTTGATTATTATAATCGATAGTACTTTTTAAGACTTTTTTAATGGGAGCTTTAGCTCCCATTTTTTATTAGTTAATATAATTTCTATTAGGAGAAAATTATTGATGAATAAACAGTATGCCATTGGAACATACGAAATTAATTTACTAGATAAAAATGAACTTAAATCTATTCTTGAAGTTCAGTCACAATATTGTAGTTATATTGATACAGCAATTGATTATGATAATGACTATGTTTTGAGTGACTTTCAAAAATTAAAAATGATTAGTAAAATTTCAAGCTGTCATTATGATGAATATGACTTTTTTGTAGATAATCACTTAAAATATTTAAATCGTGATAAGATTGATATTATGCTCATTCATTCGAACCGTGGTGATTGGGAGCCTCTTGCTAAAAAAATGCAAGGTGATAAAAGATTTGATAAAATTGGTGTTTCAAACTTTACAAAAAAAGATATTATTAAATATTACGAAGTCACAGGTGATTGGCCTTATGCTAATGAAGTAGAAATAAATCCATTTTATACTGATGGAGAAACTATTCAATTTTGTAAAGAAAAAGGTATTATCATTATAGCATACGCAGTTTTAGGCGGAAAATATAATAGTTGGAGAAACGTTGCCACTTTTGGACTTGGAAATCTTTTATCGTATATTGAAGAATATGCAGATATTGTTATTACTCGCGCAAACTCAATTACAGAAGCTATGGACTTTAAAGATGTTGTAAATAATTTTAATCCAAAAGACGCGTCAGTAATTAAGATTAACTCAAATGAAATTGATAAAGCAATTCAACCAATGAATTATCGTGTACCTAATATCAAATATAATAAAATGTTTGGTATGCCTACATATATGCGTGAAGTTGGTAACAATGGAAAAGTAAAGTCTAAAAAAATAATCGATATTAAGCTGCCAGAATTTGAAATGCTTGGTGATTATAAAACTTATATTAGATATAAATTTGGTGGAACTGAGTATTTAGGTGACTGGCTTAAAATAGATAAAAATAAATATATTGCTGTTTATATTTGGGATAAATCAGGTAAACTTACAAAAGTTTCTCCAGATGCAGATCGTATTGAGGTAGTAGAATATGAGCTCAGTGAATAATATTCAGGTTTTTGAAGTAGAGTTTGATGGAATTGATAAATGTGGAAAAGATACTTTAGTTCAGACAATGTTTAAAGTATTTCCAAATTATTGTGCTTATCAGGCAAGAGGTCTTCAAAGTCAAATTGCTTATAGTCATTTATATGATAGACCTTGGAATTATCCTGTTACAGATGGCTATAAAGAAAATGCGTTATTTGTTTATTTAGATGTCGAAAAAGAAGACTGGCTTCAACGATTAAAAGATACTAATGAAATCGAAAATAATAAAAATCGTTCAGACGTAGATTTTGTTGAAGACTATGAACGACATAGAGGCGCTTTTGAGTACGCTTGGAATGTAATGGCTGACACTAAATATGCAAATCATTTTATGAAAATAAATACTTCAAAATATAGTCCAGTTGAAATAGCTGAAATGGTTGCAGCTAGATTAAAAGAACTAAATTCTATAGGAGATTAATATTTATGATAAACTTAGTTTTGAGTGTTTTAATTGCGTCTGTAATTGCTGTAGGTTATGTAGACATTGTGAAAACTTTATTCCCAGTAGCAACTATGAATCCAAAAGTGAAGACAATTATAGGTATTATTTTTGAAGCTTTGGTAGGTGTAGGCATTTCTTTAGTAGGAGCTCTTTTTGATAAGACTTCGATTGCCACAGGTGTTTTAAGAGCAATTATTATTGCAGTAGGTACTGTAGGTTTAGCTCAGTTTGGCTATACTTATATTGCAAGTCTTATTACTGCAATTAAAGATAAACTTAAGAAATAAATATTATGAAAATAAAGCATTCCCTTAGAAGAAGTCTATTAATTTCTACAGTCTCAATCACAATTTTAGCAGCAGGTATTATTATTACTCT
>JAEDOA010000191.1 GCA_016302195.1 Erysipelotrichaceae bacterium | reverse complement strand
AGCAAATTATGCGTCAAAAATTATGTGCAATCATCTTTTGAAGATATTTTGTTACGTGATTTGTCTTGTTAAAAAGATGAAATTTCTATAATAGATCTATATCTTTAGAACTTATTGACAATTAGCATTTATCGACAATCTTCTGCATATATTCGATAGCTAATTTTGAATAATACTTGCCCATTTTATTTCCAGGAGTCGATGGATCAATAGAATTTAAATTACTTAGAATTTCATTTGCATTATCTGTTAATTCAATAGCATTTTGATCGATTTTTATATCGATAGCATAAACTCCGTGTTTAACTATAGGGGTCAAAGGTGCTCTTATTCCTTTTACAAGTTCAGCATTATCTAAGAGCTGTAGAACAGTACTATCTATAAATTGAATAGGATAGCCATCATCGTCGTCATCGTCAGGAAAAATTTCGTATATCGAAATTTTTGCAGATGCACAGCTAGTTACAACAAATTGCTCAAAAGAAGTTGTTTTTGGGACTTTATTTTCTTTTATTTGCCATAATATTAAATGAAGAGTCAAGCCAACAGTAGCGCTGGTACTTTGATTGTCTTTTAGTATAGAAAGAGTCTCAATTGCAAAGTCTTTATTTGTTAGATCCTTTATTTTACTTTTAAGTATTCTTTCTTGGATTTTTCTTTTTGATAACTTAGCCATTTCTTATCCGTATTGGGGTAATAATGTTTCAATTTTACATTTAATCAATAAGCAAAGCTAACAGCTGACAATAGTTAAACTACAAGATACATATGAAGATGTTCTTTTTACTGATTCTCTAAGTTTCATATGTACAGTAGCAATAGCTTATTGATCTTGGAATTTTTCAGCAACTTTTTGCATATAGTCAATCGCTAAGTTTTTATATATGCCGTCAAAAAGATCATCTTGATTGGAAATTTTACCTGTAAACAAGCAATTTCCAGCATTTGCTTTACTTAAAAATGATCTTCCATTTTCTGTAATTTCTATTCCTTCTTGAGAAGTTTTTACATCAAGGATATATCCTTTTGCTTTGACCATAGGAATGATTGGAAAGGTAATTCCTTTAATAAGATCACCATATACTAAAATTGCTAGAGTATAAAATGCAATAAGTGATGATGGTATATCATCCTCTTCATCACCTAAATTAGGTATTGCAGAATTAACAAGATTACAAGTTTCTTTAACATAATTTTCAAAAGGCATATCGTCGTAGTATTTGGTTTCGTTTAAACATTTTAGTACCAAACAAATTGACTGACCTACTAAAAAGCTTAGAAAATTATCCTCATTGAGAGTGTACAACATTTTTGCTGTAAAAGTTTTAGGAGTGAATTGGCTAATTTGACTTTTAAGCTGTCTTTCTCTGATTTTTTTAGCTGATAATTTTGCCATAGTTAATATTCTCTATTTTGTGTATAAGATAAAGCTCCTATAGGAGATTTATCTTTAAGAACTATTGATCTTGGTATTTGTCTACAATCTTTTGAGCGTATTCAATTGCTAAATCTGAACTTGTGCTTATGGAGTCTCGACAGTTTGCAAATATACTTTTACTTGAATTAAATCTTTTTAAAAATTCATTTCCGCTGTCTGTTATTTCAACTCCTGATGGTTCAATTGTAGTTTTAATTGCAAGTTTTCCTTTTTCTACTGTAGGAATTAAAGGAGTATGTACACCTTTTATAAGCTCAGCATATACTAAGATTTGTAATACATCAACATAAACTCCAACAATAGGGTATATTTGCTCTAAATCTTCATTATATACCTGTGTTAAAGCTCGTTGAGCTGAACGGGAAATAGATTTAATAAATTCTTCAAAAGCTAGAGTTTCATAGTATTTACTCTCAGTGATACTAATTAAAGCAAATGAAATCGCAAGTCCAACCTGTGCGCTTAAGCAAGCATCATCTCTGAGTGAAAAAGGATCTGCTTACTACATTCTTTGTTGTTCAGCTTGCTTACTTGAGCTTGGTTCATTTTTGCTAGGATTTTCTTTTTAGATAATTTTGCCATTGTAAATACCTTAATTATTAC
>JAEDOA010000190.1 GCA_016302195.1 Erysipelotrichaceae bacterium | reverse complement strand
GTAATTGGGGTATGAGGCTTTTCAATTGCATAAATTACAGAATTGATTAAAGCTTGCATGTAGCAATTAAATGAAATCTCGTCTTTTTTATGCCATAAATCCAAGATAATATTGCTGTTTTTCAAAAGAGTGCCACTAAATACTGCACTTACAACTTTAGTCTTATCCTTAGTTTCTTCTATAGGAATAGGAAAATCTAACTTGAATTCAGTGTCTTGAATATTATTGCCATTCTTTAATGCAGCTTTAGCTTGCTGTACTAAATCTTCAGCTTGTTTTACAAAGTCGTCTTTTTGATTTTCTTTTAATTGACCAAAAGGAATACAACCTTTTTGATACAACATCTCAAAATAATCACTTGCAACAGTGTAATTTGATGAGCTTAAATTCTTATCAAGATAATCCTTTAGATAAGAATTCTTATCTTTAAAATCAATCTCAAAAGGCTCTTCATCTTGTAAAGTATTGCTATAGTTTACGTTTAATGAAATATTAAAACGCTCTTTTAAAAATTGTCTTGAACAGCCTCTAAACAGTTGTAAAAGATCGTTATAACCTACTTGATATTGATCTTTAATTTCTATTTTTGATTCTGCTCTCAAGCCTAAAGGCTTAATTTTCTGAAGCTCACCTTGAAGTTTTCCATCCCAGAAACTACCAACATTAAATGACAATACAGCATTATCAGCTTGATAGTTTTTAGGGTCGTATGAGTTTAATGTTTCCTTATGGAAAATTGCTTCATAAGGAGTTTTACCATTTGTCTCAAGCGCAAAGTGATCGTTTATATAATCTTTAAGCTCAGTTAATACTACAGATGGATTTAGCTCTGCTTTATTAGTTGGAGATTCACCAAGATATGATAAATACAAGCTCTCTTGAGCAGATAAAATAGCTTCTAAAAAGATAAATCTGTCATCGATAATTCTTGATCTGTCATTCTTTCTCTTAAAGATAGGATTGCCCATTAAATTAAAGCTTGGAGCAGTATCTTTTCTTGGAAAATCAGTATCATTTAAACCTAAGATATAAATATGCTTGAAAGGCACTGCTCTCATTGGCATTAAAGAGCAAAAATTGATACTTCCACGCAAATATTGATTAGAGTCATGGGTATTGCCAAAAGCATGGATAAGCTTTGCTCTAAATACAGGTAAAGTGATCTTAATTTGAGAGTCTTGATCTTCACTATCATTTTTCAAATGGCTAACAGCTTCATTCATCTCAACTAAAATCTCTTCTACTAAAGAGCATTCATATTGAGTTTTCGGATCTTGAACAAAGCAACCATCTAAAATTAAGGTCTTAAGTTTATAAGTCCAAACTGCAGTTTCACTTGAATCTAAATTAGGATCAAACTCTGCTCTTATTTGATTTAACTTATCAATAAAAGCATATAACTTGCCTAATAAAGTGTAATCAGATGATTCAAAGTTATCAAAACCAAAAGTGTCATGACCAGAGCCTGTCATAAATCCATAAAATAATCTATCAAGACCTGCTTCAATGGTCCAAGGAAGATTGATCTCCTCCTCTGTATGTAATTGAGAACAAACATCCTTTTGATTAAAGCCCCAGTGAATATTGGTGTTATTAAACCAACTAATAATCACTGACAATTCTTCAGTGCTTATATTAAATTTTTCTGCAAGTGGCTTTACGGATAGTAATTCAATGATCAAATTAGCGCTAATAGGACTTATACCAATAGACAATAATTTGATGATAGCGTCTGCTACTTCGTTTGAAGATTGGGTGGATTTATCACTAACTGTATATGGTAAATAGCAAGGATCTTCTTTTTCAATAGAGCCAAATACAGAATCAATGTAAGGAGCGTAGGTTTCAATATTTGGAACCATCACCAAAATATCTTTTGGCAATATTGGCTTATCACTGTTTTTGATGCTATTTAAGATTGAGTCTCTTAAGATCTCTAACTCTCTTTTTATAGTATGACAAGCGTGTACCTGCAAAGATAGATCATTGCCTTTTATAGTTTGCTTTTCTTCAGTTTGAGAGGTCAAATTAAGTAAACTGTCTTTTACATAATTTAATAG
>JAEDOA010000053.1 GCA_016302195.1 Erysipelotrichaceae bacterium | reverse complement strand
CTATCTTGATCATAATCCTCATAACTTTCGTCACGGACCATTTCAAGAGTACCAATAAATTGATAATCTGTGATTTTCTCATTAATCTTTGATAAACCTGTAGCTAATGAGAAAAGCGAACCTAATAGAAGTAATACAAGAATAACAGTTTCAACTATTCTTATTTTTTTGTTAGGCTCTAAGTTTTTCCTAAAAAATTCTATCATAATTTCCACCCATAATATTTTATTGTTTCACACTGATGTTTGCAAGAAGAAAATTATTTATCTATATCAATAGAGAAAACAACATCCTTTAAATGATTAAAAAGCCTAATAAGTCTTTCAACTTATAAAACTTGTCTAAATTAAGCTAATCATTTACAAAAATATCTACAAATGCTTGCTTATTTCCATCAACTAGTCCCATATCAGATATAACTACCGAAGGCAATACTGTTAAAGACATAACAGCTGTTGATAATACATGAACACTGCCATCAGTTAGCTTTGATAATTTTTGCTGCACTTTTTCTATTTCTTGGGAAATACTCTTGCAATCTAATTCACTCATTAATCCCGCAATTGGTAATTTTATGATATCACAACTGCCTTCATCATCAACAACACATACACCTCCACCGCATTGTTTTAACTTCTCGCAAGCAAGAAAGGCTTGTTTAGGATTGTGGTAGCAAATATTCATATTGTGACTGTCGTGGGCAACCGTTGATGCCAAAGCCCCGCTATTTAAACCAAAATCTTTATAAATCGCAATTGTTTTGTTGTTATAACCATATCGATTGCAGTTACAAACATAAATTAAACTTGGATCACCGCTTATATCAACACAGCCATTCTTTACTGGTAAATCCATTTTTTCTACTGTTCTCCATAAGCGATCTGATGTTTTAACGACAACATTTACACTTATTGCATCCTTATTATATCCATCAGGAACTCTCATTAAAAAGTCATCCTCTGATTTAATCTGATCAACGCAAACTGTATTTCTCAACTGATATTGGCTGACCTTTTCATCCGATAGTAGATACTTTCCTTTTTCAGCAACTAATTGGCCTGAGATGAATACAGCCTCTGGACAACTTCCATCGAAGTCATTTATTAGCTGCATATCGGCAAGATAGCCTGGCGCAATAATACCGATATCACTAAAACCGTATTCTCTGGCTGCATTGATAGTTGCCATTTTATATAAATCTCTACCCTTTAAACCGGATTTAATATATCTTTTTATTACTCCATTAATATGACCATCTGTCAAAATATCCTTAGCATGAATATCATCAGTACAAATTGAAACAAATTGATGATCATTTATCTGATTTATCGCCTGAGCAATATTAATACTGCTGTCATCTAAAGAAGAAGATCTTAAATTAATATGCATACCATTTCTAATTTTTTCCAACACTTCATCCCTTGTTGAAGATTCATGACAGCTAACAGGTCCTCCTATTAAGTAGGCAGCCAGATTATCACCACTTACAAAAGGACAATGACCTTGAATATACTTCTCTTTATTTATCGCTTGATCGACTATACTACTCATCCGTTTTGAATGATTAATTACCCCAATATAGTCCATAACCTCAGCTAATCCAATTACCCCATCCATCTGAAGCATTTCCTCAATCTCTTTACTGGTAAAAAAAGCTCCTGCTTTTTCTAGATTTTCAGTAGCGGCTACACAACTTGGAGCCAAAACAAATTGTCTTAGTTTGCTGTTTTTGCTGTTGTCAATCATATATTTGACCCCTTCAATACCCATGACGTTAGCTATTTCATGAGGGTCTGTAATGATAGTTGTCGTTCCATAAGGAACTATCGCTCTAGATAGATTTTCTGGAGTCATCATCGTGCTTTCCACATGCACGTGGCAATCAATTAATCCAGGCAGCAAATAACGTCCCCTTCCATCATAATACTTTTTTGTATTTGCCTTTCTAGTATTACTAAAAGATCTAACATTGACAATATAGCCATCGCAAATATCAACTTCACAAGGGTATATCTCATCAGTTATCACATTAAAAAGGTTGACGTTTGTGATTGTCAAGTCACATGTGATCATACCTAGTGCCGCTTTCTTAAGTTTTTCAATATTTTTTCTCTTTCCTGCCTTCATAACTATCCCTCTTTACAACATTGATATTATATATGATTAATACTACTTTTTATAAAAAAAAGAGAGAATTTACTCTCTCTAATTAATATAGTTACTTGAAAAAGTAAATTCCAGTTTGAAAAAGAAAAATCTGGAATTTAGTCCTGCAACCTCAAAACTCTAGATAAATTGTTTACAATATCTATACCTTAGTTTCACATTTTAAATCGATTTGTGTTATATAATAGTCCTAATATAAGAAAGGTGTAAAAATATTTATGAGCAAAAAAATATTATTAATAAATGATTTAGCTGGTTATGGCAAGGTTGCCTTATCAGCCATGATTCCCGTCTTATCTCATCTTGGTTATGAAACCTTTAATTTACCAACTGCTATAGTATCAAATACTTTGGATTATGGTAAATTTGATATTCTTGATACAACAGAGTATATGAAAAATACCATCGATGTTTGGAAACAATTAGGCTTTAAATTTGATGGAATATCAACGGGATTCATTGTAACTAAAAAGCAGACTGAACTTATCATCAATTTCTGTAAAGAAAAATCAGAAAGTGGTTCTATCATTTTTACCGATCCAATAATGGGAGATAATGGTAAGCTGTACAATGGAGTATCAGAAGAAATTGTAAAGCTAATGAGAAAACTAATAGCAGTTGCTGATTATATAATCCCTAATTATACCGAAGCCTGCTATTTAGCCGATGTAAAATATCAGCAAGATGGAACAAGTGAATTAGAGTTGCACGATATTATCGATAAGCTTAGAAAACTACACGCAAAATCTGTAGTTATCACAAGCGCAAAAATAAAAGATAGCAACTCTATGAGTGTTGTGGGTTTTGATCATAAAACCTCTAGTTATTTTAGAATAGACTATCAGGAAATACCTACTAGATTTCCAGGAACTGGCGACATCTTCTCAGCAGTCTTTATCGCAATGATAATGGATGGAAAAACCATTTACCAAGCAACCCAAAAAGCAATGAATAATGTAAAGAGAATGTTAGAAATTAATTTCGAAAATGTTGACAAGTACAAGGGAATACCAATCGAATCTTGTCTAGGAGTGTTAAAAGATGAATAGGCCAAAAATTAGAATTACTTTAATAGATCAAAAAGGAACAATGAAATGCCATAGAGGTCACAAGATTGGTGACAGTTTTGATTATGATACTGAAAGAGGCAAAATATGTCCCATGGCTTTACATGTTGCCTTTCCTTATATTGACATATTGAGATATGGCGGTGAAATACCAAATCAAAAAAAGGGAACAACTATTTTTAGCTGCCCTGATGTAGATACCCTTAATATTTTTAAAATTGAAAGAATTGACGATTAGCAAGCAAAAAGCATCATTTTCATACTGCCAAAATTAGCATATTGGTTAAAACCCACAAGCGCATTTGCGAGAGTAGGCATTAGTAATGTTGTTGTTGATATTACTGCCTGATAAACATACCTCTCTTACAATCTTTCTATTTTCTCATTTTAGTGTTTTTATTGTAGTAATTATCACTTTCAGCTCGCCAAGAGTTTGATTTTATTTTTCCATTTTTTCTTATGTCACTAATAGCATTATCTATTGAATTAAAGCATAATCTTTGACCTTGGGGATCACAACAGTAATTGACCGTTGTATCTTTGGAAATACCTATATCCGATGCCACCTGATAAGCGTCTATATTTGCTCCCATAAAAATGAATTGGTAATCATCATGTTTGTTTATTAGTGATTTGACCTTTTTATAAGAGAATTCTTTTGAGCTATTCTCATAACCATCTGTAGTTATGATAAAAATAGTCTTTTCAGGACAGTTGGCTTTTCCTAACATTTTATGTACTTTCTCAACATGAACAATAGCTCCACCCACAGCATCAAGTAAAGAAGTTGATCCATATACCTGATAATCATTCTCATCCATCTTCTTTACTTCATTAATATCTACTCTATTACAGATAACCTTGCTGTAATGATTAAACAAAATTGTTGATACGACTGCCTGGCCTTGCTGGGCTTTTTGTTTTTCAATAGTAGCATTATAGCCTCCTATTGTATCCATTTCCAATCCAGCCATCGAACCACTGCGATCTAAAATAAAGATAATTTCTGTATACTTTTCCATCTATAATTCCTCCAATCTTTACAGATAAAATATACAAAAAAATCAAAAAGAAAATGTCACTTGAAAAGTGACAAATTACTTATTTATTAAATCATTTTACTACCCAACAGTTTGCAGGAATAGGCATATAGCGTTTCATTAATTTTGATAATATCGTAATTTTTCTGGGTGATAAAATATTTTACTATTAAATCTGCTACGATGCTATCCGATAGAACATATCCTGCTTTGGCTATTAGTTGTTGGGTATCATTCAAATCAAGTTTAAGAGCGATTGCTAAAGCAAGAGCAGTATTTTTATCAGGATTATAATTTTTATTGCATCTTATTTTTGAAAAAGTCTGTCTGGAAACATTAGCCTTATTATAAACTTGAGAATCTTTTAAATCTCTCTCATCAATAAGCCTTAATAGACTTTCTGAGAAGCTTTCATGCTTTACTATCCCACAGTAAGAATCACAACTAACACAACAGTTCTCTTTCTCTACATTTGAAGCGCTAAAAAAGAAGTTCTTGATTTGCTCATTGCGATTATGTATTAGATTTCTATTAATAAAAGAGTTGATTGATTGCTCATTGGCTAATCCTTCAGATATATCCTTTTTACTATAAACAATTAAGTATATGTTAATCTCATCACAGTTTTCCATAAACTCATTTATTGCCTTATTGGCAATATTTAAAGCTATATCCTTAGGAAAACCATTATTACCACTTGCTAATAGCGGTAAAGCGATTGATTTACAATTGTTTTGGTAGGCCAGTCTCAAACTGTTTTTATAACAGTTCTCTAACAATTCTTTACAACTATTAGTTCCATCATATACCGGCGAGACAGTGTGAATAATTTTTTTAGCAGCGAGATTATATCCATCCGTGATAACTGCTTGGCCATAATCGATTACTCCTATTTTCTCTCTAGCTTTAAACAGTTGTTCTCCTGCTTTTTGGTAAATCTGATAATCAACCCCACTACCAACTGCTACCAAATGATTAGCTGAATTGACAATAGCATCACAGTTCATTTCCACAATATTTCTATCAATAATATCAAATGGCATATTATCACCCCTTAGTATTTATAAAAACATATGAACAGTACTAATTAAATTACCAACATTCTCAAAGCCCATACTTCTATAGGCCTTTATCGCAAATTCATTATCATAATCAACTGTTAACTCAACCTGTCTATTTTCATTACTATTAATCGCAACAGTAAGCATTTCTTTGCATATTCCCCTGTTACGATATTCTTTTTTAACAAATACGTCAAAAGGTTGATTAACCGTGAAACAGTAACTCATATCAACGTAGCCAACGACCTGATTATCTACAAGACACAAAAAAATCTTAAACTGCTCTGGACTATTTATTACTTTATCTGCTGTCCAATAAACATCCTTGCTGTGCAATTGAGTGTATTGATCTCTATATTTCTCACAATAATTAACGATATTATTAGTAATATTAACTGGTTTATAATCTTTAAGTTTCATAACATATTGATCTTTTTCAAAGATGCAATTATATTTCTTTAAGCTCTCAACCATCTTTTCATCTTTATCAAAGACAAAATCTATTTTAAATTCCTTATAATTGTCTGATAAATAAAGCAGTAAATAATCAAAAGCTCTAGTTTCATTTGATAAGTAAAACAACAACTCCAAATATTTTTCATCTTCGATAAAAAGAAACACATATAACCCTATTACTATATCATTTTTTTGACAACAAATACTTCCCTGTCTTTCTTTTTAGCCTGCTTAAAAAACTGGTATTTCTGCTTTGAATCAATACCATCAATAAACTGTTCAACATCTTTTTGGCAAAATTGTCTTTCAACAGTAAAAAACACTTCATTCATAATTTTATTTTAGCACGTTTTCTTGAAAAAAATTAACTGCACGCAACGTTGTTCTCTTTAATTTATAAAGTCAATGTTCTATAATATTAATAAATTAAGGGGGAAAATTTAAAATGAGTGAAGATAATAATGAAGTTGTAAAAACCGAAGATAAAGAGGAACTCTCAGAAATAGTTGAAGAAATAATTGAGGACATTGAGGATGAGATAACAAGTGATAAAAAAAATGAGGGAAGCGCTATTTCGAAAATAAAAACAAAATTAAAAAAGATGAAACGGAGAATTGTTCCATGGGCAATAATTGCTGGAATAGTTATTCTTGCAATAATTATTTTACCAATGTTCATCCAAAAAGATATAGAAAGAGATAAAATTGCCAAGTTAACTCTCAAAGACATTGGTGAACTATGCACCCAAGAAGCCTATATTACTCAAGTAGGAGTAATAAATGAATCAAGACAATTAGTAAATGTTGTTGATATCCCATTAACTAGAAGTGTATGTATTTTCTCTTTTGATGTTCATTTAACGGCTGGATACGATTTTGAAGCATTAAAAATAGAAAAAACTCTTCCTCATGATGACGTTAAAGGAAAAATTATCATTGAGTTGCCATCACCATCTCTATTTACAAAAGACATCGTAGCTGGTTCCTATGTACCAATTTACAGATCTGAATCAATCTTTAATGATATTACTGACGAAACTTTGGAAAATAAGAAAACAGCGTTAGTAGAGGAAGCTTATAAACAAGCAATAGCTAATGGTTTGTTTGTAAACGCAAAGGAAAATGCGAAAAAAGTTATTAAATCATTCATATACAATATTCTCGATGAAGAACAATACGATATAGAATTTGTTGATGTAGAGGAAACATACTATTAAAAGGAGATATCATGAAAAGCTTACTTATTAAAATTGCAGCTGTAGTACTTGCAGCAATTGTGCTTGTTTACTTATTCTTATTATTTACAAGATAAGGTCTATTTGACTGTTACTTAAATGTAACAGTTTTTTTATATGGTGGCTATGCTATAATTAGAAAGTAAAAGAATTGAGGTCATCAAATGGAAAAGAAACGTTTTATTATGTTAGATATATTTAGAGCAATATTATGCTTAGCGGTGCTATTGTACCATTTAGGATTATTAAAAGGTGGTTATCTAGCTGTATGCTGCTTTTTTGTTTTAAGTGGTTATCTAACTACTAGATCACTACTAAAAAAAGGCAAAGTAGACTTAAAAAAGCACTATATCTCAAGATTTAAAAAGATCTACATTCCTTTATTTGTTGTTGTATTAATATCAGTTGCATCAATTTCTCTAATAAAAGATGTAATATGGGTAAGTTTAAAACCTGAAACAACTTCTGTTTTACTAGGCTATAACAACTTTTGGCAAATAGCAGCTAACCAGGACTATTTTGCCAGACATACTACTTCACCATTTATGCATTTTTGGTATATTGCGATACTGCTTCAGTTTGAATTAGTGTACCCTATTATCTTTTTATTGATCAAATCAACTAAGAAGTTAGCTAAATGGATGCCATCTGTTATTTCTTCATTGCTTGCTGTTGCATTTACTATTTTCTTCTTTGTATACAGCGCTAAAGCCCCAATAACAAGTGTCTATTACAATAGTTTCTCTAGAGTATTCTCCCTTCTTTTAGGCGTAGCAATCAGTTTTATTCATCATTATTTACAAATTTACAATATCAGTCACCAGAATTTCTTTAAAACAATTTATTATGGTTCACTTGTATTTATAATAATATTATTTTTTATTGTAGATTCTTCAAGTAAGCTATTTGCTCCAGCAATGCTGATTTCAAGCATGATAAGCTGTATAATCATTGAATGCGCGATATCGATTGATCAAACAAAAGAAAACTTCGTTGAAAAAATATTTTCATTTATCTCAACAATTTCCTACGAAGTATATCTAGTTCAATATCCAATTATCTACCTATATCAGATTTTATCAACAAAACAGGATAACATATATATTAATGCTTTAATCATTTCATTAATAACATTTATTGTTAGTTTCATTATTCATTTTGCCTTATCAAAAAGAAAGAATCTTAAAAAAATACAGTTGGTTGTATTAGTTATTGTTTTACTCTTTAGTGGTTTAGGGGGATATAAGTATATTATCGCTGAAGACCATAGTGAGGAAATGAAACAGCTTCAGCAACAGCTAGCGGATAGCGCAGCTGAAATAGAAAAACAAAAAGCTGAATATGCCGAAAAATTAAAACAGGAAAATGATGCCTGGGAAAAGCTGTTAAGCGAGTTAGAACCAAATGAAGAACAGATTAAGGAAACTGTAAGCAAGCTTCCAGTTGTATGCATCGGTGACTCAGTTATGCTTGGCGCAGCAAATAATTTAAGAAGTCAATTCGAAAACGGTTATGTAGATGCTGAAGTATCAAGAAGCGGTTGGGTAATGGCAGAAATAATCAAGTCATTAACTATTCAGGGCCCAGTTGTAATTCATGCAGGTACAAACGGTGATGTACCTGAATATGTCAAAGACAATATTATGAGCTATTGCGGTGAAAATGATGTTTTCTGGGTTACAGTGACAAATGATAAGGATGTCCATGTTAATGATAAACTGAGAGAATTTGTCAAAAAATACGACAATGCCCACTTGATCGATTGGCAACAGTATTCTAGCGGTCATAGCGATTGGTTTTATTCTGATGATATTCATTTGCAGCCAGCAGGAAGAAAAGCCTATGCAGAATTAATCTTTAATTCTATCTATCAAGTTAAATATCAGCAACTTGAAAAGATGAAAGAAGATGCGATAAACAAACACGAGAATCAGCTAAGAAGCAAAATGAGTTTCTTCGGTAATGATTTATTAACAGGACTATATGATTTATTAACCGATAAATATCCTGAGGCAAATTTTATTACAGAAAAATATCTTGATGATCAGTTATTATTATCTCAAATTCAAAAAGCTAAAGATGAAAATACATTAAACTACAAGGTTATGATAGTTGTTGATTCCTCATACAAACTAAATGAAGAAACATATCAAAGCATATTAAATATATGTAGTGATAATGAGGTATATATTATTACAACATCACAACCAACAGATATCAGTTGTGAGAACATTATTTCCTTCAAGGACATATTGAACAACCATAAAGAGTACTATTTAGCCGACATGGTTCATCTAAATCAACAAGGTAATCAGCAGCTATTTGAGTATATTGTTGATTATTTAGCCAATGAACAATAGAAGAAAGGAAAACCATTATGGCATTTGACTTCAAGAAGGAATATAAAGAATTTTTTTACCGAAGAAAAAACCTGAAATAGTAACAATTCCTAAAATGAACTATACAGCTGTAAAGAGTTGTGGCGATCCTAATAAAGAAGATGGTGAATATAAAAATTCAATCTCAATACTTTATGCCCTGGCCTTTACAATAAAGATGAGTAAACTAACAGATTATCGTATTGAAGGATATTTTGACTATGTTGTTCCACCTTTAGAAGGCTTTTGGTGGCAGCAAGGAGTAACGCAGATAGATTATTCAAGAAAAGACGCATTTCAGTGGATATCTGTTATTAGACTACCAGATTTTGTAAGTGAGAAAGACTTTAACTGGGCAAAACAACAAGTGAAAACCAAGAAAGGAATTGATTGCTCAAATGCCAAATTTCTTACAATCGAAGAAGGACTATGCGTTCAAATCATGCATATTGGTTCATATGATGATGAACCTGACACAATTACGCTAATGGACAAGTTTATAAAGGAAAACGGCTACATTAATGACTTTTCTAATACAAGAATGCATCATGAAATCTATTTATCAGATGCCAGAAGAGTTGCCCCAGAAAAACT
>JAEDOA010000052.1 GCA_016302195.1 Erysipelotrichaceae bacterium | reverse complement strand
TCTATAATTTGTAAAAATCCCTAATAGGTTTGATCTAAGTATCAAGCCCGTTAGGAATTTTTGTTTTAGCCTATTAATAAATTGACTGACGCAAATATATGAGATTTGTAAAATACAATATAGCAAATATGCAAAATTAAATGCAGCAAATTTGTAAAGTGATATTAAAAAATCAGATAAAAGCTTTATTATATTTCTGGTGATATTACTAAACATACCTGGCTTTTATATTTTATTTAATAAATCTTAAAAGAAAATCCGCGATGCCAATGATAACAAATCCATTGCTATCTAAAGACTCTTCAAGTGGTCTATTTATTACGATAATTTTTTGAAAAGAATCATTTAGTGCAATAAATGGCCTGATTTCTCTTGCTCTGGTTTCTAATGACGAAATATCGTTACTGACTTGAATATAATATTTTTTTGATCCCTTTTTGGCAATAAAATCAATTTCGTAGCATTTCCTAATGCTTTTTCCATTTTTGTCTTTTTCATATTTTTCAAAAGACCCGACGTTGACCGTATAACCATTATAAATCAATTCATTGTATACCATGTTCTCAAGCATTTGTCCTTCGTCTTCATAAGCAAAATTCAATCTTGCATTTCTTAGACCATTATCTACAAAATAATATTTTCTAAGAGCACCGATTTCACTATTTCCTTTAACGTCGAATCTTGTTACCTCTTTAATGATAAATGAATCAACAAAATAATTTATATATTGTTCTACAGTATCTTTATCTATCTTGCTTCTTGTAGTACTTTTATATATATTAGCTATTCTTGTGCTATTGAATAATTGTCCTGTTTCTTCACTGATAATATTGCACAAAGAATCTAATGCTTCGCTTTTTTTTAAATTATTGTGTTCTAGTATGTCTTTGAAGTAAGTCGTCTCAAATAAATTTTTTAGATATTCTTTCTTTTCCTCACCTTTTTTTAAAACAGCTAGAGGCATACCACCATATCTCATATATTCAAATACAGTGTCAGATGATGAACTTTTTTTGTAATTACAAAATTCTTCAAATGATAAAGGAGTTAATGTAATATTTGTAGCCTTATCTCTAAATTCGGTAATTATATCACTGGATAACATTTTAGAATTCGATCCTGTAGCATAAACATCTATATATTTTTCTCTCGAAAGGCCTAATAATACTTCAACAAAAGTGATAATATCTTTATCTTCTTTATTTGCGATTACATATTTTCCTTCAGTATAAATTGGATTTATGATAGAAGAAACTAATTGCAATTCATCAATAAACACATAATTCATTATGTCTTTATTGCAATGCTCTCTAATATATTTATCTAATTCAATTGGGTTTCTATATTTAGCGTTTTTTATCTCATCTAAATCTATTATAATAATCTGATTCTCTGACACACCAGTTTCAATAAGATGTTTTTTGAAAATTTCTTTTAATAAATAGGATTTGCCACATCTTCTAATTCCAGTAATGATTTTTGGAAAACCATTATTTTTTGCAGATATTAATTTTGATAAATATTGATTTCTTTCTATCATAGCAAATCTCCTTTTTCATAGAATTCTATGTTTTTTTCGATTGTATTTTAACATAAAAATGTGTTAACGCCAATAGGTAAATCTCTTTTTTCATAGAATTCTATGTCTTTTTCGGATAAGAAAAATATTTTCAAAAAATAATATAAAAATTCTTTATTTACTAAAGAACGCAAAGTGAAAAGTGAAGATAATCTATTATTTATAAAATCCCTAATAGGTTTCATCTAAGCATCAAGCCCGTTAGGGATTAAAAAAACAGTGAACAAATGATGAATAAAATGTCACTGTTTTTTATTTTATAAGCAAAATGTCATATATGCTGGAATACAAATAATTCCATCATCTCTAATTGATAGATTTTTGGGATGAATTATATATGATCCAGCTATTCGTTCATGAAATTTTTCTTTGAATTTAATCAAGGAAGAAGCAGTATAGTTTTTTGATGATTTAACTTCTATAGGAATTATTTTATTATTTACACGACTACCAGTAGAAATAATGAAATCAACCTCTATATCGTTCCTATGTTTTTCTTTAGAAAAATGGGTATAAAAATATAGTTTGTGTCCATTGGCAGTTAGCATTTGTGCAATGGCATTTTCAAAAAACATGCCTTTATTAATCGAAAGATTATCATGAAGTATCGCGGTATAAATGTTAATATCGTTTTTTATATTTTCATCAAATGTATGGGATAATAATAATCCTGTATCTCCCATATAACATTTGATAAATTTTCTTGATTCGGTCAATGATAATCCCACATTCGGATCAGAACAAGCAAAACACTCGTTACAAATCATTGAATCTGCGAGCCAAAAGAATGTTTCTTCATAAGCTATTCCATTGTTGCTTGGGTCAATTGAACTGATTCTTACTCTTTTTTCATGTGAAGATAAGAAAGATGGTATCTGGTCAAATATAGAAAGAACTTTAGCCTGATATATATTATCAATTTTCAAAATATCATTTCGATATATTTTTAAAATGTTTCTTTTTTGAAAATCACACTCCTCAAATTGCTTTTTTTGCTCTACAAATGCAGATACGGCTTGAGGCATTCCTCCAACTAACATATATTCTTTAAATAAAAAACTAGCTTTTTTGTGAATTGAATCAAGTAGCGGAACCTTTTTATCAAAACATTCTTTAATGTATGGAATTAACATAGATTCTCCTAATGCTTCTGCAAATTCTTCAAAATCCATAGGATACATTATTAAACTGTCTTCTTCAGAAGGAATTAATATATCCTTAACATTTTCTTTTATAGAGATTAATGATCCCGTCTCAATATAGTCATATCTTCCATCTTTTACCAAATGTTTTATTGCTTCTCTTGCTTTTGGATATTTTTGCACTTCATCAAAAATAATAAGTGATTCTCTTTGATACAGTGGAACTCCTGTTTCAAAAGAAATCAGCATAAAAAACGTATCAAGATTTGATAATGTATTTTCAAAAATATCTTTTATTCTATCTGATGCAATAGAAAAATCAATAAGGACATAACTTTTATAATTGTTCTTTGCGAACTCCTCAACTATAGTTGATTTTCCAATACGTCTGGCACCTTCAATTAACATAGCAGTTCTTCCCCTAGACTTATTTTTCCATTCTATTAACCTGTTATAAGTTTTTCTTTTAAATATCATAGTTTCACCACCTATACTATTTTACGCAAATTTATCTTAACATAATATACTAAAAAACGCAAGGTAGTAATATGGCTAATACACTAAAAAACGCAAGATGTAACAATTGTGTAAGGTGATATAGAAAAAAACTCTAATTGGTTTGATAAAATGCTCACGCTTTTATTAGTGATTACTTCAAATTTAAATTCTGCATCATAAAAATGAAGGTGAAAAAAAGGAAAAATATCAATTGAAGCTTTCGCTATCGCTTCTTCTTTATGCTTATTGCGTTGTTCATTCTAGTAATTGTAATCATTTATAATGGACTATTAGATTGCACTTATTTAACGCATTGTTTACAAACTTTAACTACAGTCGTAATTTCATTATCTATATTATTTGTAATGCTTTTTCTTTTAGTTATAAAATGGAGTTACAGAAAAAAACCTCAGCCTTGAGCTATAAACTCTTGGATGAGGTTTTCATTTTGCATGATTTATTTTATCTCTTACATCTGTCAGCCAATAGAATTAATCATTTTATATTATAATAATTCGATGGTCTTTTCTGCATCATCTAAGATTTCTTCAAGCTTCTCAAATGCTCTATCAATTGATTCACTACTAGTTAAATCAACACCTGCATGCTTTAATTCATTAAGCGGATAATCACTTGAACCCATTGATAAGAATTGCAGATAACGATCAACTGCGCTTTGACCCTGCTTTAAGATACCTTCTTTAATGGCTACTGCACTAGTATATCCAGTAGCATATACATAAACATAAAACGGATTAAAGAAATGAGGTATTCTTGCCCATTCATACTTAACTTCTGGATCAATTACCAGTTCATCGCCAAAATAAAGCTTTATTAAGTTTTCATATACTTCGGATAAACTATCACAATCTAGTGATTGCCCTTGCTGAGCCATCTGATGAGCCTTCATTTCAAATTCAGCAAACATTGTTTGACGATACACAGTTCCCTTAAATCCTTCCAAATATTCATTTAAAAGAGCCAGTCTTTCTCTTGGATCATTACAATTTTGTAATAATTGATCAATTAATAAATTTTCATTAACAGTTGAAGCAACTTCTGCAACAAATAATGAATAATCACTATACTGTACTGGTTGATGGCTATTTGTTAAGTAAGTATGTAAGGAATGACCCATCTCATGAGCAAGTGTTGATACGCTGTCAAGTGAGCCATTGAAGTTCATCATAATATATGGGTTGGAATGATATGTTCCTGAAGAGTAAGCTCCATTTGACTTACCTACATTAGGATATACATCTACCCATTTTTCATCAAAGGCCTGCTGAACCTTCTTCTGATATTCTTTGCCTAATGGACTAACTGCCTCTAATACCATCTGTTGGGCCTGTTTATAAGTATATTGCTTATTGCTTCCCTTTGATAAAGGAGCATAAACATCATAATAATGTAATTCATCAACAGACAGCAACTTCTTTCTAATAGCTAAATAGCGATACATCAAATTCAAATGTCTATGAACTGATTCGATTAAATTGTCGTAAACGCTTAATGGAATATTATTCTTTGATAATGACATTTCTCTAGATGAACCATATCCTCTTAATCTTGCTTCAGTTACAGCTGTTTTAACCTGAGCTCTATATGCGCTTGCGAAAGTATGGATATGTTGCTTATAGGTTTTATAATATGACTCAAAAGCACTCTTTCTTAGTGTTCTATCATCACTCATTTGATAATGAATATAACTAGATTCACTTAATGGATACTTTTTTCCTTCGCCATCTGTGATGTCATCAAAAGTCAAATCACTATCTCTTAAGCTTTCTGAAATTTCCGATGCAGCCGCAAACGATTCTCCAAAAGAGCTGATTACTATTTCCTCTTTGGCAGATAAAGTGTGTTTCTTCTCTCTATATAAATCCTCAAGCATGAATCTGTAATCCTTTAGTTGATCATCTTCAATGATTGCTTTTAATTTATCATCATCCAAAGAAAGAATCTCAGGTCTAGCAAAAGCACTTGCTGATGAAATCTCCACATACAAGCTATAAATTCTTGAATACATTGAAGTGGCATTTGAATCTCTGGTATCTTCACTATGACGAAGCGAAGCATAACAAAACAAATCACTTAGATCACTAGTAATAGAATAATCCCATTTTAGATATTGATAAATAGTTTGAGCATTATCAAGTTTTCCCTGATATGATAAGGCAACCTGTTGTTGTCCCTTTAAGCTGGCAAGTTTTTCTTCCCATTTTTCATCGCTTTCAAATAAACTTGTTAAGTCCCATTTATATTGTTGTTGTATTTCACTACGTTCTTTAACTTCCATGATTTATCCTCCTACAAACATCTCGCTTATTATTTTACCACTTTTTTACCTAAAACTTTCTTAAGTTTGTTATAATAAAAGGAGAATATGGAGGATAAAACCAAAATGGAAGAAGAAAAAATCGTTTTAACCCTGGAAAAACCAGAAGAGAATAACACTGCAGAGACAACAGAAAAAGTTGAAGATGAAAAACCTGTTAAAACCGAATTAGATATGTCAGTCTTTTCAGACGAAGAATTAAAGATGATTGATGACTTCTCTGAAAAAATAGATATCAGTGATACAAATATCATCATGAGTTATGGTTCAACTGCTCAAAACAAGATTTCTGATTTCTCTGATAAGACATTGGAAAATATGAAAACTAAAGACTTAGGTCAGATAGGCAATATGATAGCAGATCTTGTTACCGAACTTAAAGGCTTTGATGTTGAAGAAGAGTCTAAAGGCTTTCTTGGCTTTTTCAAAAAAGCAGGAAACAAAATAGATAACTTAAGAGTTAAATATGAAAAGGCAAATGTTAACGTTGAAAAAATTTGCGGAATTCTAGAAGACAATCAAATCCAATTGTTGAAGGATATTGCGGTTTTAGATGAATTATATGCAAAAAATGAGACAAACAAAAAAGAATTAACAATGTATATTGCTGCAGGCAAAAAGAAATTAAAACACGCTGTTGAAGTAGAATTGCCACAGCTTAAAAAAATAGCTCAAGAAACAGGCACAACTGAAGATGCTCAAAAGGCAAATGACTATGCTCAACTAGTTAACCGTTTTGAAAAGAAACTACATGATTTAGAAATGACAAGAATGGTTGCTGTTCAAATGTCTCCACAAATTCGTTTAATTCAAAACAACGATACAATCATGGCCGAAAAAATTCAATCTACTTTGGTAAATACTATTCCTTTATGGAAGTCTCAGATGGTAATCGCTTTAGGTTTAACCCATGCCCAGGATGCTATTGATGCTGAAGCTGCTGTTGACAAGATGACTAACGACTTATTAAAGAAGAACGCTGAAGCATTAAAACAAGGTACAATCGAAACAGCTAAAGCTTCTGAACGTTCAATTGTTGAAATTGAAACATTACAACAAACTAACAAAGCATTGATAGAAACTTTAGACGAAGTATTAAAGATTCAATCTGAAGGAAGAGAAAAACGTAATGCAGCTGAAGTTGAGTTACGTAAGTTAGAAAACGAACTAAAAGAGAAATTATTGGAAATCAAAAACGAAGTTCACTAAAAGCCTGCTTAGACAGGCTTTTTTGCTATAATAGTATTAGGAAAGAGGTTTAATATGAAAGAATTAAATCAATATCATATCAATTATTTTATCAATCAGTTAGAGAATAAAAATCTGGAAATTCACAATATCGTTTTGCTACAAAACGGCAAAACGATATTATCAAAAGGTTATTATCCCTATAATCCCGATGAATTAAACACAATTTATTCTTGCACAAAATCATTTATTTCCCTGGCAATAGGTATTCTCTATGATAGAGGCTTAATAGATTTAAAAGCTAAGCTGCTTGATTATCTTAAGCAATATGAATATTTAAGAGATTATCCTTCCAGCAATATTACCATTGCTGAATTATTAACCATGCAGCTAGGCCATGATAAACAACCCTATATTCCTTTTGGACAGGATTGGGTTGAGGTAATTCTTAGAAAACCTTTATCCTGGCCAAATGGCGATCACTTCCACTATTATAATTTATCAAGCTACTTACTATCGGTTGTAATTGAAACTATTACTCATACTTCGACCTTCCATTTTATAAAAGAAAATATCCTAAATCCACTAGAAATTAGCCAATGTTATTTCGACCAAGATAACCAAAATAGAAACATTGGTGGCTGGGGTATGCATTTAAGTTGTAATGATTTAGCTAAATTTGGCCAATTATTGCTGCAAAAGGGCTACTATAATGGCAAACAAATTGTATCTGAAAAATGGATAGAAATGGCAACCCATAAACAAATTGATACTATTCCATTTTACAGTAAATCCGAAAGTGTAAATGGTTATGGTTATCAATTCTGGATGTCAACTCACAACAGTTATCGGGCAAGTGGCCTTTTTGGCCAGTTATGCCTTGTTAATCCAGAAAACCAGCTAGTTCTAGCAGTTACTTCAGCGGCTGGCAGCTCTCAGCCAATTCTTGACAGCTTATTTGATGTTATTGACAATGATAGAAGTAACACTTTCCAGTCAGAATTTAGAATAAAGGAGATTGCTAAAGGCACTGAAAACAAAGAATTAATCGATATTATCAATCATAAAGAACTGATTTGTCAAAATAATTCTTCATTTGAGAAAATTGAATTCAATATTGAAGATGACCTAATAAATATTTATTTAACCAAGGACAATCACAAATATCTATTTGCTAGCAAGGCGGGAAAATGGCACAAATTTGATTCGGATTTTATCGAACTATCAAAACTTTCCTGGGCACTAACCGGAAATGATAAAACTGAAGGCTATATACCAAGCATTAACTACGGATGTCATGGCTGGATTAATGACACAACACTGCAGTTTAGTTATCGCAATAGCGATTTACCTGCTAGATATAGTATAACAGTCGATTTTGATTATGAGTATTTGACACTTACTTATTCAGTCAGCGAATGTGAAAGTAACTTTACAAGTGGTAAAGCCATCGTTAAATATCGATAGTATCCATAGCACAGGATATCAAAACAATTTCTCAACCATCTTATATATGAGATTTTTCTTAAAACAATACATTATAGTCTTATCTTTCCTATTATTTTTTTCTATATAATTACAATTGATTATAAACTAATCAGCAAATCAAGAAAAGATAATAACAAGGAAATACTTATTCATTTATCCTAAATAAAAAGTTTATTTCACAACCGAAATAAACTTTTTTCAAGATAACTTCAACTTCTGGGGTTGTGGTAATTCAACTGCAGATAGTGTGGTAGTATATATGCACACAATTTGCAGTAGCGATTTTCAAAAAAGCGTATAATCTCCTAATAAAATAATTTGAATTATTAGGAGGTTTTTATATGTCAAATTCAAATCAAATTTTAGTTAGTTTACTTAACCTTACTGCCCAAGAAGTAGATAGCGTCAATTCAGTTAACGATGATAATTCACTAAGCTACTATGTTACTCTAAAGAAAAAGCCTAATAGCGTTTGTCCTATATGTGGTAGTATTGATAAGCTGTTCAAAGGGTATTATAAGAAAAAACAAACCGTATCAAATGATTTGTTTTGTTCTTCTAGTATTTACCTTCGTATTCCTCGTTATCTATGTAAAAAGTGTAACCACAGTTTCTCTATTGTTAACAAGTTATCTCCCCCAAACAATACGATTTCTTATTCTCTAATTATTAAAGTTATGAATCTTTTGACTGATAGTAAACTTACTTTTCGTTCTGTTGCTTCTCTTACTGGCATATCAGAAACATCTGTTATGAGAATATTCGATAAATATTGTCATATTTCTAAAGTTGCCTTCCCTGAAACTATATGCATCGATGAAGTGTATACCAAAGATAATGACTATAAATCTAAATATTCATGTATAATCTATGATTTCTATAACGAAAGAATTGTTGATGCTCTTCCATCTAGAAAAAAGGAATATCTTTCTAAGTATTTTGATCAATTTGTTTCTAGTGGTCAGCTACTTTCCATTCACTATGTATCTATTGATATGTATCTTACCTACAAACTTATCGCTAAAAAGTACTTTAAAAAGGCAATCATTTGTGTTGATCCTTTCCATGTGATTCAGCTTCTAAATAATTGCCTCTCTAAATTAAGAATTAGACTTATGAATTCATATAGTCAAAACTCCAATGAATATTATCTACTTAAATACTGGAAAAATCTACTATTTACTTCTAACTTGGACTGCAACTATAAAAAGAAATATAACAAAGTCTTTAAACGTGAATTAAATTACTATGATATTCTTCAACTGATGTTATCCATTTCACCACAATTATCTAATGCATACCAGCTAAAAGAACAGTACATGAGTTTTAATCGAAATAGTTCTATTGAACAAGCTAGAAATGAATTTCCTATTATATACAACTCCTTTATTAAAGCGAATATACCTGAATTCTATGATTTTGTTTCCGCACTAGCGAATTGGAAAGATGAGATTATCAACTCATTTACTATTTATAAAGGAAGAAGAATCAATAGTTCTATAGCTGAGAGTATGAATGCTCGTATTTCTGAGTTAATGTACAATACCAAAGGCATTCGCAATCATGAAAGAAGGAAAAAAAGAATTATGTATTGTATTAACAAGGATGGTTTTTCCTTAAAATTATAAGTTTTTATTCTCAAAAAAGGTGTGATTTAAATCACACCTTTTTGCACACGATTTGCATAAGCGTTACCACACTATATGACTACATCTTTTTGTGGGGCCACACAATTTGTATCAAACCCAATTTATTCAATAGGTATTTGAATTTGTGTTAACCATTGACTTTCGTCATCTTTG
>JAEDOA010000189.1 GCA_016302195.1 Erysipelotrichaceae bacterium | reverse complement strand
CTGTTTCATTTGTTTTAACTAAAGAGTTATTAACAAAATATTCAATTTTCTTAATATCATTAGTTTTCTTTGTTACAATAGCGTTAATTGTAAGAGAACTAATGCTATCTTTAACTTCATCATATAAGGTAGTTGCGGGATTTAGATTTATAGTCACATTAGGAGCGATCTTTTCTGTCAGCATATCTCTGATAATTTCCTCTATAGAGGTGCCTACTGGATATTCACTTTTAACTGATCCCATAATGACATTGGGCTTGATTTCCGCCTCTAACACGCCGCCGCCTTCTTCAAATAGTAAATCTAAAGCAGATTTAACATTATTTATTGCAGGCTCTTCCGCATTTGAATATTCAAGTTTCTCTGCGGTTACAGCACCTTTTTTTTCAAAATTATTTTTTATAGCAGTAGAATAATTTTGAAATTGTTTTTGTAAATATTCTTTTGATACAATCTCTGACATTTCTCAAAAGTCCTCCTTTCTTTAGAACATATTTGAAAAATCAATATCTCCTATTGCTAAATCATCTTGAGTTACAACAGCAACTCCATTAACTTTTATTGTATTGTCTGTTGAATCATATCTCATATTATCCAACGTTGCTTTATAAGTTGCGTTCATACCATTATTAACTGGGACTCTCCAATCACCATTTGCGGTGTTAAAAGTAATTTCACCTGTATTATAATCGTAACTTGTACCTTGTATAGTTGAACCAACTTTATTTGCATAATTTTTTGCAAGAGCATATGCGATTATGTCCATATAGATGCCTCCTTGTTCAACTAATATTTTAAATTAGATTTCGTGCCACTCATTATCATCCCCAAGTTTCCATACACTTGAGTTTTCTAAACACAAGCATGAGCTACCTGACGCACATGTAGGGGATTTAGGAAGAGTAGCTATATCTTCTAATTTATCAACCTGAAACTCCATTATATATGAAGAAACATTACCACTTTGAGCTGTAATTGAATACATAAAAAAAATCTCCTTTCAAAAAATCTCCTATTTTTATATTAAAAATACTAAGACACAACTATATAATTCTACCCAATAAAAAAATGCACTGTAAATAAATTACAGTGCAATAAAAAGAAGGACTATTAAATGAAAAAATAAAATCTGCTTTAGAAAGTGGCACACAGGATGGGATTTGCACTCCACATATAGTTGTACGGGCTATGTCTTACTCATTAGACGACCTGTGTATATGGTAGCAGAGAAGAGGCTCGAACTCTTAGTCTTTCGGGTATGAACCGAATGCTTTTACCAATTAAGCTACTCTGCTATATGCGGCAAGCGATGGAGGATGCTCGCCACATACGAAGGGGGAATTTATCAGAATGTTAGAAAAAGTCTTATTTATTATATGTACCAGTTATCCTTGCTTTATGAGTATAATACTCATTGGTTATATTTTTATAATAATAAGGATAAAAAGGTTCGATAGTATATATTATAGGGTCGCCGCCATACTTGACAGCCGCCTTTTTAGCAAATTTTGTAGCACTTAAAAGAGAAGTTGTAAAAAATACTTTATCAGTATTATTTTTTCTCCACTCTTCTCTTAAAATACCTGTTTGCATAGCAGGGAGAAGATAATCACCTTCTCTAAGATTAAAAGAGTTAGTAGTTCCGTGATAAAAAATCATATTTGCTCCTTAATCATTGAGTTCTACAATGATATAATCTTTTCCATAAACCATAAGCATATAATTAAAATGATTAACTATTGCCATACAGATATCATATACCCGCTGTTCTTCAGGATGTTCCTCAGGGTCTTCAGGAGGAGAGTAATCATCTGGGTTAAGAGAAAAGATATGAAAACTATTATCGCTATACCAATCACCAAAAAGCACCTGTGCCATATCATTATCTTCTTCTGTATAAACTTGTGCTTCCATAGCGATTTCTTCAAGGAACTCAATATCAACGTGCAAAACAAAATTTGATATCATACATTACTCCTTTTCTTTTGTGGTGGGCTGTTCAGGACTTGAACCCAAAGCCTGATGATTATGAGTCAACTGCTCTAACCTATTGAGCTAACAGCCCGTTATACGAACTCTCCTGCTTCCCATAC
>JAEDOA010000188.1 GCA_016302195.1 Erysipelotrichaceae bacterium | reverse complement strand
AATTCTTGGCTAAAATTTTTTCTTGGTATTTATGATCTGCATCGTAAGCCTTACCGTTTATTGCGATACCCACGCTATCCATTGTGCCGTTACCCTTAGAAGCAGTAATGACTAATTCTGGAGCGTGTTCAATACAGTTATAAAGATCATTGCCCTTTTTAGTCATGATATATAGTTTGTTATTATCGTGATAAAGTGCATCGCAAACTTGAGCAAATGGATGGCCGTCTTCATTGACTGTTGATACAACGACATTATGAATAAAATCTGTGACAAATTCTAAGAAATCGGTATTAGTGCTTTGATCATTCAAAAATTCCATAATTTATCTTCTTTTCGACTCTTTCGCTTTAATAATATTGTATAATTTAATACCGACATTTTTTGACAGGATTGATTAATAATTATGAAAAAAAGTGAACGTTTAAATAAAGAGCTAATTTATCTCAGTTACCGTGACCAATTCCATCTTAAAGAGCTTGAAGATGAATTTAATATTTCTGAGCGAACGGCCCTACGTGATATTGCCAATCTTGAACAAATCGGCCTTAATTTTTATGTAGAAAAAGGTCGCTATGGCGCATATCATTTAACTAAAAACAAATTATGGGTGCCGATTAATTTTAACTTGGAAGAGATTAACGCCATCTTTTTTGCATTAAAAGCTTTAAATAAGATGACTACTACTCCCTTTAGTAATGCTTATCAGCAAATATCACATAAGTTGATGAAGTCCTTACCTAAGAATCGCCAAGATGACATTAAAACTCAGCAAAAAGTAGTTTCATATCACCAGCAACCTACTTTACATAATGTTAAATATTTTAAGCTTTTGATTAAGGCAGCTAGTGAAAATATCGTGTTGAAAATGATATCAGAGCAATACTTCAAAAATGCAGAATTAGTGCAAGTACGCGATGTCTTTTACCAGCAAGGAAATGGGTTTAGCAATCTTTATAATCTTGACCAAAAGAAATGGCTCATCACTAGATGCGATCAAATTAGTTTTTGTGAGATTACTGATAAAACTGGTAAAAGTAAGTATGAGTTATATGCACTTTATAGCCATTTTTATCAAAAATGCTATTCTATTCCCTACTCTTGTGAACTAACAAAATTAGGAAAAGAGAAGGCATCCCTTAACCTTTATCCTACGATGAAAATCGAAGAGAAAAATGACAATATATTTTTGACCGGAGCATGTAATCCAAGTGAATTGGATTATCTGGTAGACTACATTATCGGTTTGGGAGCTGAAGCTAAGATTATTTATCCGGAGAAGTTAAAAAGTCGCTATATCCAGAAGATAAAGAAGATTTTGAGTAAATATTAAGACTTACTTTCTATATTTTAGTACTTTAAGATTTTATAAACGAAAGATACCATATAAAACAATACTGCTATAATTTGTTCAAAAACGTAAAGGGATAAAAACATGAGCAAAAAAGTACAAATCATTTTATTGTCTACATTAGGAGCTATATTTTTCGTGTCAGTAAAACAGCACTTGCTTTATACAAAGTATATTCAAATGTTACTGCTATTGAAATTCAAGTAGTAAATGAAACTCCTTCATCCCCTTTATCTGAAGCTGAAGATTTAAAGATTAAAAAAGCAAAATACTACTCGATATATTCTAATGGAAAGATAGAAAAGGCATCCCCCTTTTAAAATAAAACAGTGGATGTTGATCCGACAATATTATTTGATCCATATACCCAAAACAACGAAACTCGTATAAAACTAAAGAAGAAGAACTACAAATTAAAGGACCAAAACAGTAAAAAGGTAATAACAGATCCTAACTATAAAAGGCTTATTAATAGAATAGTTGAAGATGTTCGTTATGAAGCATACACATGCGATTATTTAAAGAAGGCAATTCATCCTACTATGCTTACTACCGTATAAATGCCGGTATTAGGAATGCAGGGTATTTATATTACTTTAATTCCAAAAATGGAAAATTTGCAAAACTTTGCAAATTAGAAAATGGCGTTGTGGTACGTGTAAAAAACTTGATATGCAATATTAATTTAAGAGATCTAAAGATGGCAAATAATTCTTTTCTTTAGGATATTCTTCCAAATACTTATT
>JAEDOA010000051.1 GCA_016302195.1 Erysipelotrichaceae bacterium | reverse complement strand
TATTGGACGTATTGTCCACACCAATATTATATTTTATCTGGTTTTCATTTTCAACACAAAAACAAAAAAACATCAGAAAAAAACATTTCTGATGTTAAAAAAATAAAAAAATCTAGAGACTACTCTAGATCAAGGCGTAAAAATTTAATAGTTTCTTACTTTTGTCCGCACTCACATTCGTGATGAGGCAACTTGTATTCTCCACAGTTTGGACATTTAACCAATGTAGGAGCAACTAATTTGTAGTGTGTTCTACGTTTGTTTTTACGTGTCTTTGATACTCTTCTTTGTTGAACTGCCATCGTCCCTGCACCTCCTATTCATCCTGCGGTTTATAATCTTTTAGTATTGAAAGTCTTGGATCAATATTTCTCTTTTTTTCTTTTTGATA
Source organism: Erysipelotrichaceae bacterium (assembly GCA_016302195.1). Classification (GTDB taxonomy): domain Bacteria; phylum Bacillota_I; class Bacilli_A; order Erysipelotrichales; family Erysipelotrichaceae; genus UBA1783. Next base: position 9,687 of record JAEDOA010000051.1, on the reverse strand, counting down.
AGTTTCTTCAGAAATAACTTCCCATCCATCACCTTTTGGATAATCAATCACCCCTGGTTTTACAACCTTTAATGGAATATCCATAACTATCAATTGAAATATCGTTGGTAATAAATTGATATATTCACCTTCTGATTTAATAATGGCGATATCTTTTTCACCCTTATCAAATGTGAATACTTCATCTGAGTCACTATCAATATCCAATATGACATCTTCTGATGTAACATCACATCCAACTACGATTGAACCTGTAAGTTGAAGATGGATATCCAGTCTTTGACTCTCTGGGTCGTAATAGCCATCGCCTTTAACATAAATCTCATTAATTGCCCTAATCCTTGGACATATTGTTGAAATATCACCGTCAAAGGTCAGCTTATCATCGATCTCAAGATGATAATCCTTCAACTGTAACAAATCTTTCCGCGAATACCTCATAAAAACGCTCCTTGTAACAGCCACTTTATTTTATAACATTAGTAAGCCTTTAGTCAATAAAACATTTCAAAAAGAGAGGAAATCAGCTAAAAAGTAATTGCTCTATCCTTAACAATCATTTTTTAGTGCATAATTAATCCTTCTCTTTTTTTATAATAATTGATACGTAAAGAAGCGATTGCTTATTAGCTAACTCACTTCTTTACTTGGAATACTAATTATTCTCTGCCATTTTTTTCTTTTCACGGAAAGCATTCTTTCTTTCCAAGTCAGTTAACCATTTCTTTCTCAGTCTAATTGCATCAGGTGTAACTTCAACTAATTCATCATCCGATATAAACTCTAAAGCATATTCTAAAGTCAATTGAATTGGTGGAGTTAACAGCATTGCATCATCATGCCCTGTACTTCTAACAGCAGTCATAGTTTTATTCTTTGTCGGATTAACTGGCATATCCATATCTCTTGAGCATACGCCAACAATCATACCCTCATAAACTTCAGTTTGTGGTCCGATAAAGAAGCTTCCTCTTTCCTGAAGATTGAAGATTGAATACTTCATTGCTGTACCGGTCGCATTTGAAACCATAACCCCATTGCTTCTGGTATTGATTTCACCCTGATATGGTTCATAGCCTTCATAGCTTCTAATTAATATACCTTCACCTCTAGTAAAGTTGATAAAGTCACTTCTAAAACCAATTAACGCTCTAGTAGCTACCTTAAAGGTTATAGTAGCATAGTTGTTTCTTTCAACCATATCTAACATCTCGCCATTACGAAGATTTAATTTAGAAATTGTTGTTCCTTCATACTGAACAGGTACTTCACAAATAACCTTTTCAATTGGTTCATATCTTTTTCCATCAATATATTTATAAATTACCTGAGGCTTGGAAATTGCTAGTTCATAACCTTCACGTCTCATATTCTCAATAAGAATTGTTAATCCTAGCTCTCCACGACCGCTTACTTTGAAAGTATCAGTTGAATCAGTTGCTTCAACTCTTAATCCGACGTTAACTTCAAGTTCTCTTTCAAGTCTTTCTTTCAAATTACGGCTGGTGACATATTTGCCACTTCTTCCGGCAAATGGTGAAGTATTAACCATAAAGTTCATACTTAAAGTAGGCTCATCAATGTGAATTGGTGGAAGTGGATTGATAAAGTCCTTATCACAAATTGTTTCTCCGATGCTTAGATCTGCAATACCGGCAATAATAACGATATCACCACTATGAGCTTCGTTAATGCTGACACGTTTAATTCCCTCGTAATTAAACATTTTTGTAATGGTACACTTTTGCTGCTTCCCATCATTCTTGCACAAAACAACCTGTTCACCAGTTTTTAATGTGCCTTTATAGACTCTTCCGATACCTAACCTACCAATATATTCATCATAAGCTAAATTTGACACTTGCATTTGCAAAGGCTGATCATCATAATCAGGATAAGCCTGTGTATGATTAATGATTGTTTCAAATAAAGGAACGATTCCATTATCTGGATCATCTTCATGAAGCTTTACAATACCATTTTTCGCAATTCCGTATAAGATAGGGAATTCAATTTGTTCTTCATTAGCATTTAAATCAAAGAACAAATCATATACCATCGAAACAACTTCCTCAGCACGTGCATCTTTCTTATCAATTTTGTTGATTAATAAGATAGGCTTTAATCCTAGCTCTAAAGACTTCTGCAATACAAATCTAGTTTGTGGCATTGGCCCTTCAGCAGAATCCACCAGTAAGATAACTGTGTCAACAGTTTTAATAATTCGCTCAACTTCGCTAGAGAAATCAGCATGGCCTGGGGTATCTACGATATTTATTTTATAATCCTTATAAAAAACTGAGCAGTTCTTTGAATAGATTGTAATACCTCTTTCTCTTTCTAAAGCATTAGAATCCATTACACAATCTACTTCTTCATCATTTTTTCCTAAAGCTCCTGATTGTTTTAGGAAAGCATCTACTAATGTACTCTTTCCTGCATCAACGTGGGCAATAACTGCAATATTAATAATTTTCTGCTTGCTCATCTTTACATCTCCCGTTTACTACTAAAACTGTAATATTATAGCACTATTCTTAAGTTTTCAGCGGAAAAAATAACATTTTTTTAATATGTGATTAAAAAAATGTCATTAAAACAACAAAGATAATAACAAATAATAAGCTATTCAATAGTCACTCTTTGAAAAGAATACTCTTTTTCTGTAAAATATCCAATTAAATAAGATAATTTAGAGCCATCGCGATTATAGCACAATGAACCAGGATTTAATAATCTAATCCCATCAATTGTGTCATCACTACAACAATGGGTATGACCATACAAAACAATTTGACAGTTGTTGTCTTTTGCTAAATTTTTAAGTGTAACTAGTCTATTATAGTAGATTCGATCAGAATGCAACATTAATACTTTAAAGCCTTCAAATTGAGCAACTATTTTTCTAGGATAGTAATCATAATCATTATTTCCCTGAATAATATTCAATTTATTATGAGAATAGTCGGTGCAGATATCACCCAAATGGTAAAAATAATCTGCATCCTTATTATCAGAAATTATTTTTTCTACTCTATCATCATAACCATGAGAATCACTCATAAAAACTACTTTCATATATACCTCTTAAAATGTCATAAATACCATAAAAAGCCATACTATTGTAAAGCACAAGGCAAAAAATATAGTCCTCTTTTGTCTTTTGTCAAAGTCTTTTCTAACAAATAAATAATATAAAGCACTTGGGAAAAAGCAGATAATATTCAAATAGATAGGTAGGCTGCTATCAAATATTCTTTTCTGCCTTTCTTTATCAGAAAGCTTTTTATTAGGATAAACTAGACTTTTTTTATACAAATAATTAGCAAACAACATCAAAGTAATAGACAATCCTAAAGGCATAATTGATAATAGGATAACATCTTCGACATTTTCTTTAATCAATGTAACGATGAACAATTCGCAAAATATACTTAATACCCATAATACATAAGCCAAAACTCTTTTAATCATCTCTTTGTTCCTTTCTGAAATAATCATATACATTTTTCGCTATTGATGGTCCTAAAACTTGTGATAGTTGCTCTAAAGTAGCTTCTTTTATTTTTTTAATAGAACCAAACTTTTTTAATAATAGGCTCTTTCTTTTAACACCAATATTTTCTATTTCATCTAGTACTGATTTGCTTTGTTGCTTTTCTCTTAATTTTTTGTGATAAGTAATCGCAAAACGGTGGACTTCATCTTGCATGTTGGTTAAAAGATAGAACAAATCAGATTGCTTATCAATAGGAAAAATATTGTAATTGTCATCCATTAGATTATCAGTTTGATGCTTATCATTTTTAACCAATCCTAATATCTTGACTTTTTCGATTTGTAACTGCTCAACAATTTCTTTCGCTGCTTTAATTTGGCTTTCCCCACCATCAACAATAATAATATCAGGTAATACTGTTTGATGCATTAATGAATTAAATAAACGGCGATAGATTACCTCTTTCATATTAGCAAAATCATTGTTTCCATTTGACAGCTTATATAATCGATAACTTTTCTTTTCTGCTCTACCATTAACAAAGACAACCTGACCTGCTACAGCATTACTCCCACTTGTATGAGAGTTATCAAATAATTCAATGCGATCTGTTGGCCAATCTAGTAAATCAGCTAGCTGGTTAACAGCATTTTCAAAACTATTGCGATCCTTACTAATAATATCAAATTTCTGCTTAAGGTTAATTTTGCTATTTTCTATTGCCAACTCTATCAGTTTTTTCTTATCACCTTTTATTGGAAATAAAACCTTACAATCAAACAATTCTTTTAAAGAAGATAATGATTCAATATTTGGTAATAATAACTGCTTAGGTAAGGGGTTACTTTGGTAGTATTGGATTAAGTAAGAACTGAAGGTCTCATTTTCATCATCGTACAAAGGCTGTAAAAGCAAATGACGATTTAGCAATTTGCCTTCCCGATACAGCAAACCAACAATGCTTATATAGCCCTTATCAACGCTATAGGCAAATACATCTTCACTTAATGAGGATGAAAATTGCATATTATTATCACTAGTGACATGATTAATCGCATTAATCAATTTCTGTTTTTCAGCGGCTTTTTCATACTCCATATTAGATGCAAAGATGTCTCTTTCTTCAATAGTTTTATCTAATATTTCTTTGGTATCACCATTGAGAAACTTTACTATGCCATCAGTCATTTTACTAATTTCATTACTATCTATCTGATTTTCACAATAGCCTAAGCAACTACCTAAATGATAGTAAAGGCATACTTTTGAGGGCATATTATTGCATTTTCTTAAGGGAAATAATTGCTGAAGCAAATTTAACAATTCTCTAGCATAACCGGCATTAGGATAAGGTCCAAAATATTTCGCATTTTTAATCTTTTTCCGATCTCTTACCAGTTTCAAAGTCGGATTCTTTTCAATAGTTAGTCTTAAATATGGATATGAGCTATCATCCATAAACATAATATTGAAACGTGGCTTATACTTTTTTATTAAATTATACTCAAGGATAAAAGCTTCTTTTTCACTTGGGGTAACAATATATTCAAAATCAACAATATTACTAACTAGTTTTGTTGTTTTATTATTATGCTGACCATGGAAATAGGAATTAACACGATTTTTTAAGTTCTTGGCCTTTCCAACATAGATTACTTCGTTATTCTTATCCTTCATCAAATAACAACCTGGATTATTTGGCAAAGTTAATAGTTTATCTCTAAGCATTATTTTTCTCCTTAAAATAAACTATCGTAGCTCCGGTTGAACCCTCTTGAGCAGTTCCATGCTGGTAAGATTTTACAAACCTGCATCTCTTTAGTTTATCCCAAACGGCATTTCTTAATGCTCCTGTTCCAACCCCATGAATAATTCTAACGAAAGGAACATTAGCCAATAAGGCATCATCAAGATACTTATCAAGCTTCTCTAGCGCTTCATCCACTCTAAGTCCAATCAAGTTGCATTCAATAGAAAAAGATTTTCTTACTACCTTACTTCTAGTAGATACCGTTTTCTTTTCTTTTGGCTTATTTGTCTTGACCAGCGATGCTAATGCCACCTTCATTTTAACGCCCTGACAAATAATTGTCGCATTTTTCTTATCGATAGAAATAACCTGGCCAATTTGATTTGTGGTTTTCACTCTTACATAATCATCAACCGTTATTTCTTCATTATCATAATCTATCTGGTCATCCAACATATTATCATCAACTAATTGATTGATTTGATGCTTTATTTTTGCTACATCATTAATGTTGTAATTCTCCATTTGTTTCAATTTATCAATAAGCTGTTCTGACTGACTATAGGCATTAAGAACAATTTGCTGGCTTTGTTCTTTGGCCTGCTCTAAAATCTGTTCTTTACTCTTTTCTATTTCTGCTATTTTTTGGTCTAATAGTTCTTTTTGAGCTGTTAACTGTAGTTGCAATTGAGCGATAGTGTCTTGCTTTAAAACTATATCATTTAATTGCTGCTGCAGTTTTTCCATTAACAAATCCTCTTTAGTCGAGTTTGCCTGTTTAAAACTATAGGCTTGTTCAATTATCTGCTGGTTCAAGCCATATCTTCTTGCTATTTCAAGAGCATTTGAATTGCCTATTGAGTTTTCAATATAACGATAAGTTGGCTTCAAATTATCGTTATCAAATTCAACAGAGGCAACCATAATGTCATCATATTGCTTACCATACGCTTTCAACTTAGCAAAGTGAGTAGTTGCGACAACATAAATACCCTTTTTACGACAATAATCCAATACTGACGCAGCTAAAGCCTGACCGTCATTGGGATCAGTTGAACTGCCTAGCTCATCAAAGATGACTAGAGATTTGCTAGATGCTTTAGAGATAATGTTAGATATATTGCTTATGTGAGAAGAAAAAGTTGATAAATCATCATCAATTGATTGACCATCGCCAATATCATAATAGATACCATCAAATAAAGGAATATAAGCTTCATCACATAAAAGTGGCAAACCAGATAAGAACATTAAAGAGAACAAAGCAAATATTTTTAAAGATACCGTTTTTCCACCGGTATTTGCTCCAGTTATCAAGACCATTTTAATAGGATCTTTGATACTATAATCATTGCTGACAACCTTGCTTGAATCAATTAATGGATGTCTTGCTTTTTTTAGAATAAAGTCTTTCTCACTTAATTGCCCTACAGTAGCATCATTTGCCTTGGCGTATAATCCACAGGCAAAAATACTATCCAGTAAAGCTAATGTTTCAACATTAGCCAAATATCCTGCACTATCTTGTTTGACAAGCTGAGATAAACTGAATAGAATTCTCTTTATTTCGTTTTCTTCATTAACATATGCTTGTTGTAATTCATTATTTATCCCAACAAATTGACTAGGTTCAACATAAGTAGCATTATTAGAGTGACTATTACCATATTGTAATCCCTCCACGCTATTTTTATAAACATTTTTTACTAGTACCACATTTCTACCGTTTCTATTGGCGATTATGCTGTCCTGCAGGATAGAGCTGTTCTTTTGGATAAATTGATTATATTTAGATGCAATATTGCTTTGCAGAGTTCTAATTTTCTTTCTAATCGAAGCTAAGGTACTTGAAGCATTATCATATAACTCGCCAGAGTTATTTATGCATTTATAAATTGCTGAAGATGTTTTTTCAAAAGATACTAGAGAGTTTACCAAATTTCCTATTTCTTCTTTTTCGCATTTGCAAGCACTAGTATAATCATAAATCTGCTTTATTCCATAAGCTTGAGAGGCCACTTTTAATAGTTCATTAGGATTCAAAACTGCGTTTTTTTGAGCCAACAATACTTCGCTGGTAATATCATAGATACCACCAAAAGGCATAGGACCATAACTTACTGCCATATTTATTGCTTGCTTTAAACGATTATTTACTAACTGAACTACTAATCTATTAAATGATGGTTTACTTGCTAATAGTTTTTCTTTTCCTAATGAAAAACTACAGTATTGACTAATTCTCTGTTTAATTTCATCAAATTGTAAACCCTGATAATTTTCATCCATACTATTCTCCTGAATTAATCAAGCTATTTAATACCTCTGTATCTATTCCATATTTCAAAAGAAAATCATATATTTGTTGTGAGTCAACTTGACTGCGTTTCAACCAATTAATGATATTGGAAATATCTTCTTTTTGAAGGGACAATGGATCTGATAACATTTTTTGAATAGCTAAATTTTCTGCTAATGTATCCTTTAAAACATCTGCCACTTTATCAACCACAACATTGGTATATTTCAAGATTGAATTATTAACAATCTCCTTACCATTGGTAAATATGGCAGTATTTAGAATATAAGTAAATAAAACAACGATGATAAAACTAGGCACTAAAGATAAAAGTGCTCCGACAATTTTATTCACTTGTTTGACAACAGGTAATTCTGTTATGAAATTAAAAACCGGTCTAATAATTGCGATTACTATTAATCCAACTACTAAAACAATTAAGAACCAACACAAAGTGTTAATTTTATCATAAAATACACTTGATAATGGGCTATCTTGAAATGGAGCGTATTTAGCTGGAAATACCTGAATTAATTTAGATAAACCAGGGGCAACAATCCAACACAATAAAATAACTCCTAATACAGCTAAGGTCTTAACCAATTGCCACATAAAACCTTTCATATATCCTACAACTAGTGAAATAATCAAAAAAGCTATAACTGCTATATTTATAAATACTACTGAATTACTTGGTAATGTCATAATCATCACTCCTATCTTTGAAATTATAACACAACTTCTCATTTTTTGAAAAATATCAATGATGCAGTTAACTGTCATTCTAAAACACACAAACTATTTTTTGATAATTAGTCAACACAATATTGAAATCTATAGTAAAATTAAAACATGGAAACTTACAGTATTACCTTAGATCAGAAGACGATTAACGAAATAGTCAAAGAATATAGTTCATATTTGGTTAAATCCAACAATCCATATTTGACTTATTGTATCAAATTAGATGATGCTAATATCAATATCTACTCTTCTTGTAAAGTCGTATTTCAAGGTAAAAATAGTTTATATTATTACCAAAAATACAAAAAAGATGATAGCTTTTTCGTTCATGGCGGTTCAGATGAGGTAGGAACCGGAGATTTTTTCGGCCCAATTTGTGTTTGTGCCGTCAGTCTTAACGAAAAATCACTTGATTTGATTAAGCCGTACAATATTACCGATTCAAAACAATTAACTGATAAATACATTTCTGATATCGTTGAAAAAGTCATTAATAAAATTGATTATTCATTATTAATCTTAAATAATGAAAAGTATAATGAGCAAATTAAATTACACAACTTAAACCAAATAAAAGCTCTAATGCACAACAAAGCCTATCTTAATCTTAAAAAGAAAGTAAACAAACTTCCTCAACTACTGGTAGTGGATGATTTTTGTGGTGAAGAAAAATATTATCAATATTTAAAAAATGAGCAAGAGGTTGTAGGTAATATCACTTTTAAAACTAAAGCTGAAAGTCAATACTTAGCAGTTGCCTTAGCCAGTATGATTGCCCGTTATGGTTTTATTAAACATATGGATTTACTTTCATCGCAATACCATATGACAATTCCCAAAGGGGCCTCAAATATAGTTGATGATTTTGCTTACCAGTTTGTTAAAAAATATGGCCTTTCAGAAATAAAAAAAGTTTGTAAAACAAACTTTAAAAACTATCAAAGACTTATAGAACGGATTTAATCTGTTCTATTTTTTGGCTTAATTGACTTCTGTCAGGATGGCTTTCTGGTAATGAAGATAAAAGGTTTTGAAAATGGTTCAATTGTTTTTGATAACATTGTAAGAATACTTCCCCTTTTTTTTCTAACAATACAGGACCAAACTCAATTTGTAGTTCATTCAGCTGTTGTTGACCAGATTTTACTACCATGATTTGATAATATTTGTAGTCATATACCATACACTCATCAACGATTTGAAATTTATGATTAGATAAGTATTGCCTCATTTGAGCAACCACGCTATTAACCTGGATAATTATTTTCTTACAATTTCTAAAATAGTTTTCATTATTCTCAATGATGGAAATAACCGTATTATGTCCCATGCCAGCTAGCACGCAAACATCACAAACTGTATCGATATTATCTACTCCATCGGTTAATTCAAAAT
>JAEDOA010000187.1 GCA_016302195.1 Erysipelotrichaceae bacterium | reverse complement strand
TGATTTTATGGGGACCACCTGGAACAGGGAAAACAACTTTAGCCGAGATCATTGCCAAGCATACTAAGGCATATTTTATTACTTTTAGTGCTGTGACATCGTCAATTAAGGATATTCGCCAAATCATGGAGGAAGCAGAAAAGAATCGTCAATTTGGTGAAAAGACGATTGTCTTTATTGATGAAATTCATCGCTTCAATAAGGCACAGCAAGATGCGTTTTTGCCGTTTGTTGAACGTGGAAGCATTACTTTAATCGGGGCAACCACTGAAAATCCATCTTTTGAAGTTAATTCAGCACTTCTTAGTCGTGCAAAAGTATTCGTGCTTCATTCTTTGTCGACTGACGACATTGTTCATCTGCTTAAAAATACAATTAAAAATCCAGCCGGTTTTCCTGGATTGGATGTTGAAATTTCTGATAAAGATTTACGCATGATTGCGGAATTCGGTAATGGGGATGCACGTAGTAGCTTAAATACATTAGAAATTGCTGTTTTAAATGGCAAAAAGACTGGTAAAAAAGTTGTTGTAGACCAAAGCATTCTGAATCAGCTAATTAATACTAAATCGCTACGTTATGATAAAAAAGGTGACGAACATTATAACTTGATTTCGGCACTGCATAAATCAATGCGTAATAGCGATGTTGATGCTGCAGTATATTGGGTAAACCGTATGCTTGATGGTGGTGAGGATCCCTTATACATTGCTCGTCGTTTAGTAAGATTTGCTAGTGAAGATGTGGGCTTAGCCGATACAAATAGTTTAAATGTCGCAATTAATACTTTTCAGGCTTGCAAATTTATTGGAATGCCAGAATGCGGTGTACATTTGACTGAATGTGTAATCTATTTAGCTTGTACACCAAAATCCAATTCTGTTTATGTTGCTCAACAAAAGGCAGAAAAGGCAATTAAAAAGACAGGTAATTTACCAGTTCCTCTTCAAATTAGAAATGCACCAACCAAGCTAATGAAAGAATTGAATTATGGCAAAGATTATCAGTATGCTCAGGACGCACCAGATAAGTTAACTAATATGAAAACAATGCCGCCAGAATTAGAGGGTAGTCAATTCTACTATCCAAGTGAACAAGGGAATGAGATTCGCTTTAAGAAAAGAATTGAACAAATTAAAGCCTGGCACGAAAAGAATGGATAAAGAAAAAAGCTTCATTTCTCATGGGAAATGGAGCCTTTTCACACATCTATAACTAATTAAGCATTGGCAGACATGTAATCATAAAGTTGATTAACTTCTTCAGCAGTGAATGAATCTTCACCAGTTTTCATAGCATGAACTTTCTCAACTGAAAGGTGACTAGCAAAAGCCAAATCAGTATCATTTACATGGTGCTTAACTTGAAAATCAATAATTGCGTCTGTTAATTCTTCTTGTTGTTCATTCATAATACTTTCTCCTTACACCTTAATTTTAACCAAACTGTCTATAAAAATAAAATTTTAAGCTAATTAAAATGTTTTCCATTGATTGAACGGCCAGTAACGGAAGACGACTCGACCAACAAGAGCACTTCGTTTAACGAAACCAAAGTACCGAGAGTCTTTAGATACATCTCTATGATCACCCATTACAAAGTACGAATTCTTTGGTACTCGTTCTTTCAAAGTGAAGTTATTGGTATAAAGCTCGCCGAGCTTATGTGCTTGTCTTTCGTAGCTATTGTTTAAATAAGGCTCAGGGGTACGCTTACCGTTAATGTAGAGCTTATCATTTTTAGAAGTAACCATATCACCAGGCATACCAACTACACGTTTGATATAGAGCGCACCTTTTTGATCAGGAGCCTTCAAAATCACGATATCATTTCGCTTAGGGGTGAAATGGCGTACCGCAATCAAACGATCACCATTTTCAAAAGTAGGTTGCATCGACGGGCCTGAAACAGTTTCATTAGATAGGAAAAAGCTAAAGATGAAGTAGTAGATTCCCATCAAAATTGCAAACATGATAATGATGTCGAGAACAAAGCGACCAATGCTCTCGTCATCATTTTTCTTCTTGGTAATTTCTGCCATAAAAATTCTCCTTGTATTACCTACTGTTTTTATTATAACTGATTTCTAGCGCTTTGAATGTTAAAATC
>JAEDOA010000186.1 GCA_016302195.1 Erysipelotrichaceae bacterium | reverse complement strand
AATGCTTTAGAATGTCATGGTAAAAATTTTCAAGATCATTAATTTCTTTTATCATATCAAGGGCTTGGGAAGCATAGTTTTTATCGTCGATCATAAAAATAATACGTTAGACAACTAAAACAATTATAAAGATAAAAGATGTTTTTCCATTAAATCGACAATCGCATTGGATTCATCTTTAATATCGCTCAAAAATGTAATGATGGTTTTTTCCTCAGGCAAGATATAGCATCTTTGTTTGTAGCTCCCTTTCATCGCAAAACCGTTTTTGTATTTCCAAAAGTAGTAGCCATAACCACCTTCTTTATTGTCTATTTGTTTACTTGTTGCTTTTTGGATGTAATTTTTTGAAACGATCTTCTTATTTTGGTACACGCCTTGATTATAGAGCAAAAGAGCAATCTTGCTGACATCATGGACCGATAATTTCATCTTGGAGGCACCGTAGAAATAGCCATCACTTGTTAGATGATACTCAACATTTGTTATATCTAAAGGTAAAAGAATATTCTCTTTAATAAATGCCCATAAATCTGATTTAAGAGCATTTGTTAATACTACTGACATTAAATAGGCAGTGATATTGCTGTAATTGAAACAGTATTTATCAACATTATTTAATGGAATAGCTAAGATGTTGTTTAGATAGTTATCATCCTCAATATTAAAGGGATAATCCATGATGGACATTGTTAATAATCTCTCTATCGTTACTGTATTGTAAGCTGGCTGGATATTGCTCAAATAATCTGCGACAGAATCAGAAAGATTTATGATGTTTTTATCAACACAAATGCCAACGGCTAACGATAAAATGCTTTTTGTGATGGAGTGAAGCGGATATATTCCTTTTGTTGTATCACCAAAAGAATGAATTAGTTTACCATCATAGTACTGTTCAATTCCAAATACCTTAATATTATTATCTTTAATCTCTTTAACAAAGGTCTCAAAGCTCATAAAAATACTTCTCCTTTTCTATTGATAAATACATTATATAAATCAATTCTAACTATTTCCAGGATAATAATGAAATCTAGAGAAAGTGTAAAAAAAGATGAATATTTGCGATTAATTAATTTGGCTTCTTTGCTATTGAGGTATGAATTATAAATCTTGTCTAATTATGTTAATATTTTAAATATCAACTAAAAGTTGAGTTAAAAAACAACAAATAAGATACTAAAAATAAGAAAATCAACTTTTGGTCCCTTCAAATGACGATTAAGCAATGGTTAAATAGTAGATGAAAAAGGAGAGAAATATATGGAAAGCTTTGGAACTAGATTAGCAAATATTCGTAAAGAACACAATTTAACGCAAAATGATATTGCGGAAAGATTAAATGTTTCACCACAAGCCGTAAGCAAATGGGAGAATGATTTAACCTCACCTGATATTCAGACATTATTGGATTTATCAGACATATACAATATCTCAGTTGATGAACTGTTAGGGAAAAAAAGTAATCAAACTTTATATTTACAGCCTCAACAAAGAAAAGATATTAATGAAATGATGCTTAGAATAGTTGTGAATTCATCTGATGGTGATAAGGTTAAAGTTAATTTACCGATGGGAATTGTTAAGGTAATAGTGGAAGGCAGTGGTGAATTTACTGTCAATGGGAATAAGGCACTGGAAAATATTGATTTCAATCAGATTTGGCAAATGGTACAAAATGGGATGATAGGAGAGTTAGTATCAATAGAAAGCTCAGATGGAGATTTTGTTACTATATTTGTTGAATAGAGATGAGAATTGAAGTTAAAAACAAGGACAGTAAGTTTCCAATTGTGATTGCCATACCTAATTTTTTAATCAATAATAAAACCGCTATTAAAATGATTTTGGACAAAGGAAATGTAAAATTGCCCCAAGAAGTAGTTGAAAAGTTAATAAGAGTTATAAATGATTATGTCAAAAGTCATGGGCATTTTACATTAGTTGAAGTCGAAAGCTCTGATACTAAAATATCAGTGACTTTGTAGAAGGGATTGATAAAAATGGATAATTATTCTTCATTTGCGGTATTTATCAGGCAAATGAAACAAATAAAACAGTATAACAAATCAATTATGTATTTTGCCTACATCTTTGGTGGCTCATTTTCA
>JAEDOA010000050.1 GCA_016302195.1 Erysipelotrichaceae bacterium | reverse complement strand
CATTTGGATTGTTGATTGGCTCGATATAAAGTTGGTAATCTGTAGTATCAAATTTGATAGGTTGTTACCCAACCTCAACCACAATTTTCACATTTAGCACCACAAGTTGAACCTTCAACAAAATATTCCATTTCATTACCGCATTGTTCACAAATCATTGTATTCTCTTTTGATCTTCTAATGACGGTAATTCAATGTCATTTATAAGTTCGTATTTGCCATTATTTTTTATTGTTATCATTTCAACTGCTCTTGTTATAGCATTTTCCAAATTACAAAGGGTCTCTTTTGATTTGCAGCCTATATAACGAAATTCTTTTTCGTTATCAATAAAAAAAGTATCATATATATCACTAACAGTCATAAAAGCATTGGTTAACTCTTGGTCATCGTTCCATTCAGGTGGGATGTCGTTATCAATAATCTCATCATTTTCATCGTAGAGCCACACACAATAAGTGTTATACTCTAAAAGCAATCTAATTTTCTTTATCATATTTCATTACTCCTTACTGCTTTTTGGATTTGCGCCAACAATATATCCATTAGTGCTTACTTGTACGGCAATTCGTTGTATAAAAAAGAATAGATTTGCAAGACACATGCATATCTATTCTAATATTACATCTTTTCGACAATATTTCTTGCTACATAAACTCCACTAGCAGAGGCATGAGATAGAGAGTGTGTTATCCCACTGCCATCACCTATGATATACAAGCCATCATATTTTGACTGCAGTTTATTGTCAACTTCTACTTCCATATTATAAAATTTAACCTCTACACCATATAATAATGTATCATCATTAGCTGTTCCAGGTGCTACTTTATCAAGGGCATAAATCATCTCAATAATCCCATCAAGTATTCTCTTAGGAAGAACTAATGATAAATCACCAGGAGTGGCATTTAGTGTCGGAGTGATAAAGGCATCCTCAATACGCGAAGGAGTAGAACGACGACCACGAATTAAATCGCCAAATCTTTGTACTATTACGCCTCCACCTAACATATTAGACAACCTGGCAATCGATTCACCATATCCATTTGAGTCCTTAAAAGGTTCTGAAAAACTTTTAGAAACTAGTAAAGCAAAGTTTGTATTTTCAGTTTGCTTGTTTTTATCTTCATAACTATGGCCATTTACAGTAATAATTCCATTGGTATTTTCATTAACGACTGCCCCTTTTGGATTCATACAGAATGTGCGCACCATATCACCATACTTCTCTGTTCGATATACAATTTTACTTTCGTATAGTTCATCTGTTAAATGAGCAAATACTTCAGATGGAAGCTCAACACGAACACCAATATCAACCCTATTAGACTTAGTTGGGATATCCAATTGTTTACAAACTGTTTCCATCCATTTAGAACCACTACGACCTACTGAAATGATACAATCATTACAATTGTATACCTCATCCTTAGTCACTACTTCATATCCATCATCTTTTTTATTGATCTTTTCAACCCGATTATCAAAATGGAAATCGACTAAATCCTTTAGATAATTATAAAGATTCTGCAATACAATATAGTTTATATCAGTTCCTAGATGTCTAACTGATGCATCTAACAAATGCAAATCATTTTGAATGCACAATGTTTTAAAACGAGTGCCTGCAGTGGAGTATAGTTTTGTTCCCTCTCCACCATATTTCATATTAATCTTATCGACATAATTCATTAAGTCCAATGCTGTTTTCTTGCCAATATATTGATATAAGCTGCCGCCAAAATCATTTGTGATATTATACTTACCATCTGAAAAAGCCCCTGCACCACCAAAACCACTCATAATTGAACAAGTTGGACACTTGATACATGACTTGATTTTTTGGCCATCAATTGGGCAACGACGTTTTTCTAGACTATGACCACTTTCAAAAACCCCAACTTTTAAGTTTGAGTTAAGCTGCATCAGCTCATAAGCCGCAAAAACACCACCAGGACCTGCCCCAACTATAATTACATCATATTTCATAAGCTATTCTCCCTTTGAACTATACAATTATACATCATTTACTGAACAAATCCAAAAAACAGATAAAATTCACTGGTTTGCTCTATAATCTTTTTTAAATTGAGAAAAGCACCTTACAGTGCTTTAATTGTTTTAAATATGATCTTATTATTTAATCCGCTTTACTTTTTACCATAATATATCTAGTGTTGTTTATTGTTTTAACTATTTCAAAGCCCAATCTACGATATAAGCTAACGGCTCTTTTATTTTTTATAAAGACATACAGCATTACATCCTGACTGCATTTTTCGCAGATCTGTTTTATTACTGTGGTACCAATCGTTTTATTTTGAAATTCATCAAAAATATATAAATCGTCAATTTCATAAATACCATCTTCATTGATAAAACAGTGTACATAACCGGCCCTATTTCCCTGGTAATAAATCGCTTGATATTCACTAATGCTTTTTTCAATTTTGTTTTTCACCCATAACAAAACTTTTTGATAATCTATCACTGATTTATCTTCGTATTTATCAATTAGATCCTTGCATAACAAATAGATGGATTCTATATCATCAATATTTGCCGGTTTAAATAATAATTCCATAAAATATCTCCAAAAAAGGCTACATGTATTATAGCCTCTTTGTTATTTCTTTGCTAGAAAGATTCCTTCCTTGCTCATACGATCTAAAGAGAATGAGTGTTTGATAGGCTTCCAGGTTATCTTGCAGAACAGAGCCATAAGGGAAATTGGTAGATAAGTAAACATAAAAATTGGAAATGAAAAGGTGTAAATAATCTTTTTAAAATTGGTAGTATGAATCTGCTTCCATTCGGTAATTGTGGTTATTAAGCCTATTACATAAAGGGTTAAGTACATGTTTAAAATAAACTGACCAACTGAGATAAACACATCTGATATATTTGTAAATGTCGCAATAGACTTAAATAACATAATAGAATTACAAACCAGTGAAATTGCCGATAATATAAAGGCGGGTGCAATATTCATAAACATGTCAAAACAAGAGAAATTTCCCTTAAATATTCCTTTAATTAAATCGATGCCGTGAGAAGACAAAACCTGAAAATAGCCCTTTGACCAGCGCATTCTTTGATTCACTGATTGAATAAAGCTGACTGGCTGCTCATCATATAGTATCGCCTCTTTACAAAAGGCAATTCTTTCACCTTTAGTGATCTGATCAATGGAAAATTCGATATCTTCAGTTAAACAATGATAAGACCAGCCATTGATTTTTTGCGCAATTTCTTTTGAGAATAAAAATCCGGTTCCTGATACAGCACAGCTGGAATGGATAATTTCTCTAGCATTATTCAAATAACGGCTCTCTCTTAGAAACCACAAGCCATAGCCAGCACTGATCCAGTTAGCTCCATAGTTCTTGCTGTTTCGATAACTGGTTATTATTTGATTGCCCTGGTTAAAACACTGATTCATTTTCTCGATATAGTTCTTCTCTAATATATTATCTGCATCAAAAACAAAATATCCATCATAAACGTTTCCATAGTCTTTATTGATTCTATCCATTAAAGCTTTTAGGGCATATCCCTTGCCAACTTCAACTTTATTAAATCTTTGATATACAATAGCTCCAGATGCTTTAGATACCTTAGCTGTATTATCATCACAATTGTCAGCCATAACAAAAATATCAACTAGTCCACCAGGATAGGTTTGACCATGGATACTTTCTATCAAATCAGCTATAACTTCCTGCTCATTTCGAGCGCAAATTAATACTGCGTATCTATTTAGTTTATTTTTTATTTGCTTGTTATTATTCCTATTATTAAATAGCCATACTATGGGAATGTAAACTAATTGATAAAAATAACATACAAAAAACATGATACTAATAATATAATTTATCCACTTCAATGCTTCCATCTTTTTACCTGCTCTTTCTTTTCACAATAGAATTATAAGAATTATCATTGTTAAGAATAAAGTAGGTATCATGTTAAGATTTAATTAAGAAAAAAGCAGATGCTTTAGAATTTATCTATCACATCTGCTAAAATCTTTTCACAATCATTACCAACTAAGTCTATACCATCTGCTTTAATATATTCAACATCCTTAATTTTAAAGAACTGCTGACAAAGCTGATTGATATAGCCAAAGCCATGATCTTGTTGTGGAATATAACCACCCGCAGTAGTTATGTATACTAATTTTTTGATTTTACAAAGACTATAATAATCTCCATTACTATCTAAATCGAAAGTAACCCCTTGAGAGCATACCATCTCAAGATAGTCATGTAGTAAAGCCGGAATGCTAAAATTGTAAAATGGAGCCGCTATTACTACCATATCGCTATTAGAAAACTCTTTGGCATAATCATACATCTCATCGCTATAATCTTTGTTTTCAACATCTTGACCATATTTAGCTAAAGACTGTTTATTCAGCGGTTTAACTTTGCTATCAGCTAAAATAAGTCTATTGATTTGACCATCAAGCTTTTCTAGATACTTTTTGGCTAGAAATAATGTACGTGAATTCTCTCTTAGTGTTGAATCAACGAATAATATTTTCATAATTTATTTAACTGAACCTAAACCTATTAATTTGCCGTTAACTTTCGAAAACAACATGACATTGTTGCTATTGAGCGAAATTTTAACCTTCTGTCCTAAAGTGTAGATTACCCCGCCAAACATCACAGAGGTCAACAGGTAATTGCCAACATTTACTCTAACTGTTGTTTCCATACCTGTAGGCATTGATGAATATACTTCAGCAGTTATTCTACCATCATCATTTATTTCAACAAATTCAGGTCTGATGCCAATAACGAAGTCTTCCATTGTATTCTCTACTTCATCATCTAAATCCTCTATTTCATCAACTAATGGAACATGATAGTTAAATGGCGTTTCCTTATTGCTCTTTTCAACATATCCTTTAGTTTTTGATTTTTCAATTTCAAGCTGTTTCGCCTGTACAGCAAGCTCGTTCTGATTTTTGTACCATTGTTCTAATTCAACTGGCTCATTAAATCTAAAGTTGATTTTTGTATCAGAGAAAATTGTCAAATCAATTGTTCCATCTTCTCTTTGGCTGCCCTTGGCGTCAACGAAATTGACAGCTGGATTACCAACGAAATCAGCAACAAATAGATTGTTTGGCTTATTGTATACATCAAGTGGTGCATCATATTGTTGCAATACCCCATTGTCAATCAAACATATTTTAGTAGCTAATGTCATAGCTTCCATCTGATCATGTGTTACATAAACAAATGTTGAACCAGTTTCCATATGTAGTCGCTGCAACTCTGAACGCATCTCAAGTCTTAATTTAGCATCTAGATTACTTAATGGTTCATCCATAAATAATACCGTTGGCTCTGGAGCTAGTGTTCTAGCGATTGCGACACGCTGCTGTTGACCTCCTGATAATTCAGCTGGATAGCGGTCCATGAACATGCCTATTTTTACAATACGAGATACTCTTCTAACGATTAAATCTATTTCTTCCTTACTGTATTTACGGACAGTTCTAACCTTTTGACCATCTTTTAAGTAAACGGCATTTTCATCCAAGCTATAACCTGTTTTAGCAAGTTTTTCCTTTATAGAAACAATTTCTTTTTCAAGCTTGTCACTTTCTGTTTTTGCTTTTGAATCGTAGTCATCAGTTTTGTAAAGACCCATCTCAAACAACTTTTTAGCAGTATATTGAGAAATACTATATCTATCAATCAGTTTTACAAGGACTTTTTTATTATCCAGTTTTCCTTTTTTGTCATAACATTCTTTGATAGTTTTTACTACATCAATTGGCTTCTTTAGTATTTCAATTAATGTCTGTTTTTCTCTAACGTCAAAGTCAATCTTATCCATTTCTTCCTTTACATTGGTCAAACCGAAGGAAATATTTTCATAAACTGTCATGTTTGGCCATAAAGCGTAGTTTTGAAATAAGAATCCAACTTTTCTTTTGTTTGCTGGTATATTAATCCCCTGCTCTGAATCAAAGACAACTCTATCTCCTATTGTTATTCTGCCGCTAGTTGGTGTTTCAAGTCCCGCAATCATTCTTAGAGTGGTTGTTTTACCACAGCCTGAAGGGCCAAGCAGAGTAACAAACGCATTATCTTCGATAACTAGATTTAAATCATCAACAGCGTAGAATTTATCCCAGCGTTTGCTGATGTGTGATAATTCAATTCTTGGCATAATTTATCCTCCTATTCCTTCATCTAAACTTGCACCTGTAATCTTGTTAATAATCGCATTTGAAATCAGTAATGTTACAATCAAAATTAAGTTAATACCACTTGAGAAAGCATATAAGCCCATTTCATCGAAGTAATCAAGGGTTGTTGATAAGATAAATCCTTGTGTACACAACAGCATAAACAAGCTCAGTTCCCTTAAGCAGGTCATAAACGGCAATAGATATCCGGAAATAATGCTCGATTTTTGAATTGGAATAATAATTTTAGTCATTCTTTTAAACCAGCCAATATTTAAAATCATCGCAGATTCCTCTATCTCTCCTGATAATTGTAACATCGAATTCAATGCACTACGTGAAGCGAATGGAATATACTTTATCGTGCCTACAATAATAAGAGCAGTATATGTATTAAATAGATTAATCGACTTGTTTGAAAATAGAATAAAATATGCTACACCAACCGCAATAGAAGGCATTAGATATGGTAAAAAGGCTATCGAATTTACATAAGAGGCAAATTTACTTCTTCTTTCCTTACTAACAGCATAACCAATTAAAGTACCTATAGTTCCAGCGATCAAACAGCAGGATACAGCTACTAAAATAGTCCCTTTATATGCCTTCCATATCATACCATTATATAGAATTCCCTGTTGGCCATATAAGCCATTTTCAGTAATATTCTCCTTAGTTAGCCACCATTTTGTGGTTAAATTGTTAGGATTTAAAGTATATAGGAAACTGTAATCGCCTGGATTTGGCAAGAAGGTCTCAAAGGCAAATGAGATGATAGGATAAATACTTGTAAAGAACGTTAAGACAATAAACAATACTGCCACAATATTCTTACCTGCCTTACCAAGATTAACCTTTGAAATCTGCCCTGATTTTCCAGTTACAGTTGTATAGTTCTTCCTTGAGTGCAATGAGAGCTGATTTAATAACATGATAGCTACGCCAAATAACATCATGATAATTGCTAGAATACTTGCCTCACCAGTATATTTATCATTCATTGAAACATACTTAGTTGATAAAGTAGCTAACGAAAGATAATGCGGAACTGGATAAGAGCCCATAGCACCGCCAACAACCAACAAGATGGTTGATAAAATCGCTGGTTTTACCATTGGCAAAGTTACTCGAGTCAATATTTTTGATGGAGGTGTATCCAAAATAGTAGCTGCCTCTTCCAAATTAGCATCCATATTTTTGAAAATACCACCAATTAAGATATAAGCAAACGGAGCATAGTGTAAACCCAATACGACAATTGAAGGGAATAATCCCTTACACCACCAGATAGGCATATTAATGCCAAATAGGGAAGCTAATAATCCATTGGAAGTTCCCGTAACCGCATTGGAATTGAATAAATTCTGCCAAACAACGGCTAAAGTCCATTGAGGCATAATATAAGGGAAAATGAATATTGAACTTAAATACTTCTTGCATGACATATTGGTTCTTGTAACCAGATACGCAAAAACCCCTCCATATAATATGGCAACTACACAAGTCCCAATAGCTAAATAAACAGTATTCATCAGTGGATCCCACAAATTGGTCTTAGCTAATGGGCTAGTAAATAAATCAATATAGTTGATTAAGGTATATCCTTCTGCCTTATTGGTCAAATACTGGTCTATTGTACCTGGATGGATTTTAAAAGTATCCTGAACGATTGCCACAATAGGAGCAACCGTTGTTATTGTAAGAACTATACCCATCAATACCAGAATAACATTATGAGGTTTACTGAAGAAAGTTTTTATATTATTAATTTTTACTTTAGTTGAACTTTTCATAAAATCCTCTCTATTAGAACAAATGCCCTTGAAGAATTATGCACTCCAAGGGCATTTTCTAAATCAAATTAGTAATGATAAAGAATTATCTATATTATCCTTTATATTTTGTTAGTAATTCCAACCATGAACCTACTGTAAATGCTACAGAAGAACAGTATTCAGGATCTTCAACTACTAGTTTGCCTTCATTCAACCACCATTGATAGCCACGGTCATCCTTTGCTGGATAAACATCAACACCATCAACATAACCGCCAGTAGAGTGATTGTATTTTTCTTCATTTGCCTGCAATACTGTTGGGTTAGAAGAATATCCACCCATGTCTTTACCCCAAGCGCTGAATCCATCAACAGTAGTAGTCATATAAGCGATGAATGCACATGCAGTCCAAGGATATGGTGAGTTGTCAGTAACAAATAAGTAATGACAATAACCGTAACCACCGATACCTTGATAGCCATCTTCATAAGCAGCAATCTTAATGTTGTTCTTTGAAGAAGTATCTGTTTCTTCTACTGAACGTAATTTTGAATATACTAACAAACCAAACTGGTCTGTTGCACTTGATTTAACTAATTCATTACAAATAGGTCCATCATCTGTTTGAGCATTATAGCTTTCAACCCATAGTTTAATCCATGCTAAACCATACTTGCCATTATCTCCTAAGCCTAAATCCTTAGCTTCAGATTCCATAGCATCAATAACAGTTTTGAAATAGCCCTTTTCAGCTTCTGGTAATGCTTCATAAGCTTCTTTTAACATTGTTGCATATTTTTCATTTGTTAACATGTATAAGAAGTTTTTACCAACGATTTCTGAGTCAATATCCATGTATAAGCCATGTTCACCTTCAGCAACGAAATCCCAGCAGTTATCGTAAGTTTTATCACCAGTGCAGTTGTACATGAATACCTTATTCAATGTCTGTAGTGGTAAATATCCTTTATATTCTGCAGCAGTTGTATTATTTGCATCTGCCCACTCTTTTGGAATGAAAGTGTCTAGAACACCAGTCTGAACCATCTTTGATTCAATCTGATTTCCATCCTGGATTAAAGTCATAAAATAAGTTCCCTTATCTTTTAATGAATCAGCAGTTAACTGGTCAAAGATTTTGTTATTCTTAGGCTGCTGCCATTCAAAGTTTAGAGTATAAGATGAATCTAAAGTTTGAAGATAAGAAATGAATAATGGTAAAGCAGTCTTACCACGGCTAGAGTTACCAACGCCATATACTGTTGCTCCATTTGATTCTTCAATAGCTTTTTTAGCCAATTCTTCAAGAGTCATGTTCTGAGCTTCAGCAATGATCTTTTGAACTTCCGATTGTTCAACAGTTTCTTTTGGTGTACAACCAACCATTGAAACAACCATCAACACTGCCAATAAGACAGCCAATAATTTTTTCATAATGTTTTCTCCTTCTTTCATTTTATGGATAAAAATTATCCTTATTAACTATATCCATTATAGTTGAAAGCGCTTTACTTTTCAATCATGGATTTTGCTTATTCTTTACAAATTCTTTACCTGCTACACACCACATTTATCAAAAATATCAACAACAATCCGATTACTGCTAAAACAAGCAACCAGTAAGTATGCTTTATTAAACATATTGCTAAACAAGCCAAGCAAGCAAATGCTAAAGAAGCATTTAGCATCTCACTATGTCTATTAAGCAATCCAAAACCAATTAGCGAAACTGTTGCATAAATAAATATGAAGCCAAACAACAAATAATACATAGTTAATGGGGTAATATCATCGCCAAAATGATAAACATTACTGTCTAAAAATAACACCGCCCAAATAACAATTGATAAGGTAATTGAAATAACCTGCCAGAGCATTAATTTACGATTGCTTAGTTTTATATTTTCTTTTTCTTTTATCAACTCTAACATATTTTCTTCTGCCTTCTTTTCATATTTGTCATCTAATTCCTCTGCTGATAACAGTTCGTTAACTGTAATACCTAATATTTCACACAAAGGCAGCAAGAGAGAAACTTCCGCCATACCTCTGCCGCATTCCCACTTCGAAATAGTTTTATCACTAACCATCAGTAAATCGGAAAGCTGTTTTTGCGTTAAACCTTTCTCAATCCTTTTTTTCGCAATAAAACCACCTATTCTCTTTAAATCCATAAAGTGCTCCT
>JAEDOA010000049.1 GCA_016302195.1 Erysipelotrichaceae bacterium | reverse complement strand
TCAGATTCATGCCCAATTCCCCATAAAGGGTTTCACACTGCTTTTTAATCTCGCTGTCCATTCGAACGCTAAAATTTGTACTAGCCATAATAACAACTCCTTTGCAATTCTTTGTATACATATTATATGTTGTTTGCATTGCAAAGCCAATTCAATAGACACAAATTAATGGTAAACAGCAAAAAACAAGCAGGAACCTGCTTCCGCGTTTTAAAAACCGTCTTACCAACACCCTGCTGAATGCGGATTTCTTTTGTTACATGTATTCTTCAAATATCTCAGCTACATAAGCTAATTCAGTTTGGGGGATTTTTATACCATAAATATTATTGACTGGTTCAAATGCTTTTTCGATTGAAAACATTAGACTGTGATGATTGTCAATAAATTTTTTAATCCTGTTATATTGCCAAGGTTCATTTTTAATGACTCTTTCCAGCATTGAGACACAATGGCAATAAAATTTCACGGCCAAATCGTTGCTGTAAGACATGTCGATTTTGTTTAAGATAGAGTAAAGAACATTTTCAAGATTGTTAACGGCTTTTTTACAATCTATGAAAATAGCTGCTTTATCAATGATTCTGTTGACTACTTCTGTAACAAAATGCTGATCACTCTGATTGGTAAGGGTGTAATTGGAATTGTTGCTGCTAAGCTTAATATTGTCAATACCTTCGTAATTGTCCTTACACTTTTCAACTAATTCTAAAAGAGATGAAAGGGAAAGCGGATAAATAGATTTACATGGTATTCCGCTTTTTTGCGATACAATCTCGCTAATCGAAGTGAGGGGTTGTAAATCGCACATTATAACTAGTTCACTGTTTTTTTCAAGAGAAGTTGCTTTTAAGGTGACTAGTTTAATACATTGCTGCAAACTTGTCTGTTCTGTATAGTTGATGTAGTCCAACTGTATTTGATTATTTTGACAATCTTTAACATAATCGACCATTTCTTTTGCTGTATTTTGCCCGTGTGCTATTACTAGTATGGCGATATTTCTTTTGCTAGCAAATTTGTTTGTTATCGCAAGATATGTGGTTAAGTAATCAAGCTCACGGGAATTGAAAGGAAGTTTATAATGCTGGTTGATTGATTTATATAGCATATATGCGGTTTGATAGTCATTTGGGTAGACATTCTCTGTGAGACTTTTGAAACTATTTTCTTCAATATTTCTTTTCTTTACCAGCGAGGTTATGTGCAGATAGATGCCATATAGTAATTGACTATGGAATTTTAGATTGCTATATTGCGGATTTGATAGTACCAATTGGTTGAATAATTGAGTTAAATAAGGGTCTATGTTATTTTTGATTGCCTGCAATTGTTTGTCTTGACAATTTTGTAGACAACTGATGCTTTCGCTTATGTGACTTTCGATATTGTTCATTGAATTGATTGAAAGCTCTTCAAGAAATTGGTTGGACAAATATTGCGAGTTATTATTTTGGTATTGCTTTATTTGCTGAAACGCTTGGCAACTTCCTGTTCTTTCAAAAACTATTTTATCTTCATCAATGTAATTTAGTATTGCTGAAATGGTAGATTTGTAATTGGAATCGCTTTTATCAGTTTCCAAATATTCATTAGGCAGCATTAATAAATTGATATCTATTTGCTTGCTGTATGAGCTTAGTGAATAAACGTAGGCCTTTGAACAAATCATTTTTATCTCATTTTCCAATTGAAGGATGTTGTTTTGATACTTTTTCAAGCAGAAACAACAAAGAACATCCTTTGAAATTGTAATTGTATTTCTTGTTCTTCTTGCTTCTTTGGAAAAGACATCTAAGACTACTTGCATCTTTTCGTATGGACTGCGATTGTCGATATCTTCGATTTGGATAACAATTGGTATATAGTTAATTATTTTATTAATCAATGGGTTATCGCTATCAAGTGAAGTAGTTAAGATAATCATAAAATCAATTTCATGAATCTTTGATAATTGATTTGAATAGTAATAGTTGTTTCTGATCATAGAAAAAAGAAGTTCAAGACTATCTGGATGCAACTTATCAAAATTTTTGAATACAAGGAATCCATTTGATGATCTTTCAAGAAGAGATTTCTTTCTTTTTTCATCACTATTTAGAAGTAGTTGTAGAAATTGTTCTGGAGAATTAGAAAACATCGGACAATCTACCACGAACTGAGGACAGTTATTGTTCTTGACACCTTTTTCTATGGCATAATTAATCATCATTTTTGTTAGTTTATTTTTTCCAGTACCTGCTTTTCCAATTATTAAGGTATTTAAACCATAGGGTGGATAACAAACTGCAGCTTTTCCTTTTTGAAATGGAATCTTTAAGGATTGCAGTAATTCATCGCTGTCTTGCTGTTTATGGCTGTCATCTACTTTATGTTGATTATCGCTAAGATAATCTGAAAGGGTTCTTCCTAATGGAACGTAAGTGGGTAAAGTTGAGACATTATAGAAAGATAAACAACTATCATATGATAAAAAGGATACTGGTCGACCGGCAATTTTGATAATCTTCCCTTCTCGCCATAATTCGTTTATTATCCGGGATACATTACTTCTATCGCAATGTAGCTGATTGCTGATATAGCTTGCATCCAATGTTTCTTTTGAGTTATTACCTAAAATCTCTTTTGTAGCTTTATTTAAAAAATCTAATACTTCATCTTTTCTCATGGATTCTCCTTTTTTTTAGTGTAAAAATATCATTGATATCCAAATAGTGACAAAAATAGTGTAAATATTTTTACATAACTGTGAATAATTCTATCAAATTATCGCATTGTTTTTGCTTGTTGTAAACGCTTTCCAAGACAAAAGATAAAATAATTGCGCAATAATAGCTACACAATAACTATCTGTGTATATTTTGTGGTAAACTTTACACTAATTTATTTATCTAGTATAAATATAAAAAGAAAAAGGGGATGTATGATGAAAATACTTTTACTTAGCCATGGTAATTTTGCTAAAGAATGTTACTTAACCTGTCAAATGATAATGGGAAGTATAGAGTCGGTTAGTTATATTACTTTGTCATATGGACAAGATTTGGAATTGTATCAATGCCAGATTGAAGAACAACTAGCAAGTAATGATCAAACGCTTATATTATGCGATTTATTTGGTGGCAGTCCATTTATGATTGCTTCTAAATTATTAGCAAAACCAGATATATCTGAAAGAGTTGAACTCGTTACAGGCCTTAATATGGCAATGCTTCTAGAGGTATGTAGCAATCTTGACGAAAATTTAGCAAAACTGAAGGAAATCGCAATTAAGGCTGGGAAGAATGGAATTGTCGATTTAAAAGAAAAACTAAATAGTTAATGAAAGGGGAAAGATTATGTCGATAAAAATGGTTAGAGTTGATGACAGATTGATTCATGGTCAGATTGTGGCTGCTTGGGTTAAATCACTTAATTTGGAAAGAGTTTGGATAATTGATGATGGAACAGCCAATGACAATTTCTTAAAGAATGTTATGAGAATGGTTGCTCCAAGCAATACAGAACTTGTAATTTCTGCAGAAAGTGAGATTGAACAATTGGCAAGTCAGTATGACAAAGATGATTGTCGAACTCTTGTATTAGTTAAATACCCATATGTGGCACAAAAATTATTTGAAAGTGATATTGAATTTAGAAATCTGGACATTGGTGGTATTGGAGCTAACGCTTCAAGAAAGAAAGTATATAAGAATATTTCAATGACAGATCAGGAAATTCAGTGTTGTAGAGAAATGAAGGAAAATGGTGTTAATGTATATATTCAAGTAACACCAGATGATAAACAAATACCATTTAATTATTAGAAGGGAGAAGAGTATATGTTTATTAAAGCACTATTAGTTGCGCTATTTGCATCATTCAGTTGGGCATGCGAATATGCAATGTGGACAGTTCAGATGCAACCATTTGTTGCTGGAAGTATTGTAGGATTGATTTTAGGAGATTGGCAAACAGGTGTTATTATATCTGCAACAATTCAATTAATCTATATGGGCCAAATTCAGGTTGGTGGTGTAACGGCTTATGATTTCACATTTGCTGGATATATTGCTCCTGCCATAGCTATTGTTGCTCATATGGAACCAAATGTGGCAGTCAGTGTTGCTATTGCGGTAGGTTCAATCGGTCTTGTTTCAAATAACTTGTATATGTCAATTAATGCTGCATTTGTTCATATGGCAGATAAGTATGTTGAAAAGGGAGAAACGAAGAACTTATGGATTTATAACTGGTTATTGCCACTATTTAGTTCAACTATTCTATACGGTATACCAGCATTCGTTGCAGTTTACTGGGGTGGAGAATACTTGGAAACATTCATGGCTGCTCTTCCTGCGTGGGTAGATGGTGGCTTAGCAGTAACAGGTATGTTATTACCAGCTCTAGGAATTGGTATGATGTTTAGGGCTGTTTATAACAAGAAATTTGTTGCTTTTGCTTTATTGGGTTACATTCTTGCTGGTTATTTTGGCTTATCAATTATCGGAACTGCGATGTTTGCGGTTGCTTGTGTGCTAATTTACTGGAATATGATGAGTAGTAAGGAGGCTAAATAATATGACTGAACAGGTAAACAAAAAGAAACTAACTAAATCAGATTTAATAAAAACTTTCTTGTTATGGGAAACTCAAACTGAGGTATGTTTAAGTTATGAAAGACTGATGTCATTAGGCTTCTGTATTTCAATGTCTCCAGTTATCAATAGATTGTACGATACAAAAGAAGAAAGAGCCGCAGCAATGAAGCGACACATGGTATTCTTCAATACTGAAAATAACTGGGGTGCATTTATTCCTGGTATTGTAGCTTCTATGGAAGAGGATAGAGCAAACGGCATGCCTATTACAGACGATTTAATCAATAATATAAAAATCGGCTTAATGGGACCTTTAGCAGGTGTTGGTGATACTGTTACACAGGGATTAATCAAAGTTGTATTACTAGCTATCACAGTGAATATGGCTTTAGATGGATATACATTTGCCCCAATTCTATTCTTCTTGTTATATAGTGCTTATATTTTAGGAATAGGTTACTTTACCTTCTCACAAGGATATAAGGTTGGTAAAAATGTTTTGGATAAGATAACAGATCCAAATATTCTTCATAAATTAACAGACTGCTTAGGCTTAGTTGGTATGACTATTGCTGGTGCAATGATTATTACAAATGTTGGAATCGAAACTTCATTAGTAATCAAAGATGTTGTTATTCAGGACTTATTAAATGAAATCGCTCCAAATTTGCTTGGTGCAGTAGCAACCTTGAGTATATTCGGCTTTTTGAGAAAAGGCACATCAGTTTGGAAAATAATAATTGGCTTATTCGTAGTAGGATTTGCTTGTTATTTCTTAGGAATACTATAAAAAATAAGCAGTATATCGATAGGTATACTGCTTCAATATTTGATTAAGGAGGAAAACTAATATGTGGATGAAAGAAGTATTCGGAACTGATAAACCAGTAATCGGAATGATGCATTTAATGGCAATGCCAACAGACCCAAAATATGATAAGGCAGGAGGCATTCAAAAGGTAATTGATAGAGCAAGAGCAGACTTACATGCATTGCAGGATGGCGGAATCGATGGAATACTATTCTGTAATGAATTCTCAATTCCATACGTAACAGAAGTAAGACCAGTAACATTGGCAACAATGGCAAGAATTATTGGAGAATTAAAATCAGAAATCAAGGTACCATTTGGAGTAGATGTAGCAATGGATCCATATAAAGTCTTTGACTTAGCAGCAGCAACAGGGGCAGCATTTGTCAGAGAAACATTATCAGGAGCATACTCAGGAGATTATGGAGTAACAAATTACCCACAGGGAGAAATTGAAAGACACAGAATCGATGTAGGATGTGAAAATGTATATACATTAGCAACATTAGTACCAGAAGGCGCAAGACAGTTGGCAGAAAGACCAATAGAAGAAGTTGCAAAGAGCGTATCATTCTCAATCAATCCAAGCGCATTACTAGTATATGGAGTAACGGCAGGCAGACCAATTGATGATTCAATGATTACAAGAGCAAAGTCAGCCACAGAAACACCAGTATTTGCGTCAAATGGTGTAAAAGATACAACAGTCGCAACAACATTATCAATCGCAGATGGTTGTGTAGTAGGCACCTGGCTAAAGGTAGATGGCAAGTTCTATAATCCTGTTGATAAAGATCGAGTTACTAGATTAATGACTGTAGCTAGAGAGTATAGAGGAGAGATTTAATCTATTTCATTATCTTTGAAATAGATGATATTCAAAGCAACATAAATAATATGATAAAATACAACGGAGTGAATACTACGTTGTATTTTTTGAAGGAGGTAATGTTATGGTAAAGGGAGTAATATTTGATTTTGATGGAGTTATTGTAGAAAGCGAACCATTATTTTTGGATAGTATTATTCTGTATTTGCGTAAATTTAATATAGAAACAGATTATAAAGACCTAAGCTATTTATTAGGTATGTCAATGGAAGATATTGTTATCGAATTAAAGAGAAAATATCAAATAACCGATGATTTAGATATCATTAATAGAGAAGCAACTGAGATATATAACGATATCAAGACGTTAGATAGATTCTCTTTAATACCAGGTGTTGAAGATTTTATGAAGAAATGTCAAAGTAAGCAAATAAAGATGTGTGTTGCTTCTTCTAGCGCGATGGATTACTTGTTGGAATTAATAAAGCATTTTAATATTGAACAGTATTTTCAGTTTGTATTAACAGGAGATGATTTTGAAAAAAGCAAACCTGATCCTCAAATCTATAATACAGCTGCCGAAAAATTGGGAATTGATAAGAAAGAACTGATTGTTGTTGAAGATGCTTATAATGGCATTTTAGCCGCAAAAAGAGCTAATATTTACACTTATGGATTAAAAGCATCTGTTATCAATCAAAATACATCATGTGCTGATAAACAAATTTATAGTTATTCTGAGATTGATTTATAATTGTCTAATTAAAAAAGAGAGGTGAAGTAAAGTTAATGTTATTAAAAAAGTATTTAAGTTATGTTATTCCTTCGATATTATCGATGGTCGCCTTTTATTTGTATACTTTAGTTGATGGCATATTTGTAGCAAGATTTGTTGGGGAGAATGCTTTAGCGGCAGTGACGGTCAGCAGCAGCTTTGTTACAGTAGTTTTCGCCTTTGGTGTGTTATTTGCGATTGGTTGTAGCACTGTTACATCAATATATCGTGGTAAAAATCAGTTGGATAATTCAAATAAAGTATTTACTATGTCGATATTAATAGTATCGGTTTTATCAATTATAATATCGATATTTTCCTTTTGGAAAACAGAGCTGATATTGGATATTTTAAAGGCGAATAAAGATATTTATGAAATGGTTTATCAATATATTCATATTTTATCTTGTTTTGTTTTCTTCTATATTGTTTCTTACAACTTTGAAGTTTTACTAAAGGCTGATGGTTATCCTAATAAGTCGATTATTGGGGTTTGTTTAGGAGCAATATTTAATATAATACTGGATCCGATCTTTATGGGGCAATTGAATATGGGGATAAAAGGAGCAGCACTAGCAACCGGTATATCTCAATTTGTGACTTTCAGCTTTTTCTTTTATCACTTTGTCTTTAGTGGTAAATCTCATTACAAGTTTGTAAAGCCGCCTTACCCATTTGAACAGCTAAAAAAGGAATTATCTCTAGGTCTTGCTGATGCTATTTTTGAATTATCGCCTGGAATAATGATAGCCTGTTTTAATATTAAAATTGATCAGTTGTTGTCAACAGATGGACTGGTTAGCTTTTCAGTTATTATGTATGTTTACAATATAGTATTCATGATAATGGTAGGGATTAATCAGGGTACTTGTCCTTTGCTTAGCTATTACCATGGTCAAAATAACATACAAAATTATAATAAGGTAAGGAAGTATGGTAGAGTAACAGCTACGATAATGTCTTTATTGTCTTTGCTGATGGTTTTGTTATTGTCAAAGGGAATTGTGAGCTGTTATATAGATGTTGATGGTGCTAATTATCTGTATACTGTAAATGCCCTAAAGAAGTTCTCATTAGCCTTTATCTTTATGGGAAATGTGGTAATAACTTCAGCTTTTTTCTCAAGTGAGGAAAAATCTTTTGCTTCGTTAGTTATTTCTTTGTTGAGAGGAATAATTCTTCCGGTAGCCTTTTTGTATTTAATAAGTATGGTTTTAGATGCTGAATACATTTGGTATAGTTGTTTGTTGTCGGAATTTACTTCTTTAGTCATTTGTTTTGTTGTTAATAAAGAAAGCTTTGCTTTTTAACTTAGTAAATGTTATATTAATTCTCGTTGAAAAACGGACAGTTCGAGACCTTCCTGTCCCTAAACAAAACTAAAGGAGATTTTTATGAGAAAAAACATTCGTTATTTGACTACTGCTGTCATGATTGCAGCAATGTATGTGGTCTTGTGTATTGCTTTACGCCCATTCTCTTATGGAGAAGTACAGGTTAGGGTTGCTGAAGCATTAACAATTTTGCCATACTTTACTTCTGCGGCAATCCCAGGCCTGTTTATCGGTTGTATTATTGCTAATTTGCTAGGGGGAAGCATTATACTGGATGTAGTATTTGGCTCACTTGCTACACTATTAGCAGCAATATTCACCTATTTGTTAAGAAAGCAGAATCGTTTTCTTGCTTCATTACCACCTATTGTATTTAACGCCTTGATTGTGCCATATGTATTAAAGTACGGTTATGGCTTACCATTTACAATTGGATTTATGACATTAACGGTTGCCATTGGTGAAATAATCAGCTGTGGCATTTTAGGACAAATATTGTTAGCTGCTCTAAATAAAAGAAAAGACTCAATATTCGTAGATTAATTATTTTTAAAAAGGTCATAGTGAACTTTGCACATTTATTGATGGATGTAAAGTTCACTTTTTATTATCGAAATTAAACACAGGAAAGTTATTGTTAACTATGTGTTGACTAAATAATAATAATAATATGATAGAATATAGATAGAAATAGTGAGAGAGGAGTTTAAACGCAAATGGAACCAGGCACATAACCAATTAGGTTCAATAATAAGGAAAAATTATCTTGATTAGCATTGTCTCAATATGTCACTAGTTGAGCCAACTAACATTGTTTACAGATAATTTAGATTTTGCTTTGTAAGTAATGATTTAATTGCCAACAATAATCTAACAATTTATTTACCTAAATATTCTCAATGGAGGGATTGATATGAAAATTGTAAAACTGATTTTATCTTTTATTCTTATAGGTTTATTATATGTGCTTTATGCTAGTGTTAGCTATTTTTTCAAGAAATATATTTATCTTTTATAGATGTAAAAGTTTTATCATTAATGGTTATCATTACGGTAATATACATTTTGTTATCGATATTTATCAATAAGAAAAAATACTTTAATAATTATATTGCGCTTGGTTTACTATCCGTAAGTTTGCTTGTCTGGTTTGAGAAGTGTAAATCTTTATATGTAACTAATTTTGAAGATAGCGCAGGAAATATTGTTGCCCAGGCAGTAATGACGAATAAAAAATATTTGTTAGCTATCGGAATAGTTGTTATGTTGATAGTATTAATTATTGATATAGTACTTGATAAGCGCAAAGCCAATAGTATTTCAAAATAGAACAAAAAGATAAAATAAGTCGGAAGTGTTATAGATCTCTTAACTATAACACTTTTTAAAACTCTAAGTGCATTGATACAGCTACTTCTTTGACGTTTAGATTGTTTATCATTTTGCTTTTGGCTTGTAAACTGACACAATGACAAGGATATAACTCTTTGATGTTGTTATCAATAAAGTATTGAATTGTTTTTTCTAATCTTGTATCTGTTTCAAACAAGTGAAAACCGCCTATAATGGCATGAACTGTGTTTTGTCTAGTGATTCTTTTAGCTTTTTCAATGATGTTACATATTCCAGAGTGGCTACAGCCACTGATTATTACTAGACCGTTATCTGATAGATAAACTAAAGCAGAATCATCTGTTAAATAATCATCTACAACTTTCTTGTTAATGATTGTTTGACCAATTGGATATGGAGGCTCGAATTCTGTGATTTTATCAATATTTGTTATAAACAGTAATCTTTCGTTTAGATAGGTAAAATCAGTGCAATTTTGATAATTGAATTGTTTTTCTATTTGTTTTAAAGATAAGGGGGAGCTGATATCCAAATTAAGATA
>JAEDOA010000185.1 GCA_016302195.1 Erysipelotrichaceae bacterium | reverse complement strand
CGCCAAATATGCTATTCCAAGAGAAATAGAATTTAGAGATGAATTGCCTAAGACACTAGTAGGTAAGGTTGCTTATCGCGTATTAGAACAACAAGAGGAAGAAAAAAATCAACAAGGTTAAACCAAAAAATAGGATGAAATTCCTATTTTTTATATTGTAATCTTAATGGTAAAAGTCATTTTCTCCAAATCCTGAGAAGCAATTATTTTACCCTTGTGTTTATCGACAATGGCATGTACCGTTGATAAGCCTATACCATAACCGCCTAATGAGCTGTTATGGCTTTTCTCGTCCTTGTAAAATCTTTGAAAAATCATGTCAATATTTTCAATAGGTTTATCCATCTGATTGGTTATTGTAAAAACCATTGAATTATTTGATTTAGCAAGTTTTATAATGATATCGCAATTGTCTTTGCCATACTTCAACGCATTTTCAATAAGCAAAGAAAACATTTTTTCTAAATACACTTCATTAGCAACTATATATACTTCATCCAGCTGATCAATAATAATATTTTTTCTTCGACTAACTTCTAATGCGACAAAGTTTGAAACTGTTTTGTTTAATAGTGGACCAACTGCAGTTTTGTGCATAACTATATCTTCATTAATTTCATCTAATTTACTTAAGAAAACCAGATCATTTGTTAATTTAGTTAATTTACTTATTTGATTATCAATATCTTCTAACCAGCTATTATCAGGATAATCCAGAGCTAAAACATCCTTATCAGCCTGAATAATTGCAAGCGGTGTTTTGATTTCATGAGATGCATCAGTTACAAATTGCTTCTGCTTTCTATAACTTTCGATAACAGGTTTAAGTACCGAGTTGGAAAATAAACATATAACAAAAAAGAATAACACATAGCCAATAGAGGAAATCAAAATACTGGTAAATAAGAAATCTCTGAAAGACTCAAGCTGGTTATTACAATCCAAAAAGGTAATACGAATATAGCCGTCATCATCATTTACAAGATAACGATAATTCTGGATAAATCCGCAATCATTGTCCTTGCTTAATACCCTAAGGGAATATTCAACCGCCTTTTTTGAATCTACCAGTTTTATCTTTGAGGTATCAATTTTTATAAAGTAACTACCATCAGTTAATACCGAAAAATAGCGACTTTGAAATGGTGTTTCCCCATATATCGCTTTGTCAAAGATTTCAGGGAAAATGCCTTTGTTTTCAGAAATAAGTTCTATTGTCTCATCAGCTTCATCAACTAAATTGTCATAGTTAATGGCATTCATTGTAAAAACTATGACAGTTAAAAGAACAAATAAAGATATCATCGCAATCATGATGAACTTAATTCTTATTTTCTTTATCATCAATAACCTCCAAATAGTAACCGGCATTTCTATTTGATTTAATCAAAATATTGCTTTTTAATTTGGTTAGTTTTTTTCTTAAATAAGAAATATAAACCCATACAATGGAAATATCAGCATCACTATCTAAACCCCATATTCTATCCATCAATCGATCAGAAGATAAAGTCTTCCCATAAGATAACATAAACATTTCCATCATTTGATATTCCTTATTTGCCAAGGTAATAGAATCATAAATAGTTGAAAGCTGGAAATTTGTCCTATTAAGAGTTGTATTACCCAATACTACCTTGCTGTCGATGCTATTGTTACCTCTTGTAATACTGCGAAGTCTTGCCAATAACTCTCGAGCTGAAAAAGGCTTGGTCAAATAATCATTGGCGCCTAAATCTAATGCTTCTACCTTCTTATCAATATCGCTTAAGGCAGTTAACATTATAATAGAAGCATCACATCCTTTTTCTCTTACCTCTTTTACAACAGAAATACCATCAAGTCCATTAAGCATAATATCAATAATAGCTATATCATAATTATCACTTAATAAATAATAGATAGCATCATCACCATTATCCACACTATCAACCTCATAATTATTACTTTGCAAGATTTTTTTAATCGCTTTTGCTAATGAGATTTCATCTTCTGCCAATAGAATACGCATAATACATCACCAATTATATTTTAAACCATTTAACTTAATTCTACATTAAAAAAGCCAGGATTTTAATCCTGACAATTCTTATAATTTCTAAAATAATAAAGACAAATTGCTGCAGCAGAAGCAACATTTAATG
>JAEDOA010000184.1 GCA_016302195.1 Erysipelotrichaceae bacterium | reverse complement strand
ACTAAGCCATCCTTTTCACCAGATTTCTTTTGTGCTGCTAAAAATCTATCACGATACTTTTTAAGATCTTTAAACTTTAAAATATCTTTTGGCTCTAAATCGCCAGCTAACTCTTCTCTACCGTCTTTATCTAAGAAATTGTCTAAACGCACACGTGCTTTAATGTGCATATGATGTCCACACTTTGGACATACATTTAAATTACGCTCTAGCTCAGCTCTATATAAAACTTGATCACAGGCAGAACACTTAGTCCAAACACCTTCAGGGATCTCGTGTTTTGCACCACCGCTAATAGATGATGTAGTTTTATGTAATAAATTCTCAAGCCAGCTCATATTCAATCCTATTGAAATAATTCTGTTAAAAGTTAAAGATAACTTTAACCTGCTAAATTAATGCGTGCATTTTACCACACATAGCAAGGATTTTACATTTAAATGCAAAAACTCTGCTATGAGGACTACAAAAGCAGAGCCAAAAGTCTCTTAAAATTTATGATTAGGATGTAGATGGTGACTTAAAATTGATTAAAATGGAAGATTTAGATTTGTCGACTTGATAAGAATAAAGCTTTTGCGACTGCTTTTCTCATGTACAACAGGTCGCAAAAGCTAAATAATTAAGTTAGTGTAATCTAGATTTTGAATTTGATTTCGCTATTGACTACTACATAATCAAAATCAAATTGAGCCTATCTATTTATGAAGAACAGTTTTAATTGCTTGATCTAAATACTTTGCAAAATATGTTGATCCATAAATATTAAAATGAGCACCATCTGAGTATAAAATCTTTCCATCCTTATTTAGGTAGCAATATTTTTCATCACAAAGGTATTTACTCAAATCTAAAAATGTAATGTTGTCATAGTTCTTGGCAGCATCTTGCATAATTCCATCATAGAATTTTCTAGCTTCAAAATTGTCAAAGATCTTTCTATCAAAGCTACAATTACCAGCAGATATTCTAAATTTTCTCATAACACATTTTTTAGGATCGATTGGCAGATAAGGAGTTTCTTGAACCACAATGACTTGTTTATTAAATTGCTTTAGCAAATCGAAAGTTCTCTTTGCTCCAACTCGATGTAATTGCTCTACTGAAAATTTAGAGTTTAGATTGCTTGTGTCAACAATACTATTACTATTGCGAGAATCTCCTGCTGAATGAGATAAAATAACAACTTTTACTTTTTCGTTGTGAAGAGCATCTTCAAATGCCCTATCCCATTCAGAGCTTGTTTTAAGATAAAATTGAATGTTATTAATGTTATTGGCGTTTGGACCTGAAGTCATTTTATAAAAAGGAACTTTATAAGATATTCCGTAGGTTTGCACTAAGTAATCTCTGTTAGGTAAATTCTTAAGACCATACATAAAATGCTCAGCTTTAGAATCACCAAAAACAGCAATTATATTCTTGTTACTGTTTACATCTAGAGATTCAGGATCAATGTAGCAACCAGTATCTTGCACTTTCCAATTTGGATACTTTGATAAACAAGTGTTGTCTTGAATTCTATAAGCTCTTTCAAAAGTTCTATCTTTTTCTTTTGATAACTGTAAATTTGTATTTATCTTTTGAGTATATTGATATTTATACTCTGTAAAGCCATATGTTCCGATTGCTGTTAAAACCAAGAGCAACGCAACAGCTTTTACTTTTAAATGTTTGCCATATCT
Source organism: Erysipelotrichaceae bacterium (assembly GCA_016302195.1). Taxonomy (GTDB): domain Bacteria; phylum Bacillota_I; class Bacilli_A; order Erysipelotrichales; family Erysipelotrichaceae; genus UBA1783. The sequence continues at coordinate 475 of JAEDOA010000184.1, read as the reverse complement.
TAGTGGAGGTTCAATAAAAAAGTAAGTACCAGTTGCTAACAATATTGAGAGAATAACTGCAATTGCTCTAATCCAAGCATATGGCTTTTGACCTTCAATGATATAACCTATTGAAATCAATGGCCAATGCCATAGGTATAGTGGATAACTAATTAAACCAAAGAATACAAATATTCTTGATGATAGGACATATCTGTTAAATATGGCTGAAGGACCTGCAGCAATAATTAGTAATGCACCAACTACAGGAACTAATGCTAAAGCACCTGGAAATTTACCACTATCAGCTCTTATTACCGCATAACCCATGATAATTGTTGCAATACCAAAGAAACTTAATGCGTTGGCAATTAAGTTTTGCTTATTCTCTTTGGTAAATCTTGAGGAAAAGATAATTTTGGTAATGAGATCTATTGTCTTTGAGTTTGTTATCTTATCCTTAAGAGAACTAATAAAGTCACTATAGTAATTTACA
>JAEDOA010000048.1 GCA_016302195.1 Erysipelotrichaceae bacterium | reverse complement strand
ACGTTTACCTCCACTATTATCTACTATAATTGTACAACATATTTATAATAATAAATTTGTGAAAAAAAGTATTTATCATATATAAAAATATAAATGTGATATAATTCTAATGATTATAAGGAGGAATAAATATGGCACGTCCTAATTTTCCAAAAAGAGCGATAGTTACAGGTGGAATGCCTTATGGAAATAAAACTCTGCATTTTGGCCACGTTGGTGGTATGTTTGTTCATGCAGATGTTTTTGCTAGATTTTTAAGAGATAGAATAGGAAAAGAAAATGTTATATTTGTCAGCGGAACAGATTGTTATGGTTCACCAATAGCTGAAGGATATAGAAAAAAGTGTGAAGCTGGATTTACTGGGACAATCCAGGAATATGTAATGGAAAACCACCAAAAGCAGAAAGAAACATTGGATGAATATGAAATATCATTAGATATCTTTGGGGCAAGTGGTTTAGAAGATACAAAAGATGTTCATCAAGAGATGACAAATGAGTTTATAACGAATTTATATAAGCATGGTTGGCTGGAAAAAATGGTAACCAAACAGTTCTATGATCCAATCGCAAATTGTTTTTTAAATGGTAGACAGGTAATAGGAAAATGTCCTATTAAAGGATGTCAATCAGAAAAAGGTTATGCTGATGAATGCGACTTAGGACATCAATATATGCCAGAGGACTTAATTGATCCTAAAAGCACATTAACAAATGTTAAACCAGAAATGAGAGATGTAGTTAACTGGTATTTTAAACTGACAGACTGTAATGATTTGTTAGAGGAATATGTAGACGATATAGCGAAAAAACCAAACGTTAGAAGAATTGTTTGGGAGACAATGAAGGAATCACTAGCAAAACCAATCATCTATGTTCGAAAGGAAGGTATTGAAACATATAAGGAAATTGCTTCACAGCTACCTCCACATAGTTGTTCCTCTTTAGAAAATGTTAAAGACAGCTTTACCATTGAATTTAAAACATTAAAGGAAAGAGAAGCTGCCTGTGAGATTTTAACAAAAAATTCAATTAGATATCGTACAGGAAAGACATTAGTGCCTCTAAGATTAACAGGAAATATCTCCTGGGGTGTCAATGCTCCTTCACTGGAGGGCGAAACTGGATTAACGGTTTGGGTATGGCCTGAGAGTTTATGGGCTCCAATTTCTTTTACAAAGGCATACTTTAAAAGAAAAGGCGAGTCAATGGATAGATATAAGGATTTTTGGTGTGATCCTGAAGCAGGAGTATACCAGTTTATAGGCCAGGACAATATTTATTTCTATGGAGTTGCGCAAATGCCAATGTTTATGGCTCAACAGGATGGTGAAAAATTATCAGTTCATCCAGAAAAAGGACAACTACAATTACCTACTTTGGTTGCTAATCACCATATCTTATTTTTAGATAAGAAGGCAAGTAGTTCTTCTGAGATTAAGCCTCCAATGGCTGAAGATTTGCTGAAGTATTATACGGCTGAACAGCTAAGAGCGCATTTTTTAGCTTTAGCACTTGCTAATAAATCAGTCAGCTTTATGCCAAAACCTTTAAACCCAAATGCTAACGAAAAAGAGGCTGATCCAGTATTGGCTCAGGGTAATTTGTATACTAATGTCTTAAATAGATTAGCACGTAGCTGCTTCTATAGCGCACAACAATATTTTGATAATGTTTTACCTTATGGAACAGTAAGTAAGGAAATAAAAGAGATTAGCGATAAGGCTATATTGGATTATGAACAAATGATGTATCGTTTTGAATTACATCAGATTCAAAATGTGTTGGATACATATATTCGTCAGGCAAATAAGTATTGGGCAAGAAATACAGATTTAGCCAGCAAGAATAATGATGAACAATTAAGAAAACAAACGTTAATAGATTGTTTCCATATGTTAAGAGTAGCTACAGTTTTAACACATCCTATTATGCCAACAGGCAGCGAGAAAACTGTGGAATACCTGCAAATGGATAAGGATAAGTTCTTTAATTGGGATAATATCTTCGAGGATATTTATTACTTTGCTGAAGATAAAGAAAACCATCAATTAAAGCAATTGGCTCAAAAAGAAGACTTCTATGTTAAGCATCCAAGTCAATTTATGTAAACTGGAGGATTAAAAAGTGGATTATCAGCAATTGGCAGATTTGTTATTTCCTAATGTAACTAAATCTTGGAAAGAGTATTTGGATATGTATCCTGAAAGGAATCTACCTAAAGGGGCAGAGGTATTAAGAATGGCGCCTTCTCCTACAGGTTTTATTCATTTGGGAAATTTATATGGAGCATTAGCAGATGAAAGAATAGCTCATCAAAGCAATGGAGTTTTTTATCTACGTATTGAGGATACGGACTTAAAAAGAAAAGTTGAAGGAGCTGTAGAAACTGTTATTTCCTGCTTTGATTATTTTCAGATTCATTTTGATGAAGGAGCGCATTTGGAAAATGGCAAGTATGGGCCATACTACCAAAGACAAAGAGCAGAAATATATCAGGCATTTGCTAAAAAACTAGTTAGCGAAGGAAAGGCTTATCCATGCTTCTGTAGTGAAGAAGAGTTGGGTAAACTAAGAGAACAACAGACTTCCCTTAATCAGGCAACAGGATATTACGGTAAATGGGCGAAATGCCGTAATTTGACTTTACAGGAAATTAAGACTCGTTTAGAAAATAAAGACAGTTATGTTATTAGAATGCGATCAAATGGGGACAGCAGTAAGCAGCATATTTTCCATGATGAAATAAAGGGCGATATTACAGTTCATGAGAATGATCAGGATATTGTATTGTTAAAGGCGGATGGAATCCCTACTTATCATTTCGCTCATGCTATTGATGATACCTTAATGCATACATCTATTGTTCTAAGAGGAGAAGAATGGTTAGGTACGCTTCCTGTTCATTTGGAGTTGTTTGACCTATTAGGATTTAAGAGATTAAAATACGCTCATACAACTGTATTAATGAAAATAGATGAAACAGGAACAAAAAGAAAATTATCAAAGAGAAAAGATCCTGAATTATCATTGGATTATTATCGTCAGCTTGGTTATCATCCATATGCTGTCAAATTGTATCTAATGACTTTATTAAACTGGAATTTTGAACAATGGTATTTGAAAAATCCAGATACAAATTTAGAGGAGTTTAAGTTCTCATTGGATAAAATGGGTCAATCCGGAGCGTTATTTGATTTGGATAAATTAAATAATATTTCTAAGACATATTTATCAAAGTTCACTCTAGATCAAATGAAGGATTTCTTAAAGGAATATGTTAGAAATTACCGCAGTGATGATTACCAAATGTATTTTTCTAATGAAAGCAAACTTGATGCTATATTATCTGTTGGAATGGGATTAAATATGAAAAAGAGAAGAAAGGATTATGCTTATGCTTCGCAAATTCTTGATTCTATTGATTTGTATTATCACCATAAAATGGTTGACAGTTTCCAATACGATAATGAATTAGTAAAAAAGATACTAACCGATTTCTTGAGTAGTTATGATTACAATGATGATAACAATACTTGGTTTGAAAAGTTAAAGGATATTGCTCAACAAAATGGCTTCCAAACTGATATGAAGGCATATAAATTAGATCCAACTGGATATAAAGGAAGTATCGCCGATGTCAGTGAGATAGTAAGAATTGCGACAACTGGCCACAGAAACACACCAGATTTGTGGTCTATCATGCAGATTATTGGTGAAGAAAGCACAAAAGAAAGAATAATTAATGTGGTAAAGGAGCTAAACTAGATATGCGTTACGGTTCATTTTTAAATAAACAGGCAACGATTTCTATTGTTGCTCCTTCTTTTGGTGTTAGTGGTTATCCATATCAGGATAGATACGAAAATGCTAAAAAGAAGTTTCTAAATCTGGGATATAAACTTAATGAGAGCGATTATTTATACGGCATTACCAAAGGGAAAAGCGCCCCAGCTGATATTAGAGCTAGTGAATTTATGAAGCACTATCTGGATACTGGAAGTGATTTTGTTTTTTCAGTGGCAGGTGGTGAATTGATGATGGAAATACTGCCATATATTGATTTTGAAACGCTAAAATATGCGAAGCCAAAAATGTTTATGGGATATTCTGACAACACCAACCTTACCTTTACCCTACCTGTAATAGCGGATGTTGCTGCCATCTATGGAAGCAATTTTTCAAGTTTTGGAATGAACAACTGGGATATTTCATTGCAGCAAAGCTATGACTTAATAACTGGCAAACGATTATCATTTGAAAGCTATGACAAGTATGAAATTGAAGATTTATCAAAATTGGAAGGCAATTCTCTTTGCGGATATAACAAAACAGAGGATGTAATTTACAAATCTATAAGGAATCAAGATGAGCATTTCCAGGGGAGAATAATTGGTGGCTGTTTGGATATTTTACAGCAGTTTTGTGGAACTTGCTTTGATAAGGTTGAGCAGTTTTTGGAAAAATACAAGGACGACGGTTTTATATGGTTTATGGAAGCATGTGATTTAAATGTATTTGGTCAAAGACGAGCCATATTTCAAATGAAAAACTGCGGCTGGTTTAAAAACTGCAAAGGAATAATCTATGGTAGAGCCGTAAATAGCGATCCTATTTTTGATTATCAGACGATTGATGTATTAAAGGATAGCTTTTTAAATGATAATATTCCGGTTGTATACGGTTGTGATTTTGGACACTTGCCACCAAGCTGGGCTATTATTGCGGGAAGTATTGCTCATTTCGACTTAAATGGAAATAAAGCAAAAATTAGTTATGAGTTGAGATAATATGATAAAAGCAATTCTTTTTGACTTGGATGGTGTTCTATTAGATACAGAGTATTACACCTTAAAAATAAAAATTGATTTATTGAAAAAACTTAATGTTGAGATAAATGATGACTTTATTGCACAGCTTAGTGGAAGAAAATTTTCTGACTTCATTGTGGAAGAGTTATCGTATCTAGATAATATTCCTTCTATTATTGATACTTACCAAATGATAGCCTACAAAGATATTGATTATCGAACTTTAGAGAAAGAAAATGCTTCTTATGTATTGCGAAAATTAAAAGAAAAATATATAGTGGGTTTAGTAACAGCTAGTGATAGAAACAAGATTAAAACAGTATTTAATCAGCTAGGATGGCACAATATATTTGATGTGGTAGTTGATCATGATTTCAATTTTAAAAGCAAACCTGCTCCAGACTGCTATCTTCAGGCGATGAAAACACTTGGTTTGGATAATTCGGATTTAGTTGTTATAGAAGATTCCAGAACAGGTATATTGGCTGCAAAAAGAGCAAAATTGAAAGTTATAGCACTAACAGATGATAGAATGAATATTGATCAATCTTTAGCTGATTATAGAATTGATAATCTTATTCAATTACTTGGATTAATGGAGGTTAAATAATGAGTAAAGTGTATTTTAGTAAAGAAATTAGTTCATCAAAGATACTTGATATGTATAAGATTTTTGAAGACAAAATAAGCGGAAATGTTGCTGTAAAGGTTCATTCAGGGGAAGCAGGCAACCAGAATTATTTGCATCCCGAATTCTTTAAACCGGTTATTGATTATGTTAATGGGACAGTTGTAGAATGCAACACAGCTTATGCTGGGGAAAGAAACACTGCAGCAAAGCATATTAAGCTGTTAAAAAATCATGGATGGAGTGAATTTTTCAAAGTAGACCTAATGGATCAATATGGACCTGATGAAGTATTAAAAGTTAAAAACGGTTTACAGTTAGATGAAAATTATGTTGGCAGAAATTTAATGAACTATGATTCTATGGTTGTTCTATCGCATTTTAAAGGTCACCCTATGGGAGGATTTGGTGGAGCAATCAAACAGTTATCTATTGGTTGTGCTTCTGCTGCCGGAAAGGCTTATATTCATTCGGCAGGACAAAGCTTAAATGTAGATGAGTTTTGGGGATTAAATACACCACAGGATAAATTCTTAGAAGCGATGGCAGATGCTGCTAGCACCATAGTGAATCATTTTGATGGAAAGATGGTATTTATTAATGTTATGGCAAATCTGTCAGTAGATTGTGATTGTTGTGCGAAAGCTGAAGATCCTTGCATGAAGGATATCGGTGTTTTGGTATCCGATGATCCATTGGCAATTGACCAGGCTTGTGTAGACTTAATTTATAGTAGTTCAGATAAAGGAAGAAATCATTTCGTAGAAAGAATTGAGACAAGAAATGGTTTGCATACACTAGATGCAGCCGAAAAGATGAAAGTCGGCTCGCGTGATTACCAGCTTATTGAATTATAAAAAATGAACAAATATGAAAAAACTATCATGATATTGATAGTTTTTTCAAATGTATATTGTCATTGGTGATAGATTTACTTATAATATAGGTGAGTTAGTTACCTTTCTAATTCGAATGAATATTTTCTATATTGATATTGACATGGTTACTTTCTATTTTTCTTACCTCCAGTAAATAATCATATCAGCATTGATAGATGAAATATTCTTTTTTTTATGCTAGAAGTTGATAATAGATTTTCTTTAATTGATTTTTGTCCTGCAATTTGATAACAGGATATAAAGGATTAGCTTCTTTATCTGCCTGTTGTGCTAGATAATCAATATCATCTTCTTTTAGCTGATAGATTTTGTTTTCAATACCATAGCTGTTGTTTAGTTTATTTAAATATTCAATAAAATAGTCAGCCGCTTTTTCAATTGGAAAACTATCGTCAACAAAATTGAGATATACTAATAGTTCTTTAATTTTTTTGTTTATGCTGCTTCCATAAGATCTTAATACAATTGGTAAGATAATCGCATTAGTTTTGCCATGTGGAATATCATATTTTCCTGAAAGACTATGTGATATAGCATGAACGTAACCGACATAACAATTAGTGAATACTACTCCTGAATTAAAGCTAGCCAGCAGTAGTTTTTCTCTTGCCTGATGATCTTTGGGGTTATTAAACGCAATTGGTAGATAAGTTAATATATCTTTGATTGCTTGTTTTGCGATTTGTTTATAATGATTATTTATAGCTTTTCCTAGATAGGCTTCTAATGAGTGAGTTAAGGCATCAATACCGCAATATACGGTTTGATAAGAAGAAAGTGAGAAAGTCAGCTTGTAGTCTAAAATTACATATGATGGGATAAGACGATAGTCGCTAATAACATATTTCTCCTTTGTTTTACTGTCAACAATAACAGAGGCAATAGTAGCCTCACTTCCTGAACCAGCAGTTGTGCTTATTGCGATAAAAGGGACAGTTTTTCTAACAACTTTTAATAGCCCTTTAAGCTGATATAAATCTTTATTCTTATTAGCTAATAAGGCAATAGTTGCTTTTCCACAATCTATTGATGAACCTCCACCAATTGATATTACACAGTCACATCGATTGCTTTTATATGCATAAAACGCCTGATATACTATATCACTATCAGGATTAGGTTTCACGTTGGAAAAAATATAACAGTCTGTAACATTTGTAATACTATTTATTTGCCCGCTTTTTAAGAGATTTTTACCACATATTATTAGTGGCTTTTTTAGATTGTTATTTGCCAATATCATTTTGATATCTTCTATGTGATAAAAGACAGTGGGCTGCTTATATTTGATAAATAGTTTTAAAAAACGTAATATGCTTTGATATAGACGGCAGTAAATGATTTTAAAAATATTCATTTATTTACCTCTAAAAATCCTTTTGATTTCTTTAAATTCTTCTTCTATTCTAAGTCTATTCTGCTTTGCCTTTTCGATTCCATTAGATAATTGAGCCCACAAAGCAAACATGCCATCCTGCATATCCATTTTAAATAAAGGTTTTTTTTGGTAATTAAACTTTTCTAATACGTATTTGTATCTTTCAACAGCATTTTCAACAGATTGTTGCCAACTGATATATAGCTGGTTAGCAGCATTTTCTCCAATTTTATGGAAATAATCTTTGTTATAGTTGAGTAAAATATTGGCTAGACTATCTGCATTTTCTTCAATTTGAATGACATTTTCTCTATCGATAGTTCCTTCTGCTGCACAACTGTTTTTTACTAATACTGTTGCTAGTGAAGCAGCGGCAGCTTCCCTTACAACAATACCATTAGTGTCAAAAGTTGAAGGGAATAAAAACAAATCACTTGCTGAAAAAATCGCTTTTAGCTTATCGCGATCAGAAATAGCACCAGTAAAAATACATTCATCTGATAATTGGCATTCTCTTACATAATCCATTATTTCGTCTTGGTCTATACCTTTTCCAACAAATAACATGACAAATGGTTGATTATGTTGTTTTTTAATCTTTAGGGCATCAATTATTATTTTGATACCTTTATACCACATCAGCCTTCCAACGAAAAGATAAATAATCTTATCATTAGGAAGGTTATACTGTTTTTTGACTTCTTCAATTTCTTGCTGGCTTGATTTACCTTTGCTGAAGTCTACACCATTTTCCATCAAAAGGCATTCTCCTTTATAACCTAATGATTTAAGATTTTCTGCTGCTCCTTTTGATACGGTCCATACTTCATCACAGGCTTCGATATTTTCAACTAAAAGCCTTATTGCTGCTTCCTGGATTAGCTTACTATCTATCGCATTTTTAATATCAATGTCAAATTTGGTATGATAAGTGAAAATAAGTGGAACTTCAATTTTATCCCGGATGATGCGTGCTAAAAAAGTCGATGCAACAGGGCAATGTGAATGAATAATATCGACGTTATCTTTACTAAATTGATTGATAAAACTAAAATCGAAAGGAATTCCTGCTCGATATCCAACCAGTTTTGTAGTATCGATACTAGTATAGCGCTTAACAGAAAATGAAAATTGACTATCATCAACATTTGGATAGTCTGGAGTAGCTACGATGGCATTCCCATATTTTTCTTGTATTATCTCTCCATAATTAACAACAGCGTTTGCTACCCCATCAATTAATGGAGGAAAGGAATCATTTAATAGGCATACATTGACCTTCTTGTTCATATAATCACCATTTATATTATATATCAATAAAAATTTTTGTTAAATCAAAGCGTTTTCATAAAAAAATGAAAGATTATTATGATATACTAGCCGGGTAATTCATTCGTATAATTTTGCCGATATGGGGCATAAGTCTCTACCCTTTGACCGTAAATTGAAGGACTACGATAGAAGTACTCTTTTTGTATTTCTATCGACAAAACGATAGAATTACTAGAAAGAGGATATTTATAATGTTCGAAAAAATCTTTAAGTTGAAAGAGAACAAAACAACTGTTTCAACCGAAATCGTTGCTGGTTTAACAACATTTTTTGCGATGAGTTATATTATCGCGGTTAATCCAGCTATCTTATCTCAATCTGGAATGGAATGGGGAGCTGTATTCTTGGCAACCATTATTTCAAGTATCATCGGTACCTTAGTAATGGGTTTAGTTGCTAATGTTCCATATGCTCAAGCTCCAGGAATGGGTCTAAATGCTTTCTTTGTATACACAGTATGCTTTACTTTAGGCTTTAGTTGGCAACAAGCGCTATCAATGGTATTTATTTGTGGTGTTATCAATATCGTTATTACTGTAACTAAGATTAGAAAGCATATCGTTAAATCAATTCCTCAGAGTTTACAGAATGCAATCGGTGGTGGTATAGGAGTATTTGTTGCATATTTAGGTTTGTTGAATGTAGGCTTTATCAATTTCTCAAGTGGTGTTCCAGCATTAGCTACTTTTAATCAACCTCAACTTATAGTCTTTCTAATTGGCTTGTTTGTAACTTTATTGCTTGTTATATTAAAAGTTAAAGGGGCAATTCTAATTGGTATTGTTGCAGCTACTTTAGCTGGTATTCCTTTTGGCGTAACATCAATGGGTGATTCAATCAGCTTTGTTGAAGCATGTCAAGCATTGCCTTCTACTTTTGGCGTAATCTTTACTAGTGAAGGAATTGTTTCATTGTTTAATGATCCAGCAAAATTACCTCTTGTATTCATTACAATCTTATCATTCTCATTATCTGATACTTTTGATACATTAGGTACATTTATCGGTACTGGTAGAAAATCAGGAATCTTCTCTGCTGAAGATGAAAGAGCAATGGAAATGTCTAATGGATTTAAATCTAAGATGGATAAAGCATTATTTGCTGATAGTATCGCAACTAGTATTGGTGCTGTAGTAGGAACAAGTAATACTACTACTTTTGTTGAAAGTGCAGCTGGAATTGGTGCAGGCGGAAGAACTGGTTTAACTAGTGTTGTAGTTTGTGTCATGTTTGGATTAAGCGCATTTGCTGCTCCACTAATCAGCGCAATTCCTTCAGCAGCAACAAGTTGTGCTTTAGTTGCAGTTGGTATTATGATGTTATCTGCTTTCA
>JAEDOA010000006.1 GCA_016302195.1 Erysipelotrichaceae bacterium | reverse complement strand
TTTTTTAGTAAAACTCAGTGTCGTTTTTAGCATACTCTCTAACCAGTTTAAATACGACTATGTAGATGATTATTATAGTTAGTCCCCATAATACCATTAATAAGTCTGATCCATCAAATAAACAGTAGTCATAGAAGCCATGAAGTATAGTGGGGAAAAAGATTGAGTAAACCAGATTTATGCGGCACTTCTTCTCGTCACCCTTATATTGAGCCATTTTTGCATTGCTGTAAAAGATTCCCATTATTATGCCAAAGGCTAAATGGGCTGGAATTGAGGTAAATGCCCTAGTAAGGGCTGTAGGTAAACCATAAGAGAAAACGTAAAGAATATTTTCACTCATCGCAAATCCTAATGCTGCTAGAGCTGAATATAAAACTCCATCGAAAGCGCAGTTGAAATTATGGTCAGACCAACTGTTCTTTTTCAAAAAAAGGAATTTGGCAAATTCTTCAGATAACCCTACTACCACAAAGGCATCGACAATAAAATATAATGAATAAGAAAAATCGAAAAGCATCAAAATGATATCTTCTAAGACAACTTCTAAAAAGTAGGCCAGTACTGCGCTAGCTACCCCTGCGAAAAGCAGCTTTATTATTAGAGATACCGGTTCCTTTTCAATATGATCTAAGCGATACAAATAAATAACAAAAAGAATGCCAGGTAATAAGGCCGAAATTAATAAAATCTCCATCTATTTTCTCCTTTCTTTAAGAAATAAATCCAGCTTTTGATTGAGCTTAGGGTATATGTGGATTTTAAAAGCTTCCTCTTTACTAATATTTATGGCTTCATCTAGCGAAAACCAGCCTATCTCACGGTTTTCGTCCTCCTTAATTTTTAGAGGATGACTATCAATGGCTTGTAAAAGGTAGGTTAGATTTAGATGCAAGTGAGCAGGAACGAAGCTATTGTTTTTAATGTGGTGGTCAACAGCTAATACTTCCAATGAGAAAATATCATTGCTAAGGGCTTTGATGTTGGTTAAGCCACTTTCTTCTTTTGCTTCCTTAATAGCAACATTAAGAGGGTTTTCATCTCCATCACAATGGCCCCCAAGCCAGCTGTAACTATCATATAAATTATGGTATGCCATTACCACTTTATCACAGTTTTGATTGACTAACCAGCAGGAAGCGGTCATATGAGCGATAAGATTTTCTCGATAGAAAATGTCATTAAAATTTCTTAAAAAATAAAGAATAGTCTTCTTATCTAGCTCTTCCTGGCGATTAAAAGGGGTGTATTTTTCTATTTGAGTTATAAGATGTTCTTTCATGAGAATATTATACACTATTTTGATTTGTTAATAATTCTAAAGAATGTTGACATTATATTATAATGTATTAAAATGGTTAATTGGTTAACAATAAAAAAGGGGTGATTATAGTGCTAAAAACTACTTCATATAAAATGTCAAGAATCATTAACTTAAGAAAATGGCGCGCAACTATTAATTTAAGAAAGAAAGGCGAGATGTTTTTTGGACAATTGCCTATGCTGGAATATATACATCTAAATCCTGGTTGCAATCAGAATGATATAGCAAGTGTTATGTCGTTTTCTAGAGCCGCCATTAGCAAAGGTATAGGAAAGCTGACTGCTAAAGAACTAGTTGTTAGAGAAATCAGTTTGAATGACAGTAGAGAATATTGCCTTCATTTAACAGAGAAGGGTGAAAGTGCTTATCAAATGTTTAGAAATTGTTGTGATGAGGTTGAAGCCTTAACCTATAAAGGCATTTCGGAAAGCGATATTAAGACTTTTGAGAGCACCTTGGATAGAATGCTGGCAAATCTGGAAGAGGAGAACTATTCTAGAAGAAATTTGGAAATGTTAATAAAAAAACACAAGAAAGATTAGAGGAAAAGAATGAAAAAGATTATTGCATGTACAAAAAAATATCTTCCTTTTATCATTTTAGCTCCTGTTGCATTAATGATTGAAGTCATATTGGAGGTAAACATACCTAAAGTTATGGCTGATATTATTGATATAGCTATTCCTTCAGGATCGATAGATGCTGTTGGACAGTTAGGAACTAAAATGATTATTATGGCTTTATGCTCATTGCTTGCTGGTATAATTGGCTGTTTTCTCAGTTCTACCGGAGCAATCGGTTTTGGTTCAGAATTAAGAAAGAAAGTTTTCAATCAAATTGAGGATTTTTCTTTTGAAAATGTTGATTCATTTCAGCAGTCATCACTGTTGACTAGATTAACCACTGATGTTGATTATATTCAACAAGGTTTAAGAATGATGACTACAATGTTTATTAGAGCTCCATTTATGATGGTGGCTGCGGCAATTGTTGCTTATCAGATTAACAAGGACTTGTTTGTGGTATTTATTGTTGCTATTCCGATTATATTGGTATCAATTGTTATTTTTGGAAAAATCGGAATGCCTAAATTTAGGTATATGTTAACAAAGTATGACGGCTTAAATGATATGGCTCAAGAGTATCTAACAAATGTTAGAGTTGTTAAGTCTTTTGTTAGACAGAATTATGAAGAAAAGAAGTTTTCTGATGTAAATCATCAGCTAATGACCTCTTCTATTGACATAGAAGGACTGATGTGTCTGCTTGGACCTGTAATGCAGCTTATCATTTTCGGTTGCGTTATTGCGGTTTATTACTTAGGTGGAATGGATATTGTAAGCGGGACAATGGAACTGGGGCAATTAACAGCTTTTATCAGCTATATTTCCCAGATATTAATGGGTCTTTTAATGATGTCTATGATTTTCTTAAATATTATCAGGTTAAAGGGTTCAGTAGATCGTTTAAAAGAGGTATTAAATACAGAATCATTAATTAAAGACGGCCCTTACAAAGGAAGCGTTGAACAAGGATCTGTCGACTTTGTTAATGTTAGTTTTAGATATAGAAATGCTTCAAAAGACAGCTTAAGCAACATAAACTTACATGTTGATGCAGGCCAGACAATTGGAGTGATTGGTGCAACTGGTTGTGGTAAAACCAGTTTAGTGAATTTGATAGCCAGACTGTATGATGCCAGTACAGGAGTAGTAAAGGTCAGCAATCGTGACGTTAAGGAATACAATTTAAAGGTATTAAGAGATCAGGTTGCAATGGTATTGCAGCAGAATGTGCTATTTTCCGGAACAATTGAAGAGAATTTACGTTGGGGTAACGAGAATGCCACAATGGATGAAATAAAACAGGCCTGTAAGGCAGCCTGCGCTGATGAGTTTATTGAAAGTTTTCCTGATGGCTACAAGAGTGACTTAGGTCAAGGAGGCGTAAATGTTTCAGGTGGTCAGAAACAGCGTTTATGTATTGCTAGAGCATTGTTGAAAAAGCCAAAGATTATTATTCTTGATGATTCAACCAGTGCCGTAGATACTCACACTGATAGTGTTATTAGGACAGCCCTTAAAGAAAATCTAAAAGGCACAACAACTTTTATTATCGCTCAAAGAATCGCCTCGGTTATGGATGCTGATAAAGTTATCGTCATGGATGAAGGAAGGGTTGTTGATTTTGACAGTCCTGAAAACCTATTGAAGAACAACGAAATATATCGCGATATATATCAAACACAAATGAAAGGAGTTGAGTAATATGGCAAAACATGGCCCACAACAGGTGAGAAAACCTCTTAACCCTTTTAAAACACTAAAAAGATTACTTGCCTTCATTAAAGATTGGTTATTTGCTTTAATAATTGTGTTTGTTGTTATTGGAATTTCAAGCTTGCTTTCAGTATACGCAGCTCACTTAGTTAATCCATTATTTGAATCAATTTCTCAGATGTTGCAGGATTTTGATTCTGCCTATAAATCATTTGTTAAGGTTTTAGCATTGCTTGGTGTTGTATACTTTCTAACAGCTTTATTGCAGTTTGTATCTGATAGAATTATGACTACAATAGTAAACAAAACCTTAAATAAGATAAGAAACCAAATGTTTTCAAAGATGCAAAGATTGCCATTATCTTTCTTTGACAGTAAGACCCATGGTGAATTGATGTCATATTATACCAATGATGTAGGAGCAATTAGAGATGCCTTGGGCAATTCGCTGGTTTCACTGGTATCAGCCTTTGTTACATTAATTGCAACTTTTGTGATGATGTTATCTATTTCTCCATTGTTAACCTTAGTTATTGTTGTGCTAATAATTGTTATGACATTTATTACTAAGTTTATTGGTTCAAGAAGTATTAGAAATTACCAGGGGCAACAAAGCACTATTGCCAAATTAAATGGTTATATGGAAGAAATGATGGCTGGCCAAAAGGTAGTTAAGGTCTTTAACCACCAGGATGCAGTAAAAAGAGAATTTGACCAGATTAATCAACAGGCGAGAAAGAATTCTACAAAGGCAAACTTTTATGCTAGTGTTATGGGACCAATTTCCAACAATTTATCCCATATCAACTTTGCGTGTTGTTCGATGTTTGGAGCTTATCTAGTAATTGCCGGTACTATTACAGTAGCTGACTTAATTGAGTTTTTACAGCACACTAAAAACTTTGCTAATCCATTAAGCAGAATAATGCAGCAGTTTAACTCAATCACTTCAGCAATTGCAGGCGCTGAAAGAATATTTTCTATTTTAGATCAGCCAGAAGAAACTGATGAAGGAAATGTCACATTAGTATATGCTACTTTTGATATAAACAATCAATTAATTGAAAGTGAAGAAAGAACAGGTCTATGGGCCTGGAAAGTCCCTAATGAAGATGGCTCAACTCGTTTAGTAAGACTAAGAGGTGATGTTGTCTTTAAGGATGTTGATTTTTCTTATGATGGAAAAAAGCAGGTATTAAAGGATGTTAGCTTCTATGCCAAACCTGGTCAAAAGATTGCCTTTGTCGGAGCTACAGGTGCAGGAAAAACTACCATCACCAATCTGTTAACTCGCTTTTATGAAATAAATGAGGGAACAATCCTTTATGATGGAATTAATATTAAAGACATCAAGAAGGCCTCGCTGCGTCAATCTTTAGCAATGGTATTGCAGGACACTCATTTATTTACCGGAACAGTAAAAGACAACGTTAGATATGGAAAACTTGATGCCACTGATCAGGAGATTGTTGAGGCATGTAAGCTAGCTAATGCTGATGAGTTTATCAATAGATTGCCACAGGGTTATGATACTGTGCTGAAAGGTGATGGTTCAAATTTGTCACAAGGTCAAAGACAGTTATTATCTATAGCTAGAGCAGCGATTGCTGATGCTCCTGTTTTGATTTTAGATGAGGCAACAAGTTCGATTGATACTCGTACAGAAAAACTGATTGAAGAAGGAATGGATAATTTAATGGCAGGAAGAACGGTATTTGTTATTGCTCATAGATTATCAACAGTCAGAAATTCCAATGCGATTATGGTACTTGAAAATGGTCAGATTATCGAAAGAGGAGATCATGATGATTTGATTGAACAAAAAGGAAAATACTATAGTTTATATACTGGACAATTTGAACTGGATTAGCTTTGCGAAGCAGTCAATCTATGTGGCTTGTTTATTCATATTGTTTGACAAAAGGTGTGATTTAAATCATGCCTTTTTTGTGTTGATAAAATTTGTCACTATAAGGTATTTGTTAAATATAGGGAATATTATAAGATGTGTTCAACAAAAAAACGATTAATTAACTTTTTGTCCATTAAATAATCGTTTTTCGTATGAATAACTTCAAAAAATGCATAAAAAAAGTGGCGTCCACGGGGGGATTCGAACCCTCGACCGTCCGCTTAGAAGGCGGATGCTCTATCCAGCTGAGCTACGTGGACATCACGCATAAATATGCTATCATGATAAAAAAGAAAATGCAACCATTATTTTAAAATTGATATAAAAAAAGGATTAAATCAATAAAAAAAAGAATAATAAATGCTTGCTTATACTAGGGGCTTTATAGTATACTTATAGGTGCGACCGTATAGATGTGCGAGGTTGCCGGCACACTGATAAGCGTTGTCATGGTGTGGAGTCGGGTAATTCGCATTGAACGGGTCTATCATGGAAATAGACATGCAAAAGGAGGAAATATCCATGGCAAAAAATTCAGTAAGAATTCGTTTGAAGGCCTATGAACACCGTTCATTAGACAGTGCAACAGCAAAGATTGTTGATACTGCAATGAAGCATGGTGCTAAAAAGGTTGTAGGACCAGTACCACTACCAACTGAAAAACAGGTAGTAACAGTAATCAGAGCTACTCATAAATATAAAGATTCAAGAGAGCAGTTCGAGATTAGAACCCATAAGAGATTGATCGAAATTGTTGGCCCAACCAGTGAAACAATCACAGCATTAACTGGTTTAGAGTTGCCAAGCGGTGTTGACATTGAGATCAAACTATAAAAACTAAATAGGAGGAGACATCATGAAAGGTTTAATGGGACGTAAACTTGGGATGACCCAAGTATTCACCAATGATGGGACGCTCATTCCAGTTACAGTCGTTGAAGTAACACCAAATGTTGTTACACAAAAGAAAACAGTTGAAAACGACGGTTATGTAGCACTACAACTTGGAATGGAAGATTTAAAAGAAAGCAAAGCTACAAAAGCAAACAAAGGACATGCTGCTAAGGCTAACACAACAGCTAAGAGATTCTATCATGAATTCAAAAGCGATGAAATGGCAGACTTAGAAGTAGGCGCAACAGTAACTGCTGACTTGTTTGCAGCAGGCGACAAGGTTGATGTTCAAGGCACATCACGTGGTAAAGGCTACATGGGAGCTATTTATCGTAATAATCAGCATATGTTACCTGCTACTCACGGTACAGGTCCTGTACATAGAACAGCTGGATCAATGGCAACTATTGGACGTAACAATGGTTACATCAATAAGAACAAGATTATGGCTGGTCACGAAGGAACTTATACAACTACAAATCAGAATTTGGAAATTGTAAAGGTTGATATGGAAAATAACTGCTTATTAATCAAGGGTAACGTACCTGGTCCAAGAAAAGGATTGGTATTTGTTAAGACAACAGTAAAACCTGTTAAACATGTTGAACCTGTTGAATTGATTAATTATGAAATTAAGGAGGCTTAACAGATGACAACTATTAAAGTAACTGACCAAAAAGGTACAGAATTACATGACATCGAATTAAATGAAGCTGTATTTGGTATCGCTCCAAACCAGCAGGCAATGTTTGATGCTGTTGTTATGCAGAGAGCTTCATTACGTCAAGGAACTGCTGATACTAAGGGTAGAAGCGAAGTTCATGGAACTGGTAAGAAGTCAGTTCGTCAAAAGGGAACTGGCGGAGCTAGACATGCTCAAAAAACTGCTCCACAATTTAGAGGTGGCGGAGTTGTATTTGGGCCTACTCCAAGAAGTTATGCATACAGAGTAAACCGTAAGGTTGCAAGACTTGCTCTTCGCTCATATTTATCAACAATCGTAGCAAACAATAGTTTAAAAGTTGTTGACAAGATTGAATTCGAAAATGTTAAAACCAAGAATTTTGTTCAGGTTATGAATGACTTGGGCTTAAGCCGCAAAGTATTATTCGTATTTGATATGGACGAAAATTGGGAAAATGCAGAATTGAGTATGCGTAATATTCCAAACGCAAGTTTCCAATTTGCTGATGGAATCAATTGCTTGGAATTGGCTGATGCTTATACAGTTGTAGTGACTGAAGCAGCAGTTAAAAAGATTGAGGAGGCATTACAATAATGGCAGCTAGAGATATTATTATTCGCCCAGTAGTGACTGAAAAGTCAATCGCAGATCAAAACAAGGACAACAAAGTTACGTTCGAAGTTGCAAAGGGTGCTAACAAGACAGCTGTTAAGTTAGCTGTTGAAGAAATTTTCAATGTAAAGGTTGAAAAGGTTAACATTTTAAATACACCAGATAAGCAAAAGAGATTAGGACGTTACACTGGTACAGTTCATGGATACCGTAAAGCAATTGTTAAATTGGCTCAAGGTTACAACATTGACTTGTACAACAAAGAGTAATTAGTAAAAATATCGGAAGATAACGCTATTTCCGGATAATTGCGTAAGGAGGAAAAAACAGTGGCAATTAAAAAGTACAAACCTACGACACCTGGTCGTAGAGGAATGACTACTATTGATTACAGTGCTGATATTACTGTATCAAAGCCAGAACGTTCATTATTAGCTCCTATCAAGTCAAAAGGTGGTCGTAACAACAATGGACGCATCACAACAAGACATCAAGGTGGGGGACATAAGAGAGTATATCGTTTAATTGATTTTAAACGTAATAAAGATGAAGTGGTTGCTAAGGTAGCTACAATCGAATACGATCCAAATAGAAGTGCATTCATCGCATTGTTACATTATGTAGATGGCGAAAAACGTTATATCATTGCACCAGATGGTTTAAAGGTTGGAATGCAGGTTGTTTCAGGTGAAAAGACAGATATTAAGGTTGGTAACAGCTGTATGATGTGTAATATGCCTGATGGAACATTCATTCACAATGTAGAATTAAAGCCTGGTAAGGGTGGACAATTAGCTAGAAGCGCTGGCTGCAGTGCTCAGATTCTTGGCTCAGAAGGAAAGTATGTTTTAGTTAGATTGTCTTCAGGCGAAGTTAGAAAAATCTTAGGTGTTTGCCGTGCTACAATCGGTGTTGTAGGCAATGGCGATCACAGCTTGGTAAATGTTGGTAAAGCTGGAAGAACTCGCTGGATGGGCGTTAGACCTACAGTTAGAGGTTCAGTTATGAACCCAGTAGATCACCCACATGGTGGTGGTGAAGGAAGAACTCCTATTGGACGTAAGTCACCAATGACACCTTGGGGTAAGAAAGCTATGGGTGTTAGAACTCGTAAGCATAAGAATAAGAGCAATAAATATATTGTTCGTAGCCGTAACGGCAAGTAGATGAAAGGAGATAGGAAAAATGAGTCGTAGTTTGAAAAAAGGCGCATTCGTTGATGAAAGCTTATTAAAAAAAGTTGATGCTATGAATAAGAGCGGCAAAAAAGAAGTTATTAAGACTTGGTCACGTCGTTCAACTATCTATCCATCATTCTTAGAACATACATTTGCTGTTCATAATGGAAAAGAATTTATTCCAGTTTATGTTACAGAAGATATGGTTGGCCACAAGTTGGGTGAATTTGTTCCAACAAGAAAATTCGGTGGTCATACTGATGATGACAGAAAGGCTTAATTGGGAGGAATAAATCATGGAAGTAAAGGCAGTCGCTAAAAACGTCCGTTTGACTCCTAGAAAAGTCAGACTTGTATTAGACTTAGTCAGAGGCAAGGATGTTAAAGAAGCATTAGCAATCTTAAAGTTTACACCAAGAAATACTGCACCAGTTGTAAGTAAATTGATTAAATCTGCAGTTGCAAATGCTACAAATAATCATCAAATGAATGAAGAAAAATTATATGTTAAGACTATTTACGCTGATGAAGCAAGAGTCTTAAAGCGTTGGATGCCAAGAGCTAAAGGTTCTGCATCACAAATCTTAAAGAGAAGCAGCCACATAACTGTAGTGGTTGATGAAAGAGAATAGGAGGAGGAAGTATTATGGGTCAGAAAGTATCACCTGTTGGAATGCGTGTAGGCGTTATTCGTGATTGGGAATCAAGATGGTATGCTGAAAAAGAATACGGCGATTTACTACAAGAAGACGTTAAGATCCGCCAATGCCTATTCAACGAATTAAAGGATGCTGCTGTAAGCAGAGTTGAAATTGAAAGAAGCAAGAACAGTGTTCAGGTTTATATTAAGACAGCTCGTCCAGGTGTAATTATCGGTACAGATGGCGATAGAGTTGAAAAACTTAAGAAGAAACTTGAAAAAATCACTTCTGGCAAAAAAGTAAATATCAAGGCAGTTGAAATTGCTAACCCTGATTTAGATGCTAAGTTAGTTGCTAGATCAATTGCTGACCAGCTAGAAGGAAGAGCTTCATTTAGAACTGCTCAGAAAAAAGCAATTCAAAAAACTATGAGAGCTGGAGCAAAAGGAATTAAGACTTCTGTTTCAGGAAGACTTGGTGGTGCAGATATCGCTAGAGCTGAAGGATATTCAGAAGGCGTTGTACCATTACATACAATCAGAGCAGACATTGATTTCGCTAAGGAAAATGCTATGACTACTTATGGTATCCTTGGTGTTAAAGTTTGGATTTGTCGTGGTGAAGTATTAAAGGGTGAAATGGTTAAGGAACCAGAAGCTCCTAAGTTTGCTAGTCCAAGAAATGACAGACGTAGAAATAACCGCAATGATCGCTCAAAGAGAAATGAAAAGGCTAATGTTGAAACAACAGTAGCTACAGAAAAAAAGGAGGTTGCTGAATAATGTTAACACCAAAGAGAACAAAATACAGAAGACCTCATAGAATCAGTTACGAAGGCCGTTCAAAAGCTGGAAGAGAAGTAACTTTTGGCGAATTTGGCTTAGTTGCTGAAGAAGGTGCATATATTACAAATAACCAGATTGAAGCTGCCCGTGTTGCTATGACTCGTTATATGAAACGTGGTGGAAAAGTTTGGATTAAAATTTTCCCACATATGGCAAAGACTAAGAAACCATTGGAAGTACGTATGGGTTCTGGTAAGGGTGCTCCAGAAGGATGGGTTGCACCAGTTCAAGCAGGAAGAGTTCTGTTTGAAGTTGGAGAAGTTGATGAAGCAGTTGCAAGAGAAGCTTTACGTTTGGCTTCACACAAATTACCAGTTAAGACTCGCTTCGTTGTAAAAGGACAGGAGGAAAAATAGTTTATGAAGAAAATGGAAGAAATCCGTCAACAATCAAGTGAAAACTTGTTAAAACAAGTTGATGAATTAAAGAAAGAACTATTTGACTTACGTTTCCAACAAGCTACTGGCAACTTGGAAAATCCAGCTCGCATTAGAGAAATCAGAAAGACTATTGCGCGCATTAAAACAGTTTTGACAGAACGTCAAAACAATGCTTAAGGAGGATCTAGAAAATGGAAGAAAGATCAACTCGTAAGGTTTACCGTGGTGTAGTTGTCAGCAATAAAATGGACAAGACAATTGTTGTTGAAGTTGCTAACGCAAAAAGACATGCAATGTATGGTAAACGTGTAAAGAATTCAACAAAATTTGTTGCTCATGATGAAAACAACGTTGCTAATGAAGGTGATGTAGTAACAATTATGGAAACAAGACCATTATCTGCTACAAAGCGTTTCCGTTTATTAGAAGTTGTAGAAAAAGCACAAGTGTTATAGGAGGTTAAGGTAAATGATTCGTAATGAAACTCGTTTAAAGGTTGCCGATAACACAGGCGCTAAAGAATTGTTAGTAATCCGTTGTTTAGGCGGTTCAAATCGTAAAACTTCAACTGTAGGTGATGTTGTAGTTTGTGCTGTAAAAAGCGCAACTCCAAACGGATCAGTTAAGAAGAGCGATGTTGTAAAGGCAGTTATCGTTAGAACTACTTACCCTGTAAGAAGAGAAAACGGAACATACATCAAATTTGATGACAATGCTGCTGTAATTATTAAAGATGATAAGTCACCAGTAGGGACACGTATCTTCGGCCCTGTAGCTAGAGAAGTTAGAGATGCTGAATATACAAAGATTGCTTCCCTTGCTGCTGAAGTTTTATAGGAGGCAACATATGAAAATTAAAAAAGGTGATAAAGTTCAAGTAATCGCTGGTCATGAAAAAGGCGTAATCGGTGATGTATTAGCTGTTTATCCTGCAGAACATAAGGTAGTTGTTGAAGGTGTTCATATTTTAAAGAAACATATGAAGCCAAGTGCAGCTAATCCAGATGGTGGTATCGTTTCTAAAGAAGCTCCAATCGACATTTCTAATGTAATGGTTTACGATACAAAGGAAAAGGTTGCTGGTAGAGTTGGCTATCGTTTTGAAGATGGCAAGAAAATCAGATACAACAAAAAGACAAAGTCTCAAAAAGAAATCAAGATTACTAAGAAATAAGGAGGAGAAAGATGAACCGTTTAAATCAAAAATACAATGATGAAATCGTTAAAAAATTGATGGAAAAGTTCAATTACTCTTCTGTCATGGAATGTCCAAAATTAGTAAAGATTGTTATTAATATGGGTGTAGGTGATGCCATTGCTAATCCAAAGGCTTTGGAAGAAGCAGTTAGCGAAATGACAGCAATCGCAGGCCAAAAGCCAGTTGTTACAAAAGCAAAAAAATCAGTTGCTAACTTCAAATTAAGAGAAGGAATGAGCATTGGTTGTAAGGTAACATTAAGAGGCGAAAGAATGTATGATTTCTTCGATAAATTAGTAACAATCGCATTACCACGTGTACGTGATTTCAGAGGTGTAAGTAAGACTGCTTTCGATGGCAGAGGTAACTACACTTTAGGTGTTAAAGAACAAACAATCTTCCCTGAAATCAATTATGACAAAGTAACTATTACTAGGGGTATGGATATCGTTGTTGTTACAACTGCTAAAACAAATCAAGAGGCATATGCTTTACTTGAAGCATTGGGTATGCCTTTTACAAAGTAGGAGGATGAGGAATTATGGCAAAGAAGTCAATGAAAATTAAAGCACATGCTACTCCAAAGTATTCTACAAGAGCATATACAAGATGCGAACGTTGTGGAAGACCTCATTCAGTTTTAAGAAAATATAAGTTATGCCGTATTTGCTTCAGAGAATTAGCTTACAAAGGTGAAATTCCTGGCGTAAAGAAAGCTAGTTGGTAAAAGGAGGAAAACACTATGTCATTTACAGATCCAATTGCTGATATGCTTACACGTATTAGAAATGCTGTTTCAGCTAAACATGATAGTGTAACCATTCCTTGCAGCAAAGAAAAACTTGAAATAGCTAAAATTTTAAAGTCAGAAGGTTTTATTACTGATTTTACAGTAGAAGGTGAAACAAAGAAAGAAATTGTTATCACTTTGAAATATGTTGCTAATGGTAAAAAAGCAATCTCTGGCTTAAAGAGAATCTCTAAACCAGGCTTACGCGTATATGCTAAGGCTGATGAACTTCCAAGAGTTCTAAATGGTTTAGGAATTGCTATTATTTCTACATCAAAAGGTTTATTAACTGATAAAGATGCTAAATTAAAAGGCGTTGGCGGCGAAGTTGTTGCTTACGTTTGGTAAAAAATAAAGAGAGGAAAAAGACAATATGTCACGTATCGGAAATAAGACGATTACCATTCCAGCAGGAGTTGAAATTACTGTAGGTGCTGGCAATGAGGTGACTGTTAAAGGTCCAAAGGGCACTTTAACTCGTCAATTCAGTAATTTAATCGAAATTTGCGTTGAAGGTACAACTATTACCTGCAAACGTCCTAATGATGATAAAGTAACTAAACAGCTACATGGAACAACAAGAGCATTATTGCACAATATGGTTGTTGGTGTTTCAGAAGGATTCCAAAAGAATCTTGTAATTGAAGGCGTTGGTTATAGAGCATCAGTTGCTAATAACACATTAACTTTAAATATCGGTTATTCTCATCCAGTAACTATTACTGCTGAAGAAGGATTAACAATCGAAGTTCCAAAGAACCAGGAAATTATTGTTAAGGGTATTGATAAACAAAGAGTTGGCGAATTAGCAGCAAATATTCGTGCAGTTAGAAAACCTGAACCATATAAAGGAAAAGGTATTGCTTACAAGGGTGAACACATCCGTCGTAAGGAAGGTAAGACTGCTGCTTCAGGCAAGTAGGAAAGGAGATTTGATTTATGATTAACAATACAAATAAAAATGAAGAAAGAATCCGTAGACATCTCCGTGTTCGTACAAAAGTATCAGGAACAGCTGAAACTCCACGTTTGAATGTTTTCCGTTCAAATGCTCATATTCATGCCCAAATCATTGATGATACAACAGGAACAACATTAGTTAGTGCAAATTCTGTTGAAATGAAGCTTGAACATGGCGGAAACATTGAAGCAGCCAAGCTTGTAGGAGCAGAAATCGCTAAAAGAGCTTTAGAAAAGAATATTACTACTGTAGTATTTGACCGTGGTGGTTATGTATATCATGGAAGAGTTCAAGCATTAGCAGACGCAGCTAGAGAAGCTGGATTACAATTCTAATAGGAGGAGAAACAATGTCAGAAATGGAAAATAAAGTTGAAGAAGTTACTGAAGTTGCTTCTCAACCAGTTGAAACACTTGAAAAAGCAGAAAAGAAAACTCGTCGTTTCGATAAGGATAGAAAGTTTAAGAGAAATGATCGTCCTGAAAAGGAATTCGAAGAAAGAGTTGTTAAAATCAATCGTATCACTAAGGTAGTTAAGGGTGGTAGAAGAATGAGATTTGCAGCTTTAGTTGTAGTTGGTGACAAGAAAGGCCGTATCGGATTTGGAACTGGTAAGGCAAAGGAAGTACCAGATGCAATTAAGAAAGCTACAGAAATGGCAACAAAGAATGTTAAGAGAGTATCATTAGTTGATAATACTTTACCTCATGAAACAGTTGGTGTTTATGGAGCTGCTAAAGTTGTATTACGTCCAGCTGCTACTGGTACTGGTGTTATCGCCGGTGGTCCAGTAAGAGCTGTCTTGGAATTAGCTGGTGTAACAAACGTTATCTCAAAATGTTTAGGCTCAAGAACTCCTATCAACTTAGTTAGAGCTACAGTTAGTGGATTAGAATCAATGGTAACTATCGAAGATGTTGCTAAGATTAGAGGCAAAAAGCCAACTGAAATTCGTTACTAGGAGGTAGTCTTCAATGAAATTACATGAATTAAAATATACTGAAGGATCAAGAAAAGATGGCTTCAGACTTGGAAGAGGTCATGGAAGTGGAAATGGTAAGACTTCTGGAAAAGGTAATAAAGGTCAAAAGGCTAGAAGCGGTGGAATGGGTAAATTAGGATTTGAAGGTGGACAAACACCATTAGCAAGACGTTTACCAAAACGTGGATTTACAAATTTCACTCGTAAAGAATACGCTATCGTAAATCTAGATCAATTAAATAGATTTGCTGATGGTACTGAAGTTACAGTAGAATTATTAAAGAATACAGGTATCGTTAAAGATTTAAAATGCGGAGTTAAGGTTTTAGGTGATGGCGAACTTGAAAAGAAATTAGTCGTTAAGGCTAACAAGTTCACAAAATCTGCTGTTGCAATGATAGAAAAAGTCGGCGGAAAAGCAGAGGTAATCTAATATGTTTAAGACCGTTATCTCCTTATTCAGAAATAAGGAAACTCGCCAGAGAATTTTGTTTACTTTAGCAATGTTATTAGTATTCAGAATTGGTGCTGCAATCACAATTCCTGGAATTGATACATCTAAATTGATATCTGGCTTGTCATCAAATGCATTAATTACCATGATGAATATAATGGGTGCCGGCAGTTGGCAGACATTCTCAGTATTCTCAATGGGTGTTGGTCCATATATTACTGCTAGTATCGTTATTGAATTGCTAGCTATGGATATCATCCCACCTTTAGCAGAAATGCAAAAGGATGGACAAAAAGGTCGTCAAAAGCTTGACCAAATTACTCGTTATACTGCAGTAGTTTTGGGATTTGTTCAAGCATATACCTTAACAATGACATTTGATAAGGCTTACGGTATTTTGGTAGATAACAGTACAACAACATATTTATATATTGCTACTATATTAACTGCCGGAACATTCTTACTTGTATGGATTGGTGATAGAATAGCATCTTATGGTATCGGAAACGGTATTTCTATGATTATCTTTGCTGGTATCGTAGCTAATCTTCCTTATCAGTTCTCAAGTTCTTTTGCTCAATTAGTATCATCTGCAGCAGGCGGCTCTGAATTATTTACAGGTATTATTGAATTTTCATTACTAGTTGTTTTGTATATAGCTATTATCATATTAGTTATTTTCACATCAACAGCTTCTCGTAAGATTCCTATTCAATATACTTCTAACTCAACAAGAAGAGGCGGTAAAGACACAAGCTACTTACCATTAAAGATAAATAGTGCTTCTGTATTACCAGTTATCTTTGCTTCCACTGTCTTAGTAGCACCTAGAACTATTATGTCATTAATCAGTGGAGCATCATTCTTTAAATCAACAGAGTTTACAACTAAACTCGTTGAGATATTTGATTTCATCTCAGATTTTACAAAACCTGGTGGATTGATTATTTATGTGGTATTAATATTCGCCTTCACTTACTTCTATACTAATTTACAAGTAGATCCAGAAAAGATAAGTGAAAACTTGAAAAAGAATGGTTCTTATATTCCTGGCGTTAGACCAGGTGTTGAAACAAAGGATTATGTTTCAAAAGTGTTAAATAGAATCACCTTCTTTGGCGCAATATTCTTATGCTTCATTGCTGCTTTACCATATTTATTAAGTATGTTCACTAAAATTCCAAGCACTATTTCAATGGGTGGAACATCAATCATTATCGTTGTTGGTGTAGCTCTTGAAACAGTTAAGGATTTAGAAGATAAACTAAATCAACAGCGTGAATATCGCGGATTTGGAAAGAGGTAATCATGTTAAAGATGTTGATTATGGGCCCTGCTGGAGCAGGTAAAGGAACAATGTCAGAATTGATTGCTTCTAACTTCAAGGTTGCTCATATATCTTCCGGAGATATGTTTAGAGAAGAAATAAAACATCAAACTCATTTGGGACTTCAAGCTAAGAGTTATATAACTCAAGGCTTACTAGTTCCAGATGAGGTAACTATCCAGATGGTTGGCAATCGTTTAAAAAAGGATGATTGTCAAAATGGTTACTTATTGGATGGATTTCCTAGATCTTTAGCACAGGCAGAAGCAATTGAAGATTTCAATATTAATGCGGTTATCAACTTGCAGATTGATGAGCACTTATTAGTTGATAGAATCGTCTTTAGAAGAATTTGTCAACAATGTGGCACAATCTACAACATTAAATTGAATCCAATTGAAAATGCTGAAATTTGTCCAAAATGTTGTGGAAAATTGTATCAAAGAAATGATGATACTTATGAAAAACTTATGGTAAGACTAGAGTCGTACCGTGAAGAGACAAAACCAGTAATAGATTATTATCGTCAAAAGGGTATTGTTTATGATGTTGATGCAGGCCAGACAATCGATGATGTTTATAAACAAATCGAAAGTATCTTGAAAAATGTAGCGGAGGAAGAAACTAAGTAATGGCAGATAAGCAAGATGTTATCGAATTTGAGGGTATAGTGGAAGATACTCTTCCAAATGCTCAGTTTAAAGTGAAATTACCAAATGGACATGAGGTATTGGCCCACGTTTCTGGTAAAATCCGTATGAATTACATTCGCATTTTACCGGGTGATCGTGTCACTATTGAAATTTCACCATATGATTTAACACGTGGGCGTATAACGTTCAGACACAAATAGTCTAGGAGGAAAAACTATGAAAGTTAGACCATCAGTAAAACCAATTTGTGACAAATGCCGTGTTATCAAGCGTAAAGGACGCGTCATGGTTATTTGTGAAAATCCTAAACACAAACAAAGACAAGGTTAATTGGAGGAAAAGGAAATATGGCTCGTATAGCTGGTATTGATATTCCACGCGATAAGTGTGTTGGAATTGCTTTAACTTATATTTATGGTATCGGTGCTACAACAGCAAAGCAGATTTGCGAAACAACTGGTGTAGATCCTACAATCAGAGTAAAGGATTTAACTGATGCTCAGGAAAATGCATTACGTTCTGAAGTCGACAAAATCAAAGTTGAAGGCGACTTAAGAAGAGAAACAAGCTTAAATATTAAGCGTCTAATGGAAATTGGATGTTACAGAGGCGTAAGACATCGTAAAGGACTTCCAGTTCATGGACAAAGAACAAAGACAAATGCTCGTACACGTAAAGGACCACGTCGTACAGTAGCTAATAAGAAGAAATAGTAAACGGAGGTAATATTATATGGCAGGAAATAAGAAAACAACTGTAAGAAAACGTAAAGTTAGAAAGAATATTGCCCGTGGTGTTGCTCATATTCATTCTACTTTCAATAACACAATCGTTACAATTTGTGATGAAGGTGGAAATGCTGTAGCATGGTCATCTGCTGGAGCATTAGGATATAAAGGATCTCGTAAATCTACACCATTTGCTGCTCAACAGGCTGCTGAAGCTGCTGCAAAGGCTGCAGTTGATCATGGAATGAAGACTGTAGATGTTAACGTTAAAGGTCCAGGTCCAGGAAGAGAAGCTGCTGTAAGATCATTACAAGTAGCAGGACTTGAAATTAGTTCAATCAATGATGTAACTCCTATTCCACACAATGGTTGTCGCCCACCTAAACGTCCACGCGGCTAAAAAATAGGAGGAATAGTTGATGCAACAATTTGAAAGACCCGATTTTACAATTGAACAATATGTTGAAGATGAACATTACGGAAAGTTTGTATTATCTCCATTAGAAAGAGGATTTGGTACAACAATCGGTAATGCGATTAGAAGAGTATTATTGGCATCTATGCCAGGTGGAGCTGTTTACTCAATCAAAGTAGACGGTGTGTACCACGAATTTACAGCTATTCCAGGAATTGTTGAAGATGTTACAGCAATTATCTTAAACATCAAGAATTTAATTCTAGCAATCGATGATGATGAATCATACACTTTAAGAATCAACGCTGTAGGTGAAACAACAGTTACTGCTGGTGATATTATTTGTCCTACAGGTGTCGAAGTACTTAATCCAGATTTAGTTATTTGCCACATTGCTGAAGGTGGAAAACTTGAAATGGAATTAAGAGCTAGAAAAGGCAGAGGTTATTTGAGCTCAGAAGAAAATAAAGCAATTTATCAAGGTTCTTCTCAAGGTCTTGGTACAATTTATACTGACTCAATTTTCACTCCTGTTAAGAAAGCTTCTTTTGAAGTAAATCCTACTCGTGTAAAACAGAATGCTAAATATGATAGTTTAACATTAGAAGTATGGACAAACGGATCAATTCTTCCTCAAGAAGCTGTAGCATTAGCAAGTAAGATTTTAATTGAACATTTACAAATACTGACTAATATCAAAGACATGGGAGAACTTGGAAGTCTGATCAAGGATGATACTGCAGATGATACAGTAAAGGGAACTAACATGCCTATTGAAGAGTTAGACTTAACAGTTCGTTCTTACAACTGTTTGAAACGTGCTGGAATTGAAAATGTAGATGAATTAACTCAACGTACAGAAGATGAAATGCTAAGAATCAGAAATCTTGGAAAGAAGTCTTTCAAAGAAATAAAAGAAAAACTTCAAGCAATCGGTAAGAGTTTCTCTCAAACTGATGCATAGAAATAATTAAGGAGGAAAACCTGAAATGCAAAATCGTAAATTAGGACGCAAGGCTGACCATCGTAAAGCTTTATTCCGTAACCTAGCAACTGACATGATTGTTTACGGTAAGATTAATACAACTGAAATGAAGGCTAAAGAATTAAGAACAATTGTTGATGAACTAGTTACTTTAGCAAAGAAAAATGACTTACATGCTCGTCGTCAAGCAGCTAGTTTTGTTAAAAACGTTGTAGCTGATAAGAGCACTGGTAAGACAGCTTTACAAAAGCTATTCGATGAAATTGGACCTAAATTCGCTGATGTTAATGGTGGTTATACTCGTGTAGTAAAGACTACTGTTAGAAAAGGCGATGGTGCTCCAATGGCATACATTGAATTTACAAAGTAGTTTCATATAAGGGGTTGTATTAATACAACCCTTTTATAATGAGGTGAAAAATATGAAAACATTAAGAGAAGAAAAATTAGAAATCATTGACGCAGGTTATCAAGCTATTGATTGCTTAAATGATGCATTAAAAAAACTAAATCAAGCATCTGGTTTGGGTATTGTTGATATTTTGGGTGGTGGCTTTTTTGCTTCTATCTTAAAGAGAGAAAAAATGAAGCAAGCAAACCAGTCCATTCAGAAAGCAAAAAGAGCCCTTATAAAATTCAACGACGAATTAGATGATATTTATGATCAAGATGAATATAGTATAGATGTAGATGATTTCTTAAATACAGCAGATTGGTTATTTGATAATATGATGGTTGATATACTTGTTCAGCAAAGAATTGAGACATCAAAAAAGAATATTATGGCTGCTATCGATAAAGTAAAAAGAATAATCAATGTACTAGAAAGACAATTGTAAGAATAACTCACCAAATAGTAAACTGAGGACAATTTCTTGGATATTAAAATAAGTATACTACGAGAGTTTAATATAAAGTGTGTAAGTTAAATAACCACATCAAGTGGAAAAACTTACGCACTTTTCATATTATAATAAAGATCAACAGCTTTATTTTCTTTATTCGTAGGAAAACATAACATACCTGTTGGATTATTTAGTCAAGAATTTTGTCAGTTCCCCTTTTTGTATATATTTAGATTAGCATTTATAATAATTAGCAATAATAAAAAATACGGTTTTTTCACAAATATATATATATATATATATAAATGAATAATATTGATATTAATATGAGATAGTATATAATGAATTTAGAAAAAGAAGAAAAAGAATCAGATTTTGATGATAACAGTTGGATAACACAAAAGGCAATTGAGCAATGGAATGCTCATATAATATATAAAGATGTATATAAAATGGTTAATAAAGGATAAAAGGAGGAAATGAAAAATGAGAAAAAGAGTAGTATGTTTGCTAATAATTATATTATCAATTTGTATAACAGGTTGTACAAAAGAGAATAATAATAATATCGATGACAATATTACAGAAAGCAAGCAGTTATTTATAGATATTGACAAGGATATTATTAAATCAGGTAATTTCGATTTTAAGTTAGATGAAAGTTACATAGTAAATTCAGCAGATGATGAATATACTTTCTATTACTACAAGGGCTATTTTACTCCAACAATCGATGAAAAAATAAAAATAGATTATTTTGAAGTAAAACCGGCAAACTATGATTATTTCTATGATGTTTCATTTAATTCGGGAAGTGAATTACCAAGTGTTTTGATATATCATCAAGAAGCTTGTACAATAAAGTATTTAAAGAATAATGTATTTGAGAAAAAGAGCGATCAATTAGCTTATTGTTTTGAATTTGTTATTGCTTCATATAATGATTATATTAAAGAACCATTCTTTGTGGGAAGTAAAGAGCAATTTGATGAAAATATGAAAGATATTTCTTTTGTTATAAGTTTTAATAATAAAGAAGAACAAGTAAAACTACATTATAATAATCAATGCTATATATCATCAGATAAGATAGAAGAAAGTAGTTTATTGTATAGGTACTATAATAATGGAGGCTTTGGCTTAAAAGTAATAAACTTAGAATAATTATTGGCAAAAAGACTGATGCATTTCAGTCTTTTTTTCTGAGTATAGAAGGAGCATCATTATTAGATTAAAAGATATAAAAGTTTACTAAAAGTAAAAAAATAATTAAAAAATATTTAACTTATATATTGAAATGGTGTGAAATTAATATATAATATATGTGTTTGTTATTTAACAAAATGTTTAGTAAAACTTAACTATAAGAGGTGAGATGAATGGATATAGGAAAAAGAGTTAAACAGTTAAGAGTAAAAAATGGACTTACTTTGGAAGATTTGGCTTCAAGAACTGAACTAACAAAAGGTTTCTTATCACAACTAGAAAGAGATCTAACCTCGCCATCTATTTCAACATTAGAAGATATAGTGGAGGTATTAGGTATATCCTTAGCTGATTTCTTCAAGGAGGAAATCAATGACAAAATTGTCTTTACTGAACAGGACTATTTCGTTGATGAAAAAGAAGATATGTCAATAACTTACTTGGTTCCTAACTCTCAAAAAAATGAGATGGACCCAATCATGATTACCTTGCAGATTAATGGGAAAAGTCAGGAGATACTACCTCACAAAGGCCAGGAATTTGGTTATGTAATAGCAGGAAAAATAAGTGTAGTAAACATAGAAAATAAGAGTAGCAATGTCGTAAAAAAAGGGGAGACATTCTATATAAAAGGTGATGCAGCACATCAAATTGTAAATAAAGGCAACAGTGTTGCTAAAGTATTGTGGATATCTACTCCACCAATATTCTAGGGGGAAAAGGAAATGAAGAAACTAATTGAATTCCGTAACATCGTAAAATCATTTGATAATCAGGTTATTCTGAAGGGAATCAATCTGGATATCTATGAAAATGAATTTGTTACATTATTAGGTCCATCAGGTTGTGGAAAGACTACTTTGTTGAGAATTTTAGGTGGATTTTTAGATGCCGATAGTGGTGAGGTAATCTTTGATGGCAAAGATATTCAACAGGTACCTGCCTATAAAAGAGAGATAAACACAGTGTTTCAGAAATACGCTTTATTTCCACACTTAAATGTTTATGACAATATCGCTTTTGGATTAAAAATAAAAAAACAAAGCAACGACGTCATCGAACAAAAGGTAAATCGTATGCTTTCCTTAATTGGCTTGGAAGGTTATGGGGAAAGAAATATTAATCAACTTTCAGGTGGACAGCAGCAACGTGTTGCGATTGCTAGAGCATTAGTAAACGAACCATATGTATTATTATTAGATGAACCATTAAGCGCATTAGACAAAGCTTTAAGAAAAGAAATGCAGTACGAGCTAAAGAGAATTCAGCAAGAGGTTGGTATTACATTCATCTTTGTTACTCATGACCAGGAAGAGGCATTGACTATGTCTGATAAGATTGTTGTAATGAAAGAAGGCAACATAATGCAAATTGGTACTCCAACTGAGATATATAATGAACCAGCAAATGAGTATGTAGCAAAATTTATTGGCGAAAGTAATATTTTTGATGGAGTTATGAAGGATGATTATTTGGTTTCTTTTGATGATAAAGACTATAAATGTGTTGATTTCGGGTTTAGAAGAAATGAGCCAGTTGACGTTATGATTAGACCAGAGGATCTGGAAATTGTAGCAAGAGGCAGAGGTATGATACCTGGTGAAGTTAAATCAGTGCTATTTAAGGGTGTTCATAATGAAGTTATGGTGCAAACTGTTTCAGGTGCTTCAAAAACAGTAACAATGCATGTAATTGGAAACCATGATTTCTCTAACGAGCAACAGGGGGAAAAGATTTCAGCAAATGACTTCTTTATGGATTTAGAAGACGTTGAAAAATTATCAGATGTTGAAGTAATTGCTCGTGCAAACGCTCAGGCTTGGGATGAAGATGATGAACTACTATCTTTACATACAGTAGAATATGATATTCAACAAAAACCAGGAACATATGAAGTGACATTCTCTACTTCCAAAGGCACAAGCATAACAATTAAAGCATATGTTATTGAGCCAAAATATACAGAAGATGAGAAGCAAGGTGTTGGTGTAGCGGCATTTGACTTCTTTATTACACCAGAGGAATTAAGCGAATCAGTAGCTTTGGATACAGACTTATGCATCTGGGCTAAAGCAGAAGCCTGGGATTTACAAACTTCAGTTCCAATTGAAATCTATGATGTTATTTATGATTTCGATGAAGAGAATATCGAATTAGGTGACTACAAGATCACTTATGCAGTCCAAGGACATCAATTTAAGGTACATACAACTAAAAATGTGACTGAAGGAAAGAAAGTGGATATCACATTTGATCCTGAGGATATTCATGTTATGAGCAAGATGGGGTATTAGTCAATGAAGAGTTTTTCAAAAATGTGTTGGCCTTACATCGGCTGGTTATTAGCCTTTGTAGTGGCACCAATGATCTTGATATTACTATATGCTTTTACAAAACAGGGAAATAGTGTATTAATGTTAAATTTCACTTTAGAAAACTTTGCGAAATTTTTCAGTGATTCTATTTTCCCCGCAGTATTATGGCGTTCATTAAAGATTGCCTTTATGACAACTGTGGTTTGTTTATTGCTTGGTTATCCAGCAGCCTATTTTATTGCTAAGATGGATGAAAAAAAGCAGGCATTCTTCATTTTGTTAATCACTTTGCCAATGTGGATCAACATGCTTATTAGAACATATGCCTGGAAAGGAATTCTATCATTCACTGATATGAGTTCTCAAATTAAAGTAATGATTGGAATGGTTTACAACTTTTTACCATTTATGATATTGCAAATCCATGCTTCATTGAGTAAGCTTGATAAAAACCTGATTGTTGCTGCTAATGATTTAGGGGCTAATAACGTTCAAACATTTTTAAGAGTAGTGTTACCACTATCAATTCCTGGCATTATTTCCGGTATAACATTAGTATTTTTACCTGCAGTAAGTAGCTTCTTTATTCCAAAACTATTGGGAGGAGGAGAATATGTCTTAATTGGAAATCTAATTGAAAATTACTTTATTTCAGTTGGAGACTGGAACTATGGTAGTGCTATAAGCTTAATAATGGCAATGGTTATTATCATATCCATGTATTTTACAAAGAAAGCAGATAAAAAAGTTGGAGGCGAAGAATAATGAACAAAGTAAAAAGTTTTTTCTCAAAAAGCTATGTCTGGTTAATTATGTTATTCTTCTATCTTCCAATCTTCTATGTAATGTTGTTTAGCTTTAATGAATCAAAGAGCTTAACTAGATTTACTGGTTTCTCGCTACAATGGTATAAAAAAATGTTTGAAACAAGAACCATTAGAGAGGCAATCTATTACACTATTATCATTGCGGTATTAGCAACTATAATTTCAACAATAATAGGGACATTAACCGCAATCGGCTTATCAAAGTCAAAGAAGGTATTAAGAGAAGTAGTTTTACAGGTTAATGATTTACCAATGATGAATCCAGATATTGTTACCGCAATTGGATTTATGTTGTTATTTACTTCCTTAAGTATAGAGAAGGGTTTTGGAACGATATTACTAGCGCATATAGTATTCTGTATACCTTATGTAATATTGACAGTAATGCCAAGACTAAGACAATTAGATGATAATTTAGCTGAAGCCGCTCTTGATTTAGGAGCTACACCATTTCAGGCTTTAACTAAAGTTATCATTCCACAATTAAAAAGCAGTATAGTAGCAGGAGCATTAATCGCATTTACAATGAGTTTTGATGATTTTGTTATCAGTTTCTTTACATCAGGCCCTGCGGTAAATACCGTTGCGATTTATGTTTATTCTTCGATAAAGCGAATTAATCCTACTATAAATGCTTTATCAACAATTATTGTATTGATTGTTACAATTGTTCTAGTTCTAATGAACGTTGTTCCGATGATAAAAAACAGAAAGAAAGAAGAGGGTTTCGAAAAATGAAAAAAATAATTTGTTATTTACTTGTAGTTATGCTTGTGTTGCCTCTAGTTGGATGCAACAAAGGCGAAAAGAGCGATTTTGATCCAATTGCTGAATTTGGCTCAGATGAACTATATGTTTATAACTGGGGTGAGTATATTGGAGAGAATACTATTGATGAATTTGAAAGAAGATATAATGTAACAGTTCATTATAAGACTTTTGATTCAAATGAGGAAATGTACACTACTTTACTTGGTGGTGATAGTTATGACATTATTGTGCCAAGTGATTATATGGTAGAACGTTTAATCAAAGAAAATATGATTCAAAAATTGGATATAAGCTTAATTACCAATATCGATAATATAGCAGATAACCTTGATTCTCCAAACTATGATCCAGACCATTCATATTCAATTCCATATTTCCAAGGTACAGTAGGAATTGTTTATGATACAACCAAAGTTGACCCTCAAGAAGTAGAAGAAAAAGGTTGGGATATCTTATTTGACAGCAAGTATGCAGGACAGGTATACATGTATGATGCTGATAGAGATAACTTTATGCCAGCAATGAAGGCTTTAGGCTTCTCATTAAATACAAATGATCCAAATGAGATTCAACAGTGCTATGATTTACTTATGAAACAAAGAAAAGAAGTTAATCCAGGATATGTTACAGATGAAGTAAATGATGATATGATAAATGGCTTAAAAGCATTAGCTGTAGTATATAGTGGTGCTGCTTCATATATTATTTCTGAGAATGAAGATATGGCATATTGTGAGCCTTATCAAGGAACAAATATCTGGTCTGATGCTATGTGTATTCCATCGAATGCTAAAAATGTTAAATTAGCTCATGCTTGGATTAATTTCAACCTTGAAAAGGAAGTGGCTATTGATAACTCATTATATGTAGGTTATACTTCAGGAAACAAGCTAGCTTTAGAGGAACTATCTAATGGAGAGTTTAAGGATATTAGTTCTTATAAGATTCGTACAGGTTATCCATTAGACGAAGAATATCATGATGATGAGTCACTAAAGAAAACTTTAGGTGAGCTTTGGACTCATGTCAAAGCAGGAAATTAAAAAAATTATTACTATGGTACATAGAGCACCATAGTAATTTTATAAAGAGGTAAATATGAGCAATGTTAAAGTAGCAGCAATTCAAATGAGTTGTGATGATAATCAACAAAATAATCTTGAAAAAGCTCGAAATTTTGTTATCGAGGCCGCAAAACAGCAAGCAAAGATTGTTTTACTGCCAGAGCTATTTGATAGAGTTTATTTTTGTCAGGAAAAAAGATATGACTATTATGACTATGCTATGGAATTAAATGAGCATCCATCAGTAAAAATGGGTGTTGAACTGGCTAAACAGTACGATGTAGTTCTACCGATTAGCTTCTATGAAAGAGATGGAAATGTATTATATAATTCTGTTGCTTGTATTGATGCAACAGGAGAAATCCTGGGAGTATACCGTAAAACCCACATACCAGATGATCATTTTTATCAGGAAAAGTTTTACTTTACCCCAGGCAATACAGGATTTAAGGTCTTCAAAAGTAAATATGGTAATATCGGTATCGGAATTTGCTGGGATCAATGGTTTTGTGAAACCGCAAGGATACTAACTTTATCTGGTGCAGATATAATTTTATTCCCAACCGCTATCGGCAGTGAACCTATTTTGCAATGCGATAGTCAGGCCCATTGGCAAAGGGTAATGCAAGGTCATAGTGCTACAAATATCATACCAGTAGTTGCAGCAAATCGAATTGGCTTAGAAACAGTTATTGGATGTCAAGAAAACAACTACCAAAATAGCTCTTTAGAATTCTATGGCAGTAGTTTTATTACAGATGCTACTGGTGAAGTAATTCAAAAGGCCAGCAGGGATAAACAACAGATTATTTATCAGCAGTTTGACTTTGATGAAATAAGAAAGCAAAGACTTCAATGGGGCATATTTAGAGACCGTAGAGAAGAGTGTTATCAAAAAATAGTAGGAAAATAGGTCAATGATTATTCATTGGCCTATTTTAGTTCGGTTCCTAGCTTGTATTGTTTTGATAGTATTTGGTTTACGACATCCTGACTGTCGTAAATTGTTGTGACATAACCCTTTAATGAAACGCTTTTCTCTTTTAATGTCTTACAGTTGTTGGAAATATAAATATCGGCTTTTCCTTTTCCGTTTCTTGCCTCCTGTACTAGATTTCCAACTGCCAAGTTGCCTGATAAGGCGAGAACTATTGAGTCTCTTCTTTCAAATATTTCATAATTGAAGGATTTATAGATGCCCATTTCCTGTGATTCAGTGGAAATTTTAATACCTTTTAGATTGGCATTAATCAGGCATTTATAGTTACTCTTTGAGATTAAAGAAGGAACTATACTGTAAATGTCAAATCCTTTATTGTTATCTACTAAATACTTTTCATAACTAACCAGTTTGTGACCAATAATAAAGTAGAAGAAATCCGGGTTCAGCTTTTCAAGCAGCAAATCTATTAGTTTTCTTTCCTGTACGCCTAGTTTTTTTGAATTGGAGTTAGAAAAACTACCTCCTGCTAACACAATTGGAAATTTATCCCATGGCAAATTTTTAATATAAGGCTTTAATAACTGATATGAAGGTAATTTCTTTATTTGATAATTTTTGAGTCTGCTTTTTTCGATGGATGATAAAGCTTTGATATAGTAATCATATATATTCTCATTAACAGCAAACTGTTTCGATTTGATTTTAAAGTAATGTTTTGCTCTATCTATTACAACATCTTCAGCTTTTTTCATCTTTTTAAAATCGCTGCTTGTCAAACCAAGCAAATTTTGTAAGGCAAGCTGTTCATCGATACTATCTGTGCCATATAAACCACATCCATCAGAACCTTGTACGCAATAAATACCGTAATTGAGGTATTTTTTTAATGGATGTTTTCTTAAAGAGGTCATGTTATTAAGTCTAACATTACTTGTTAATTGGAATTCGAGAATAACATTATGGGTTTTAATAAACTGCAGAGTCTGTTTACCTTTTTTGGTGGTAAAGTCAGCTCCATATATTCCATGACCAATTCTAACTATTGGATAAGGCTGATTTTCTTTACGAGCTTGATCAACAATACTTAAGGCTTTAGCCATATTGTTTTTCAACATATCGTTTTCTCCTGCATGGATTCTAAAAGTGAAATACTTGTCTTTATAGGCAATTGTCTGAACAATTTCACTAATTACTTCTTTTAACTCGCTAATATCATTTATTTCCTCTCCGACAAAGTCACATCCTACGACGTAGGGATCCTGGCTGCTGATCTTTAAAACCTCAAGATTTTCACCAAGATAGTTATTTTCGCTAATGCTATCTTTAACAATAGTTAAAGGTATACGTCTTAAGGCAGCCAAAAAACGGATAATCACTCCAGTTTCCTTTTCCACTAGTGGTAAGATATAGTGAAGCTGATCTAACATTCTAGCAAGTGAAGCATCATTTTTAACAAGGGTTGTATCAGATATCTCCACATATTTTACATGTTGTAGTTGATAACTTCTGCCAATCCAGAGGATAGTGTCCTGATATAGGGTATTATTTCGATAATTATGGTTGTTTAAATCCTTTAGCATTTTTACAAGATAGCTATAGATGTCAATGTCAGTTATTTTGTTGAGATTGCTGTAGTCAACCAGGTAATCACATTTTACACCTTTGGTAAACACATAACGATAAATATAGAGTTTTTCTAAGTTGGTAAAAACTGCTTGAGAATCCTTTAATAATGATAAAGAGATTCTAATGCGACTTATATTATAGGAAGAATTCTCAATATTATTTAATATTAAGTCAGCGAAATTGATAAATGTGTTATCGTCGACTTTACGATTATCGTATTTGCTGCTCAAGTCTAAATTATCAAATTGGCTGATGGTTATTTGCCGTCTTTGTTCTATAAACTGTTTCTGCTTTTCAGAGAGCTTTAGTTGTAGTTTTTTAATATAATATAATGGATATCTAATCTGGTGTTTAATGCCTAAAGCTATTAATACATCAGCGGTTAGTGTAGCATTGGCGTGGGTATGAATATCAGTTCTAAGCTTTACGTCTGATAAAACATATGATTTTATCAGCGTCTTAGTAATATCGTAGTCGTATTGCTTGGTTTGCGACATTAACGTTTTGGAAATAGCCGGAATAGTAGCATTAATCTCGATTTTACCGCTTGGATAAATATTCGCTATTTTTGTTCCAGCTAAGCGCATAACATAAACTATTTGACCATCTCCTTTGATAAAACGGGGAATATCACCTTGAATTATCTTCAAACCACTTTCATCAAAACTAATTGGAACTTGTAATACTTTGGCTAGATTTGTTATTAGGTTTCCAGTATGATGATTAGGCGTTCTAAGAATGAAGGACATCATTCGATTTTTAATATATAGTTCTATAAGAATATCTTTCTCTTTGTCTAAGTAGAACTTTCCAAAATAAGCCATGTAACCTCCTAGATATTTTATTAAGTATAACATAACAAATTTTTTAAAAAAATGAAATATTTCATATAAATTTCATAATTATATTGTTTAATATAATTGTAATTTGAGAGAATTACTCGTTTCCCCCTTCTTGATAAAATTTTGTGAATATCGGTGTCATTAGACACCTTTATTTTGATAAGGAGATAAAGATGTTTTATGTAAAAAGGCTAACTAAAGGTGATGATTTAAAAAAGGAAATAGAACAGCTATTCTATGAAAATAAACTTAGTGCAGCTGTTATTTTAAGTGGGGTTGGCTGTTTAAACCATGTTGAAATAAGATTAGCTAAAGGAAAGGACTATTTCATTAAAGATGATGATTATGAAATCATCAGCATAAATGGAACAATAAGTAAAGATGGTAGTCACATCCATATAGGACTAAGTGACTGTAAGGGCAATACAATTGGTGGACATTTATGTTATAATTGTAAAGTAAATACAACCTGTGAATTAGTTATACAGTCAATTGATTCATATAGATTTACAAGAGAATATGACGACTTGACAGGGTATAAAGAGATTGTATTTGAAAAGGAGTGAACAAAATGAAGGATTTATACTTAACAAAATATTTTCCAGGAACTTCAGAAGCAAAGGTAGATGTTATTCATTTATTAGTTGTTATTGCGGTATATTTATTAGCCAACTGGTTAGTAGGATTTGTCTTTGGACTAGTTAGCTGGATTCCAATTTTAGGCTGGTTAGTAGCTATTGTTCGTGTAGTTATTAGAGTTTATCTTTCTGTTGGAGTACTGGTGGCTTTACTGGCTTTCTTGAAAATGGTTAAGTAAAAATGGGAGTTTCTCCCATTTTTTTGTGATAAATTATCATTTTTAGTGCAAGACAAAAAAACAGCAGATATAATCTGCTGAGATTGTTAAATGGCTGGGATAATAGGATTCGAACCTATGTAATGTCAGAGTCAGAGTCTGATGCCTTACCGCTTGGCGATATCCCAATAGCAATAATATTATACACATCTTTGAATAAAATAGCAATATTATGTTAAAATAATAAAGTTAGGGTGGTGTTTGATTAGTGGATGCTGTTAGAGTAAAAGATTTATGTTACAACTATACAAGCGATAGAACAACATTAAAAAATGTTTCTTTTTCTATTGAAAAAGGATCATATACAACAATTATAGGCCATAATGGCTCAGGCAAAAGTACTTTAGCCAAGTTGCTTTTAGGTTTACTTGAGAAAAAATCTGGAGAGATATATATCAATGATTTAGAACTCAATCTTGATAACCTTGATAAGATAAGAAATAATATCGGAATAGTTTTTCAAAATCCGGATAATCAATTCATTGGCTCAACTGTTCGTGATGATATTGCTTTTGGTTTGGAAAACCATTGCTTCAAAAGAGAAGAGATGGATGAAATAATCGAAAAGTTTGCTAAAGAAGTAAATATGACAAAATTTCTAGAAAGTGAGCCAACTAAATTGTCGGGCGGTCAAAAACAAAGAGTAGCAATTGCTTCAGTATTAGCTATGAATTTAAATATCATCGTTTTTGATGAAGCTACAAGTATGTTAGACCCTACCGGAAAAAGAGACATTAATAGATTGATAAAGAAAATCCATCAAGAAAACGAAGTAACAGTTATTTCCATTACTCATGATATTGAGGAAGTTGCTCAAAGCGATAACGTTATAGTTCTTGAGGAAGGTCAGATCGCCTTAATGGGTAGCCCAAAACAGGTTTTTAAAAACGAAAAGATTATGGTTAAAATGCAATTGGATATACCTTTTGCTTACAAATTAAGAAATGAATTAGCTAAAAGAAATGTCAAAATATCAGATAGCTTAGATTTGGAAAGGGTGGCTGATGAAGTATGTCAATACGTTTTGAAAAAGTAAATCATATTTATTCTGAGAATACCCCTTTCGCATATCAGGCATTACAGGATATAAATTTATCAATAGCACAAGGTAAAATAACTGCAGTTATAGGTGCAACTGGAAGCGGCAAAAGCACTTTAGTTCAGCATTTAAATGGCTTATTGCTTCCCTCTAGTGGCAGTATTATTGTTAATGATGTTACCATTAAGGCTAAAGAAAAATTAAGTGATGTAAAGCATCTAAGAAGTCAGGTAGGATTAGTTTTTCAATTTGCTGAATATCAGCTTTTTGAGGAAACATTGGTTAAAGATGTTGCCTTTGGACCAAAGAACTTTTCTGTTAGTGAGCTAGAAGCAGAAAAAATGGCAAAAGAGGCACTCAAAACCTGCGGAATCAGTGAGGATGATTTTGAGAAGTCTCCTTTAGAGTTATCTGGAGGTCAAAAAAGAAGAGTTGCTATTGCAGGTATTATCGCTATGAATCCATCAATACTAGTACTTGATGAGCCTACAGCTGGCTTAGATCCTCAAGGAGCAAAAAGCATGATGGAGCTGTTTGTCAAGATTAACAAAACTAAGAACGTAACAGTTATAATTGTTACCCACAATATGGAGCATGTTTTATCATATTGTGATGATGTAGTTGTCTTGGAGAATGGAAAAATAATTATGCAGTGTAATAAAGAGGAATTCTTTAAACAAAAAGAATATATGGAAAGAGCAGCTATAGATCCTCCAGTTGTTATTACATTTAAAAATCTTTGTCAACAAAGAGGTGTTAACTTTTCATCAGATGTGTTAGATGTAAAGATGCTGGCAGATAAAATTGCCAAGAGGTGTGTCAATGAATAATGTAACTTTAGGTAAGTATCTTCCATTGGATTCTTTTGTTCATAAATTAGATCCGCGTATCAAAATATGTATTATGGTGGTATTGATGGTGGCAGTTTTCCTTCCCTGTGGTTTTTGGGGTCATGCTATTGTCGGTGGATTTCTTTTAATAGCTTTATTAGCAAGCAAGATATCAGTCAAGTACGTTTATAAGAGCTTTAAACCGATTATTTTTACCATGTTGTTCTTATTAGTAATAAACGTATTAGTTATTAGAACTGGGGATGTATTAATTGATTTTGGTTTTATTTCTATTTATACCGACGCAGTAATTCAAACCTTATATATCGCGATTAGATTGCTGCTTATGATAGTTGTAACTACTTTATTAACCGCAACAACAAAGCCATTAGATTTGACTTTAGGAATAGAAGATTTATTAACTCCATTTGAGAAGCTCGGAATGAGAACTCATGATTTAGCTATGATGATTTCATTAGCCTTGCGTTTTATTCCTTCATTACTTGAGGAAGCTCAAAGAATTCTAAAGGCTCAAGCTTCAAGAGGAGTAGATATAGAAAATGGCAATTTTAAAGAGAAGATTAGCGCAATATTATCGTTAATTGTCCCATTGTTTGTTTCCTGCTTCCAAAGAGCAGACGATTTAGCGGATGCTATGGAGGCAAGAGGCTATATTGTAGGTGGAAAAAGAGTAAGATATAAACAACTTCACTTAAACTGGAAGGATGTCATTACTCTTTGTGCTAGTTTAGTTTTATTAGTATTCTTGATTGTAGTAGGACCAAAATTAAATGCGTTATAAATGTATTGTTAGTTATGATGGAACTGGATTTGCTGGATGGCAAATTCAAAAAGGTTACCGTTCTGTTCAGCAAGAAATTCAACAGGCTATCAGTAAAATTGCCAATCAGCCAATAAAGATAGTTGGGGCAGGAAGAACTGACAGTCATGTTCATGCTGTTGGGCAGTGCTTTCATTTCGATTTAGATAAACAGTATAAGGATATAAGAAAAGCGATTAATTCCCAATTGCCTAAGGATATCTATATCAGAGAAGTTGAAATAGTTGATGAGAGTTTCCATAGTCGTTTTTCAGCCTTCTACAAGCACTATGATTATTTGGTAAATGATGGTCCATATAGCCCTTTATTAAGAAATTATTGTTATCAGATTCATGATAGATTGGATGAAGAATTAATGAGAAAAGCAACGAAAATATTAGAAGGCACTCATGATTTCACTAGTTTTAACGCAACATCAATAAGTGAAATAGAAAACCAGGTTAGAACAATATATAAAATTGATATTGAAAGAAGAGATAATATGGTAAGGCTATCTTTCTATGGTGATGGGTTTTTAAGATACATGGTTAGAATATTGTCTCGTTGTTTGATTGAAGTAGGGCTACAGAATCTATCACTTGAGCAACTTCAAAAGATGTTATTGGCTAAAAATAAGCAAGTTTGTAGTTACAATTGCGCTGCAGAAGGTTTATACTTAATAGAGGTAAGTTACTTGCCATATTAGATATTTGTTGCACTGATGGCGGAATGGTAGACGCGTACGTTTGAGGGGCGTATGACAATTGTCGTGTGAGTTCAAGTCTCATTCAGTGCACCATATTAGTAGAATAGGTTTGATACATAGTTATCAAGCCTTTTTTTGTGTTTAGAATAGGTGCGAACTCAGATAATAGGGTTATTCTGGGCTCTTTTTTCATTTATATAT
Source organism: Erysipelotrichaceae bacterium (assembly GCA_016302195.1). Taxonomy (GTDB): domain Bacteria; phylum Bacillota_I; class Bacilli_A; order Erysipelotrichales; family Erysipelotrichaceae; genus UBA1783. The sequence continues at coordinate 1,865 of JAEDOA010000006.1, read as the reverse complement.
AGATAATTATTATAAGGATATTTAGAAGCTCAAAATCATGCTTACACGATTTAAGGCTAGGGTGCTAAAAATTTTACACGATTTGAAGTAGGGGTGCTAACGGTTTACACGATTTCAAATCAATCTGTCAAATATCATTAATTATTCCAACATTTATTCTTCTAATTTACAACATGTAAAATAAAGTGACATATAGAGTGACATGTCTTGGCACAATAAAGCTATTGTGCCATTTATTGTGCCATATTCTTGGTTTATTGTGCCAAAAGTGTTATAATTAAAGCGTACTAGGAGGAAGTTTTTTTATGAAAGAAACCGAACAAATAGAATTTAAGAAAAGTACAAGCGAACTAGATTCTGCATTAGATTCAATTTCTGCAATTTTGAATAAGCATCAAAAGGGCATATTGTATTTTGGTTTAAAGAACGATGGTACTCCGTCTAAATTTACAATAACTGATTCTACATTAAGAGATGTATCTAGAAAAATCTATGAGCACATAAAACCCCAAATATTTCCAATAGTGACAACTGCTTCTATTGATGGTGTAGAAATTATTGAAGTTAAGTTTGAAGGTAACGATATTCCATACTCATCAAAAGGAAAATACTATATAAGAATAGCTGATGAGGATAGAGAATTAACGCCTTCTGAATTAAGAAAAATAATGATTCAAAATGAATATAAAGAGAATTTTGAAGACCATATTACCTCTGAGACCATTGATGATGTTGATGATGAAATATTACAAAAATTTTATAATAATGCTATTTCTTATAATAGACTTCCAGATATTCCTTACGAGAAAAAGAACTTATTGGAAAAACTTGATTTGATGAAGAATGGATTCCTTACTAATGCGGGAAGACTTTTGTTCTCTAAGAATAAGCCATTAGTATTAAAGACTGCAATCTTTGCTACTGATCAAAAAGTCACATTTATAGATATCCAAAGATATGAAGGGAATATATTTGATCTTGTCCAAAAAGGTATGAAATATATAATAGAAAACATAAACTGGAGGGTAGAATTTAATGGAGGAATACAAAGGATTGAAATTCCAGAAGTCCCAGTAAAGGCTTTAAGAGAAGCAATTATTAATAGCTTCGCTCATGCGCGATATGATATTAATGTTCAGCATGAAATTGATATATTTTCAAATAGAATATCAATAACTAATCCTGGATGTTTTGCGAATGATAATACGCCATTAGATTATTCTACAAAAGATTTAAAATCATTTTTACGTAATGAAAAGATTGCAAAAATTTTATTCTTATGTAATGACGTTGAAGCATTTGGACATGGTATAAAAAAGATGTACAGTCTTTGTAAGGAAAGTAACGTTTCTATTAATTACATTAATAATGAAACAGATTTCACATTTGAATTTTCAAGAGTTGATAGAAATATTATGCCAAATGGCGTAATAAATGGCACAATAAATGGCACAATAAATGAAAATGAGAAGATTGTATTAGATATTATTTTAAAAGATCCAAATATAACGATAGCTGAAATGGCTAATCAATCAAACAAGTCAATAAGAACAATTAATAGAATAATTAATTCTTTAAAAGAAAAGAATTTACTTAAACGAATGAATTCAAATAAAGATGGCTATTGGGAGGTATTAAAATGATCATTGATTCATTTGATACAAAAACTGAACCAGTAATGTCTATCAAAGATTTTTATGGTGAGAAGAAAAATTTAATTGAAATATGCTTAGTTATTTTTTCTAAAGAAATATATGACTATATTCTTAAAAATTATGATTGTGAAGTGATTGGTGTAATTAAAGCTTGTAATGGAGAGTATCCAATATATAAGTTCAATTTTGAAGGAAAGATACTTGGATTTT
>JAEDOA010000183.1 GCA_016302195.1 Erysipelotrichaceae bacterium | reverse complement strand
GGTTTGCACCCACTAAAATCAATCCATTTAGATTCGATCGTAGCTGTTTACCTATTTCCTCAAGGACATCAGGTGAGAAGGGGTGCTTCTTCTTTCCACATTTCTTTTGCCTAAATATCATAGCAATTTTAGACATCTATTGTCAATAAAAATCACTTAATTTGCGATAATATTCATCAATTTATCAGCGATAAAGATTATTTTTCTGATAGTTTTTCCTTCTATTTGATTCTTTACACTTACTAGTTCTTTTGCCTTTTGTAATACTTCTTCTTCACTATCGCCTTTTTTACCGCTTACCGTTCCTCTCATCTTGCCATTTACCTGAATCGCAAAATTAATATCGCAAACTTCCAGCTTGCTTGAATCGTATTTTGGCCAGCTTTGGTAAGCAATTGTTTCACAGCCAGTGTAATGCTGATACATTTCTTCACAAATATGTGGAGCAAATGGGCTTAAAATCTTTATGAAATCAATTATCATATTCTTGTTAACTTTTTCTGATTTATAACAATCATTAACAAATATCATCATTTGGCTTATAGCTGTATTAAAGTTCAATGAATCAATATCTTCAGTAACTTTTTTCACAGTCATATTAAATGAGTAATCTAGCTGCACTGTTGGCTCATCAGTAATTTTTTCTGGCGATTCCATTATTAAACGCCAAACTCTCTCAATCCATTTTCTTGTTCCTTCGACTCCTCTTTCACTCCATGGTTTACTTGCTTCAAGAGGTCCCATAAACATCTCATACACTCTTAAGGTATCTGCTCCATAGATTCGAACTATTTCATTTGGATCAACAATGTATTCTGGATATCTTTTTCCCATCTTAATGCCATTAGCGCCTAGTATCATTCCCTGATGCACTAACTTCTTAAATGGTTCTTTGCAGGATACTAAACCCTTATCATACAAGAATTGATTCCACATTCTAGCATATAACAAATGTCCAACAGCATGTTCAGGACCACCAACATATAAATCAACCGGCATCCAGTGGTCGATTAATTTTTTATCAGCGAACACTGAATCGTTATGTGGATCAATATATCTTAAGAAGTACCAGCTACTTCCAGCCGAACCAGGCATTGTTGAAGTTTCTCTCTTTCCTTTTTTGCCATCCACTGTAACATTTACCCAATCAACCGCTCTATCAAGGGGAGCTGCACCTGCTTTATTTGGCGAATAATCTTGAAGTGTTGGCAACAATAATGGCAATTGATCTTCGCTTAAGGAGATCATATTTCCATCTTCCAGATGGATAACCGGAATTGGTTCACCCCAATATCTTTGTCTGGCAAATATCCATTCACGCAAACGGTAATTGACTTTTTTACTACCGCAATTATGTTTTTGTAACCAGTCAATCATAGTGTTAATTGCATCAGTTTTATTTAATCCATCCAAAAAACCAGAATTAACATGAATTCCATCTTGAGTATAAGCCTGTTGAGAGATGTCTCCACCCTTTAAAACTTCGATAATCTCGATATTGAATTTCTTGGCAAACTCATAATCTCTTTCATCATGAGCAGGAACTGCCATAATTGCTCCAGTACCATAGCTAGCTAATACATAGTCACTGATATAAATAGGTATAGCTTTATTGTTTACAGGATTAATCGCATATGCTCCTGTAAATACTCCTGTCTTTTCCTTATTTAGCTCGGTTCTTTCCAGTTCACTCTTTGAAGCACAAACAGCTTTATACTTTTCTACTTCTTCCTTTTGAGAAGCAGTTGTAATCTTATCAACAAGCTGATGCTCAGGAGCCAATACACAGTATGTAGCGCCAAATAATGTATCGCATCTTGTTGTAAATACTGTAAATTTATCATCAGTTGATTGAACTTTGAAATCTACTAAAGCTCCTTCTGATCTGCCTATCCAGTTTCTTTGTATTTCCTTTGTTGATTCTGGCCAGTCGATTTCATCTAATCCCTTAAGTAATTCATCAGCATATTTAACAATATCGATGACCCACTGTTTCATGTTTTTTCTTACTACAGGATAGCCGCCTCTTTCACTCTTGCCATCAATGACTTCATCATTGCTTAATACACAACCCAATCCTTCACACCAGTTCACTGGCATCTCAACACATTTTGCTAATCCTTCATCAAACAACAATTTGAAAATATATTGAGTCCATTTATAATAACTAGGATCACAGGTAG
>JAEDOA010000047.1 GCA_016302195.1 Erysipelotrichaceae bacterium | reverse complement strand
ATTTTGCGTGATTTCTTTTATCTCTTACGTTTGTCAGCTAAGTTTCAAAAACTTTTAAATATACTTTTCTATTATTCTTCTAATTTGCTTGCTGCCTGCAGGATTGATTTACTGCTTGTTTTAGAGAAAGACTCTAATTGCTTTTCGGATTGTAATTTGTGAATTATACAGCCTGGACCGTTTATGCAGCCGCCTGTACATGCCATTCCTTCAATAAAATTGCTTTCGCAGATATTTTTACTCTTTTTTAAAACGGCAACGGCAATTGCATCCATGCCATTTGCGCTCTCAGCTTTTAGCTGGATATCTAAATTTTGTTCCTTAATTGATTGGCTGATTGCTCCAATCACACCTCCGCTTTTGGCAAACATTCTGCCAAAGAAGGAAGCATTATCCAATTCTGTTTCTTCAAGCTTATTTGGCTTGATATCTTTGCTGTCGAAAATAGCAACCATTTCTTCAAAAGTTAAAACGCAATCGATGTATTCTCTTACTTGCTGCTTTTGTGCTTCACTCTTTTTACTGATGCATGGACCAATAAAAATGGTAGAACAGTTTGGATAAGATTGCTTTAACAGTTTTCCCAGCATTGCCATTGGAGACAGATTGTGAGAAATCATTTGGGCCATTTCTGGATGATATAATTGAATATACTTAACGAAGGAAGGACAGCAAGATGAGAAAAGAAATCCCTTCTGTGCTAATTCTCTGGCTTCATATTTAGCTACTACATCGGCGCCTAATGCTACTTCAAATACTTCATCAAAGCCTAAACATTTTAAAGCGGTAACTACCTGAGAGAGCTTGCAGTCATCAAATTGGGTAGCTATGGCAGGAGCAACTAAAGCAAATAGTTTTTTATCTTTATCATTCTGTCTTTGCTTAATTAAATCAATAGCATCTAGAATGAATGATTTATCAGATATGGCACCAAATGGACAACTTGTTACGCACGCTCCACATTGGATGCATTTATCATCGTTAATATTAGCGGACATATCAGGATTTATCGATATGGCCTTTACCTTACAAGCGTTTTGACATGGTCTTTTTCTAGATGAAATTGCTGAATATGGGCAGGCTTTAGCACACATGCCGCATTCTATACATAAGGATTTATCGATATGGGCAATTCGATTGTGATCAAATTGAATTGCTGATTTTTTACAGGCTGATGCGCATTTTTGGGCTAGACAGCCTCGACATCCATCAGATACTGTAAAACCAGCCGCTGGGCACTCATCACAGGCAATTTCTATTACTTCGACAACATTGTTTCTATTTTTATTTCCTCCCATTGCCAGTTTAATTCTTTCAGATAATATGGCTCTTTCCTTATAGACGCAGCAACGAGCGGTGGGAGTTTTCCCTGGAATGATTTTTGTTGGAATAGATAGGCAGTCCTGCATCAAAGTGTCGTTGAAAGCACTTTTGGCTACTTCCTTAAGACATTCGTGTTTCCAGAATTGTATTTGTGTTTCGAATTTATCCATAATATACCTCTCATAAATATTATACATCGTTATCAAGTGATATGTTAAAATAGATAAATAAGGTTGGTGAAAATATGCATTTTGTTTTTGTTATAAATCCTTATGCAGGAGTGGAAAATTCAGAGAGAAGTTTATTAGAACAACTGGAAAACGACACGTCACTTGACTACTCTATTTATTACACTAAAAGTAGTGGAGATGCTACAAGGTATGTTAGACAAATGTTGGAAACTAATACTGAAAATAAGGAATACTGTTTTGTTTGTTGTGGAGGAGATGGCACAATAAATGAGGTTATTAATGGAATGGTCAATCAAAAACATTGCTGCTTCTCCGTTTTTCCTTGTGGAAGCGGAAATGACTACGTCAAATATTTTGGCGGTGAGCAGTTGTTTACTGATATAAGTAAGTATTCTACTGGAGAAATCGTAGATGTTGATGTGATGGAAGTTAATGGCAGATATTCTGTTAATGTCATAAATTTGGGTTTTGAAACTCAGGTTGTTAAGTTTATGCACAAGGTTAAAAGAATGCCATTTTTAGGTGGTAAAAATTCGTATACTACTGGTTTGTTAATGGCCCTATGCACCGCATTAGTTAATAGATATGAAATAATAGCTGATGGAAATGTAGTTAATCCAGAAGGTAAATTTTTGCTTTGTACATTAGCTAATGGAAGCTATGTCGGTGGAGCATACAAGTGCGCTCCGCTAAGTAAGATAAATGACGGGCTAATGGAATTGTGTTTGGCAAAGTGTATGAACATATTTAGGCTTATCCCGTTAATAAAAGTTTATAAAGAAGGAAAACATATTGGCAATGATAAATTTAAAAAATATATAGAGTATAGACAAGTTAAAGAGGTTGAAGTTCATTCTGAAAAAACGGTAACTTTGTGTCTGGATGGAGAGATTATTGAAGCTAACGATGTAACCATTATAAACCATCAAAAGAAGCTAAAATTTTACGTTCCAAGGCAATAATAATTATTGACTTTGCTGCTGAAAATTTGGTAATATATATAAGCATGTTAAAGAGCCGTAAATGGCTCTTAATAACGTGGTATTTAGGCACACCCGGTTATGTGTGCATAGGAAAGGAGGATAACCATGCCTACAATAAATCAATTAGTTCGTAAAGGACGCGAAAGTAAGCAATGGAAATCTGCATCACCTGCATTGAATAGAGGCTATAACTCATTAAAACGTAGCGCTACATCAATTAGTGCTCCACAAAAAAGAGGAGTTTGTACACGTGTTGGTACTATGACACCAAAGAAGCCAAACTCAGCTTTAAGAAAATATGCCCGTGTACGTTTAAGTAACGGTATGGAAGTTACAGCTTATATTCCAGGAATTGGTCATAACTTACAGGAACACAGCGTAGTATTAATTCGTGGTGGACGTGTTAAGGATTTACCAGGTGTAAGATATCATATTATTCGTGGCACTATGGATTGCGCTGGTGTAAACGAACGTCGCCAGGGTCGTTCATTATATGGTGCTAAAAGACCAAAAGCATAATCGTTGATGAAAGGAGGACAACGCAATGCCAAGAAAAGGACATATTGCTAAAAGAGATGTATTAGCAGATCCAATTTATAATTCAAAGCTAGTTACTCGTTTGATCAACCGTATTATGGTTGATGGTAAAAGAGGAACAGCTCAATCAATTTTGTATAACGCATTCGCAATTGTAGAAGAAAAAACTGGTAAACAAGCAATGGAAGTTTTCGAATCTGCACTTGATAATATTATGCCAGTTCTTGAGTTGAAACAGAGAAGAGTTGGTGGTGCTAACTACCAAGTTCCAGTTGAAGTTTCTCAGGAAAGAAAATTAACTTTAGGTTTGAGATGGTTGGTAAACTATTCTCGTTTACGTAATGAAAAAACAATGGAATTACGTTTAGCAAACGAAATAATTGATGCATCAAATGGAACTGGTGGATCAGTTAAAAAACGTGAAGATACTCATAAGATGGCTGAAGCTAACAAGGCTTACGCTCATTATCGTTTCTAGGAAAAATAAATTATGTCACGTGAATTTGATTTGCAACATACCAGAAATATCGGCATAATGGCTCATATTGATGCTGGTAAAACAACAACTACAGAACGTATTTTGTACTATACAGGTAAAACTCATAAAATTGGTGAAACTCATGATGGTACAGCTGTAATGGACTGGATGGAACAGGAACAAAAAAGAGGTATTACTATCACCTCTGCTGCAACTACTGCCACTTGGAAGGGTTGTAGAGTTAATATCATTGATACTCCAGGCCACGTTGATTTTACAGTTGAAGTTGAAAGATCATTAAGAGTCTTAGATGGTGCGGTTACTGTCTTAGACGCTAAAGCCGGTGTTGAACCACAAACAGAAACAGTATGGCGCCAGGCAACTACTTATGGAGTTCCAAGAATCGTCTTTGTTAATAAGATGGATGCTACAGGCGCAGACTTCATTATGTCATACCAATCAATTGGAAAAAGATTAGGCGCAAAAGCATGCCCTATTCAACTTCCTATTGGATGTGAAGATCATTTCGATGGAATCGTGGATGTTATTACAAGAAAAGCATATAAATTTACAAGCGATTTACACGGACATGATGAAGAAATTGATGTACCAGCAGATTTAGAAGCAGATTTAGAAGCCTATAGAGAACAATTACTTGAAATGATTTCAGAATATGATGACGAATTCATGATGAAGGTTCTTGAAGGAGAAGAAGTTACAGTAGAAGAAATTAAAACTGTATTACGTAAGGCAGTTTGTTCTGGTGATTTCTTCCCAGTATTAGCTGGTGCTGCTTATAAAAACAAAGGCGTAGTTCAAATGCTTGATGCAGTAGTAGACTATTTGCCATCTCCATTAGATGTTAAACCTATTAAAGGCACTGACAAAAATGGCGAAGAAGTACATGTTGCTGCAAGTGATGAGGGACAATTTGTTGCTCTAGCATTTAAGATTATGACTGATCCATTTGTTGGTAAATTGACATATTTCAGAGTATACTCTGGAAGTGCTAAGGCTGGTTCATATGTATATAATGCTACAAAAGGTCAGAAGGAAAGATTCGGCCGTATTATGCAGATGCATGCTAACCACCGTCAGGATATTGATGAAGTTCATGCAGGTGATATCGCTGCTGCTATTGGATTTAAATATACAACAACAGGCGATACATTATGCTCAGAGGGTAACAACTTCACATTAGAGTCAATGGTATTCCCTGAACCAGTTATCAATATGTCAGTTGAACCTAAAACAAGAGCAGACCAGGATAGAATGGGCACTGCACTTGCTAAATTAGCTGAAGAAGATCCAACATTCAAAACATATACAGATACAGATACAGGACAGACAATTATTGCCGGAATGGGTGAATTACACTTAGACATTATTGTTGACCGTATGAGAAGAGAATTCAATGTTGAATGTAATGTAGGTAAACCACAAGTTGCTTACCGTGAGACTATCACAAAAACTGCTGAATGCGAAGGTAAGTTCGTTAGACAGTCAGGTGGTCATGGTCAATATGGTGATGTTTGGATTAGATTCGAACCAAATGAAGACAAAGGATTTGAATTTGTTGATGCTACAGTTGGTGGTTCAGTTCCAAAAGAATTCATCAAGCCAACTGAAGATGGACTAGTTGCAGCTTTACAAGGCGGTTTACAAGCAGGCTATCCAGTAATCAATATTAAGGCTACTTTATTTGATGGAAGTTATCATGAAGTAGATAGTAGTGAAAATGCCTTCAAGATTGCTGCTGGTATGGCTTTAAAAGAAGCTGCCAAAAAGTGCGGACCTGTATTACTTGAGCCAATCATGAATGTTGAAATCGTTGCTCCAAGCGAATATTTAGGTAGCGTAATGGGAGATGTTGTTTCACGCCGTGGTCAAATTGTTGATCAGGAGGAAAGAAACAATGCAATTGCGGTTAAAGCAATGGTACCATTAAGTGAAATGTTCGGCTATGCAACAGCATTAAGATCATGCACTCAAGGAAGAGGCAACTACATTATGCAGATGGATCACTATTCACAAGTTCCATTCTCAATTACTCAGGAAATAATTAAACGCAATAACGGTTAGGATATTGCTTTAAATTATGATTTGCTTTAAAATATTTTTAGTGAAAATTTAGGAGGAAATTTATCAATGGCAAAAGAAAAATTTGACAGAAGTAAAGAGCATGTTAATATTGGTACTATTGGACATATCGACCATGGTAAAACTACTTTAACTTCTGCTATCACAAAGACTTTAGCTGAAAGAGGTTTAGCTGAAGCAAAGGCATATGACCAAATCGATGGTGCACCAGAAGAAAAAGCTCGTGGTATTACTATCAACACTGCACACGTTGAATATCAAACTGCAAAACGTCACTATGCTCACGTTGACTGCCCAGGCCATGCTGACTATATTAAGAACATGATTACTGGTGCTGCACAGATGGATGGAGCTATCCTAGTAGTTGCTGCTACAGATGGACCAATGCCTCAGACAAATGAGCACGTATTATTAGCTAGACAGGTAGGCGTTCCTGCAATGGTTGTATTCTTAAATAAGTGCGACATGATGGAAGGTCAAGAAGAATTCATCGACTTAGCTGAAATGACAGTACGTGAATTATTAGATAAGTACGGATTTGACGGTGACAACTGTCCAATTATTCGTGGTTCAGCATTAAAAGCTATGGAAGGTGACCCAGAAGCTAAAAAACAGATTTTGGCATTAATGGATGCAGTAGATGAATATATCCCTTCACCAGCTAGAGAAGACGACAAGCCATTCTTAATGGCAATTGAAGACACAATGACTATCACTGGACGTGGAACAGTTGCTACAGGACGTGTTGAACGTGGTGTATTAAAAGTTAATGAACCAGTTGAAATCGTTGGTATTAGAGAAACTCAAAAATCAGTTGTTACTGGTCTAGAAATGTTCAGAAAGACATTGGATTTCTGTCAAGCAGGCGATAACATCGGTGCATTATTAAGAGGTATTTCAAGAGACCAAATCGAACGTGGACAGGTTTTAGCTAAACCAGGTTCAGTTCATCCTCATACAAAGTTCAAAGCACAAGTTTACGTTTTAAGTAAAGAAGAAGGTGGACGTCATACTCCATTTGTAAGTAACTATCGTCCTCAATTCTACTTCAGAACTACAGACGTAACTGGTGTTATCACTTTACCAGATGGTGTTGAAATGTGTATGCCAGGTGATAACGTTGAAATGACTGTTGAACTAATTCACCCAATCGCTGTTGAATTAGGAACTAAGTTCTCTATCCGTGAAGGTGGAAGAACTGTAGGTGCAGGTAACGTTACAGAAATTATTGCTTAATTAATAAGCTTGTAAATAAGCCCTTGAGAAAGTGTTCTCACAGGGCTTTTTTATATGGAAATGCGATTAATAAAAATTAATAAATAATAATAGAAAAAGCGTGTATAATGAGTATCTACATACAGGAGGATTATCGATATGCAAGACTATATTATTAGTTGTTGTTCAACTGCCGACTTGACAAAACAACAATTAGAAAAGCTTAATGTAGATTATATTTGTTTCCATTTTGAACTTGATGGAAAACAATATTATGATGATTTAGGCCAATCAGTTAGTTTTAGTGATTTTTATAATGCGATGGCTCAGGGAAAACAAACAAAAACATCTCAAGTAAATTGTGAGGAATACGAACAGTATTTTCGTAAGCTTTTAAAAAGCGGTAAGGATATTTTGCATATTTCCTTTTCAAGTGGATTATCAGGATCTTATAATAGTGCAAGATTAGCTGTAGATACAATGAAACAGGAGTTCCCTGAGAGAAAAATATATTTAATAGATTCATTAGCAGCCAGCTGTGGCTATGGTTTATTAGTTGATACAGCAAGTGAATTAAGAGAGAAAGGATATACGATAGAAGAGAACTATAGGTATATTGAAGAAAATAAACTGAATTTAAACCATTGGTTTTTCTCAACTGATTTGTCATATTATGTAAAGGGTGGAAGAATATCAAAAACAGCAGGTTTTATTGGCCAAGCACTTAATATTTGTCCGCTTTTAGATGTAAATGATGCCGGAAAACTGATTCCAAGAGAGAAAATTAGAACAAAGAAAAAGGTTATTAAAGTTATTGTAGATAAGATGCAACAAAATGCTGTTGATGGAATTAATTACAATGGCAAGTGCTTTATATCGCATTCTAATTGCCTTCAAGATGCTCAAGAGGTCGCCAGCTTGATAGAAGAAAGATTTAAAAACCTTAATGGAAAAGTACAAATTAACTATGTTGGAACAACAATTGGCTCACATACAGGACCAGGAACAGTTGCGTTGTTTTTCTATGGGAAAAAGAGAGAAAATTAGCATGGATGACAAGTATCTAAAGATTATAGATTTACCATATAAAAAGTCGAAGACTCATAAACAAATGTCGATAAGTGATAGAGCAAGCCAGTTTATGTCTTTCTCCGCATTAGAAGGCTATGATAAAAAGATAAAAGAACACAGCAAACTAACCAGCGAGAAAAGAGAGATATCAATAGATGATATTGAAAACATTGATAAAATGCTCAAGGAACTCATTGATAAGCAATCGTCCCATCCACTTATCAAGATTGACTTTTTTGATGATAAACAACAGGATAATAAATCTATTGTGGAAAGAGTTGTTAAGGTTGATTTGCAGGCAAGAAGGTTGGTTCTAGCTGATGAAAGAGAAATCGACTTTAATGATATCTATTGTATTCAATGGTATAATTAATTCGTGGAAGAGAAGACCTATATCGCAATAGATTTAAAATCATTCTATGCATCAGTAGAATGTCAACAAAGGGGTTTAAACCCATTAACTACTAATTTGGTAGTAGCTGATGGTTCAAGGACAGACAAAACAATTTGTTTGGCGGTAACCCCTTCTTTAAAAGCGTATGGTATTTCGGGTCGTGCTAGACTATTTGAAGTCAAAGCTAAAGTAAGACAGGTAAATAATCAAAGAAGAAAACAAGCCTATAATTATCGTTTTATTGGAAAAAGCAGTAACGATATAGAACTAAAAAATAACAAAAATCTTGAACTTGATTTTATTATTGCTCCACCAAGAATGGCATATTATATGGAATATAGCGCAAAAATCTTTGATATATACCGCAAATATATTTCCAGTGAAGACATTCATGTTTATTCTATTGACGAAGTTTTTATTGATGCAACCTCTTATTTAAAAATATATAACACTACGGCAAGCCAATTAGCACAAATGATGATAAAAGATGTCCTATTTCAAACAGGGATAACAGCCACGGCTGGAATTGGCACAAATTTATATTTATGCAAGGTGGCAATGGATATTGTCGCAAAGCATATGGAACCAGATGAAAATGGCGTTAGAATCGCAAGCTTAAATGAGAAAACTTATCGTCAATTATTGTGGCAGCATACCCCTCTTACTGACTTTTGGCGTATAGGAAAAGGCATAAGTAAAAAACTGCAGGAAAATGGTTTGTACAATATGGGGGACATAGCATTATGCTCAATAGAAAATGAAGATAAATTATATAAACTATTTGGCGTAAATGCCGAATTGATTATTGATCATGCCTGGGGTTATGAACCAACTGAGATTAAGCATATTAAGCAATATCATTCCCGAAATAGTTCTTTGGGATCATCTCAGGTATTATCAAGGCCATATACATTTACTCAGGCAAAAATCGTTCTTAAAGAAATGGCAGAATCTTTAGCATTGGATTTAGTGGATAAAAATCTAGTATCCAATCAAATAGTTGTATCAATAATGTATGACAGGGAAAATCTAGATGATGATTCTTTAAGTAGATATGTTAATGAAACGGTGATTGATGGTTATGGTAGGGAAGTACCTAAACCGTCTACGGGAAGAATTAACTTTGAATACTCAACTGCATCAACTGTGGAAATAAGAGATGGTGCATGTAGGATTTATGAAAGAATAGCTCAAAAGCAATTGCTTATAAGAAAATTATCTATTTCATCATCTGTAGTAAACAAGGAAAAGGCAAAAAAGAAAGAATACGAGCAATTCAGTTTATTTGATTCACATGATGAAGAAAAAAAACAAATAAATAGTGAAAAGGAAGAAAAAGTTCAAAAAACCATTATAGAAATAAAAAAGCGTTTTGGTAAAAACGCTATCATGAATGTAAGTGATCTTCAAAGTGATGCCACTTTGATTAAACGAAACTCTGAAATTGGCGGCCACAAGGCTTAATCTAGTACTAATAGATTATAACCTCCCTGCTGGCTGCCTTTAATAATGACATTAAGCAGTTTGCTTGAAAAGTTATCATCCTTCATTCTATCGGCATTGATGATAATAAAACTATCTCCCTGGTAAAATTCAGTTAGACAGTCATATAAACTATCTAGATTATCACTAGAATAATCAGGAAGAAGTAGATTCTGTTTTAAAAATGTAAAGGCATTTTGACGTTCTAACAGTTGATTGCCATCTAAGATATATGTTTTTTTCATCATTCTTCTCCATACAATAATTCAAATGTTTCGTAATGGTCATCAGTATAATAGATTAAACCATCATTTGAGAAAACTATTCGTTTAGCACCTCTTGAGTCCTTGTTATGGGTATCTATATCACATTCATAATAGATGCGCCCATTTTTAATTGGTAGGTTTTCTTCAAAATTGGAGAATTCGTCCCCTCCAATGGCCATGTCAGGCAAATACTTTTCAACACTTCCTCCAGTCCAGCCAGCTTCTCTTGCTTGTTGTTTAGTAATATAGTTGTCTGGCAGATGATTAAAAGTGTGGATATAAAGAGCAACATTCTCTTTGTCATAGTAATATTTGTCTTGTTGTATTGTGGTATTGTTATCAATATTATTGTCATTGCCTGAATTATTGAAAAAATACTCCTTCGCCCATAAAGCAGTAAATACTACAGCAATTGTTAAAATAACACTTAATAATTTCTTGATAAATTTCTTATTCATATCTATTTCCTCGATAAAAATTATATCATGTATTCATAAAAAAGACAGCCTAAC
>JAEDOA010000182.1 GCA_016302195.1 Erysipelotrichaceae bacterium | reverse complement strand
GTTAATATGGCGTGCGGCAGAACACGAGCGAAGTTGTAAAGAAATAAACTTGCCAGATAGACTGTTAGATTAGTTTTGGATAATTTATACATATGCAAGTTCCTCTTTCATATTTAAACCTCCGATATACCTGATGTTTAAAGTATACCAAATATCGAAGGCTTATGAAGAACGCTTATTTAACAACTGCTTACAAATAAAAACCCGGATTAGATTTGCAATGGCTGCAAATCATCCAGGTTTTTAGTTTGAGAGTTTTTTTCGACCCTTTATTTTCTATTCAATTATTTCAAGCTTAGGCAAACTGTTAACCAAATCAACTGTTTGTACGGATACATTAATGATCCTGAGCAACAAATTAAAGATATACTTAGGATTGCTGCTGAAATCATTAGGATCATCAGTGATGCCAGACTTCTTGTCAGTCTTAACTTGGTATTGGTCGATAATCCATTCAATTGCTGAACGCCCATTAACTACGTATTCGTAGGCTTTTTCGGGGATGTTCTTGATAGTAATATCACTGTTAAAGATGATTATGGACCGGTCGTTTTCCAGCTTTTGAGTTTCTGGATTACGTTTCTTAGCAAACTTCATTTTTTCAACTTTGTAGCTGGGATTTTCAGGCGCATCAATGGTTACACCTTCATATACCGGTACTTCTTCGTAGTTGATATGCAAATCCATCAGCTTCTTGCCGATTTCAACATATTTTTCTTTCTCTGCCACTACAGGGATGCGGGCCAGATCCTTGTTTAAGTCATTTACATATCTGTTCTGATATTCTGGTGAGCTAATTAAGCCATAGATATATGCAAAAGCATCATCGCTAGAAAGTCCTGTCTTTTTAGAAAATCCAGAAGTGACATTATCAGTTAAGGCTATTAAGTCTGTCTCTCTGCCTTCGTTGTCATATCTATAAAAATTTTGACCAGTATCTAAACAATGATAATCTACAGGAATACTTGAGATATAACAAGAAAATTTTCTACTAGCTCCTCTGCCAGTTGTTACTAACACCATATTCTTTTGGCCCCATTTGGACAAATATTTTCCAGGATATTCTATAAGGTCATTGTCTAAATAGTTATACTTTTTGGTAAACGGCCTATACATATATTTCGTAATCTCACTATGATCATAGTCAATGTTTTTATTATCAGAAGCATATCTTTTTAGTTTTCGAGTCCATTTAATATAATGATTATCATTATTTAAAATATGTTCTGCATTATTTTGGATAGCAAGTCTTTCAACGTTATAGTGCTTAATTAATCTTTGTACATTTTCTTTCAATTTTTTGCGTCCAAAGTTTACTACCCACGTATCTCTTGCTGATTGAATTCCTATTGAGGAGAAATTAAAGGCACCAATATCAGTACTTATATTTGAAACTAATGGCGTATACTTTGCATATTCCAAATCTCTTTGATTAATCCAATCATAATTATTATCTGGAATAATCCGTTGCCAGTCAAGTCCATCAATACTATTGGAATTTTCCAAGATTTGTAATTTTTCTTTCCGGCTCAGATAATCCCCAATGTCATGGTAATAAAGCTCATGAGCATCCGAACCGTCCTTTACTAAGATACTAATAGCAATAGGCGCTCTACTACCAGAGCCAAAAATCTTACCACCTTCTTTTCTCGATTGCTCACCTTGAGTCCTTTGATTACCACGTAAATTAAAGATATACAAGTAATTAAACTCTTTATAGAAAGAAGCCCGAAGACCATCTGCACTATTAGAATCAATATAGCCACCATTCGTTACGAAGCCAATAATTCCTTTATCATTTAGTCTATCTGTTGCCCATCTAAAAGCTTTTATATATGAATCATATAGGCTAATACTATTATTTGATTTGCTGTTTTTTACGTAAGTATTTGAAATTTTATTTTCCAATAAAGGATAATGTATATTTTGATTATCATCATTTGCACTTTTTTGACTCATCGAATACGGCGGGTTACCAATAATAACAGTAATCGGCTCCTTTTGCTGTTCCTTCAAGCGAGAATTGTTTTTACCAAACAGCTTGTCATCTAAAACAGGCTGTTCTTCAGTGCTTTCAAACGTATCCGTAAGGACGATCCCGTTAAACGAAACATAGCCTTCATCTGGCCCATTAATTTCATCAAAGACCGTTTCAATGTTGATGGCCGCAATATAGTAGCTAAGCAGAACGATCTCATTAGCATGCAGTTCGTGCA
>JAEDOA010000181.1 GCA_016302195.1 Erysipelotrichaceae bacterium | reverse complement strand
GGTTATTTTTTATTTCTGTAATAATCAGTTCTATTTGTTGCTGCTTCTTTAATTCGTATCTAATAGCCATTTCTATTGGATATTGAGCATATTCTTTTTGTTTAAGTGACTATTTTACTACCATTAAAAAATCCCACCTTTGTATATCACATCGATGGGATTGATTAATTTTTTCGTGTATCTACTTTAATGGGATTATATCAATGTTTACACCTTGACAACGAGTCAGTATTTATATGACTTCTATTCTTTTTTCAATATGAGAATCAAAATTATTGCCATTTGACAACATTTCTTCAAAAATTGCATTAATGGATGTTATTACCGTTTTGGGTTTTTTGTTTTTGATTACTTCTTCGATTGGCACATTGAAAAACGTGCTGAAGCCATTGTAATGATATCCTGATTGTATACCAATGTTTATTAGGTCATCATCACAAATATCTTTTCCATTCAATTTGAATTCAATTAGTTTTTTCTGTTCTCTACTATAAAGGACTCTCATGCCTTTTGATACTTGATAAAACTCCGTATGTCCTTCTGTAAAACATTGCTCACGAAGCATATATGTAATCATACTAGCAAATTGTTTACCTGTTACCTGTAACATAATAACTTCATCATTATATGGAAAACATTCAATCAAGTCCTGATAAGTTACTATTGGTCCTAATTTTGTTTTTCTAATTGAACCAGATCCATATAGCATAACATCAAAAGAAGAATCGCATTGTAATAAATCTGCCGTCAAATTCCCTAATTCAGTTTCCTGATTTCTTGCCGGGTGGGATAGTTCTCTTTTAAAGGTAGTGATAACCCTTTTGTATTTTTCATCAGTTGCAGTTTGATATTGTGCTAAAAGTTGCTTCATAACTTCATCTTCTTTACAATTATCTTGATTTACTTCAATACAATCCCAATTATAGGAAATGCTTTGATCATCGTTAATTGTAATATCCATCCTGCCAATATAATCCGTTCCCCAATAAGCTTGAACAATTGGAATATTATTTACTATAACAGCATTATCAAGTTTACTGTGAGAATGACCACCAATTATTAAATCAATGCCCCATTTTGGATCAAGTATTTTCGCCAATTCTATATCTCGATTCAGTCCGATATGCGTCAATAAAACAGTCAAGTCAATTTTAGTTGTTTTATAATTATCTATTATCACTCCTATTTCTTCTTTTGCTTTCCATATGTCAATGAAAGAACCAATTAATTGCTCATTTTTTGTTTGTTGAAGAACTTCATCAGTAATAATGCCAATAAACATAACTCTAATTCCATTAATATTGACAATCTTGTAGGGCTTAAATAACCGCTGATTATTTAACTTAATATATAAATCAGCATTAATGATAGGAAATTTAGCGCATTTTTCCAAGAATAATAAATGAGCGATTCCATAATCGACTTCATGATTTCCTAAAGAAACAACATCAGGAGAAAGATAATTCATTAATTCTATAGTTGATAATCCTTTATATTCTGAATCAATAACTGAACCTCTAAACATGTCACCACTAATAGCATATATTACATTTTCATGTGTTTTTCGAAACTCTTTTATATAACCGGAAAGAAGTGACAAACCAGCTTTTTTCTTACCATCAACCTCTTTAGTTAAAAAATCGCCATGAATATCATTGCTGTGTAAAATGGTTAACTGTTTCATTTCTCATTCCCCCTTTAGAAAAAAAGTGACAACTTTCTTGCCACATTATATCAAAAATTAGCTAATAATCAATTTTACATACTGTAAGCCCAAAAAGGTACTTCACTTCCACGACGTATTAATACAGCTTTCTGATAATCAGTTTGGTCCAAAATCTCAAGAATAGCTAATTCTTCTTGTTTATTACAACCGATAAGCAATTTAACACTTACATCTCTTTTTAAAATATCAACACAAACAACAATAGAATCTACAGTACTTGTTTCCTCACTGCCCTGAAAAAAAGAAATTCTATCATCATTATCATTTAAGTCATCTTTTAAGTAACCGTAATCAACAGGATAAATCAAATTAGGATAATTTGGATGAGAAGTATTTTTCTTATGATCGATAACCATAGTGCTGCTCAATACTAAAGTATCTAATTTTTGCCAAAAATAAGCATTATTTTCTAATTCCATACTGTCCTCCCCTGAGTTTTCATTATATATTATTTTCAAATAACTATCAATTATTTTCAGTATTATTTTCACAAT
>JAEDOA010000046.1 GCA_016302195.1 Erysipelotrichaceae bacterium | reverse complement strand
AAAAATGGTAGATTCTTATCCAACCTATCACTGTGATAATTGTGGTAAAGAATATATCCTGACTGGGAAAATCGCATTAAGAATTATTTTGCTTGAATCAATTGTTGCAATTGCGATATCAGTTGTTGCATTTTTCCTTCTAGAATATTTATCACATCAATTAAATTGGGAATTTAATGCTGTAGCTGCAGTATATTTCCTTGTTATGTTTCCATTTGCCTTATTGCTAGGCTGGTTAGCAAAAAAACTTGTTGGTAAAGAATTGTCTGAGAAACAACTTGACTAAAGAAAAAGTTAAGCTTATATCGTAAAAATAGCACTTATGAAGTGCTATTTTTTAAACTAATTGGAATATTACTATGACAAATAGATATACTATACTGTAATAACAAATTGCTGAAACTAAATCGTTTACTGTGGTGATTAATGGTCCTGAGGCAACGGCAGGATCAATATTCATTGAATTGAGAGTAAGTGGAATAAGGGTTCCTACAAGAGATGATATTATCATTGTCACAATTAACGATAGACCGATGCATAAAGCTAGGATAATTGAAAAATTAATTGGATAATTCTTGATGATGAAAATATATAAGGTTATAAAAACACAAGCAAAACCGGCTATTAACAAGCCGTTAAAGAAACCAACCTTTACTTCTTTTTTCACCAGTTTTAATTTATCTTTGACAGTTAAGTCCTCATTATTTAAAACACGAATAGTGACAGCTAATGATTGAGTACCTACATTTCCTGCCATGTCTAAAATTAATGACTGGAAGCATACACTAACAGCTACTAAGTCGATAACTTTTTCAAAGATTCCTACCACAGAAGATACCACTAGTCCTAAAACTAATAGTAAGATTAACCATGGCAAACGTTTTTTTACGGAAGAAAATACTGTCTCATCAACATCTTCTTCACTAGACAAACCGGCTAACTTAGCATAATCTTCAGCCATTTCTTCATCTACAACTTCAATTAAATCATTAGCAGTGATGATACCGATGATTTCATCATTCTGATTTAAAACTGGAAATGAGTCTTCAGAATAATCCTGCAAATCCTGGTAGACTTCTGAGATAATCTGATGATCTTTAACGGTTGGATAGCTATTGGTAATAATACTTTCAAGAGGTGTATTTTCTCTAGCAATAATTAAATCCTTTAAATCAATAGCTCCATAAAACTTATTGTCTAAATCACTAACATAGATAGTTGAAACGTTGTCATTATCCTTAGCTTGCTGTACTAGGCTATGGCGAGCCTGTTTAATTGTCATATTCTTTTTTATTTCAATATAGTTGGTAGTCATTTTACTACCAATTTCATCTTCATTATATGATTGAATTAACAGGACATCTTCACTAGACTGGCTATCCATTAAATCGATGATTTTATCTTCTGTTTCATCATCTATTTCTTCTAGAATATCTACTGCATCATCTGAGTCCATTTCTGAAATGATATCTGCAGCCTGTTTGATGTCGAGTTCCTTTAGGTAAATATTGACATCCTCCATGTATGCTAAGATTTCGGACATAATATCTGCGTCAACTTCTTTAAAGAAGATTTTTCTTATTGACTCATCAGTTTGTTCCAATGCATCAGCAATATCACTTGGATGGTAGTCATTAATTATTTCTACTAGCAAATCATCGGTAATATTGTTTTTGCTTAGTTTTTCTAAGATTTCGCTAACATATTCAGGATTGCTTAATTTCTTTTCTGTCATAGTAGCTCCTTTCCTTGTTTTATACTAAATGGAATATTTCAATGATAAATAACCATACTAAACTGTAATAACAAATAACAGCAATTAAATCATTGATAGTTGTAATGAATGGACCGCTAGCTACTGCTGGATCTATTTTAATTGCGTTGAAAAATATTGGAATAAAAGTACCAACAAAGGCAGAAACCAGCATTGATAAAACTAATGCGGATGAAATGCACAATGAAAAAATAATAGAGAAATGGATTGTATTATTCTTGATAAGATAGATATATCCGCAAATAAACACAAATGCGAATAGTGAAATTAAAATACCATTTAGAAAACCAATTCTAACTTCTTTCCATATCAAGCTTATTTTATCTTTTAATGTCATTTCTTCAACATTTAAAACACGAATAGTAACAGCTAATGATTGAGTACCTACATTTCCGGCCATTCCTAATATTAACGATTGAAAGCATACAGAAATAGCTACTAAATCTACAACTGATTCAAAAACACCAACAACTGAACTAACCATCATACCTAAAATTAGTAATAATGCGAGCCAAGGTATTCTTTTTTTAATTGAGGAAAGTGTAGACTCGTTTAAATCTTCTTCACTGGACAAACCGGCTAACTTAGCATAATCTTCAGCCATTTCTTCATCTACTACTTCAATTAAATCATTAGCAGTGATGATACCGATGATTTCATCTTTCTGATTTAAAACTGGAAATGAGTCTTCAGAATAATCCTGCAAATCCTGGTAGACTTCTGAGATAATCTGATGATCTTTAACGGTTGGATAGCTATTGGTAATAATACTTTCAAGAGGTGTATTTTCTCTAGCAATAATTAAATCCTTTAAATCAATAGCTCCATAAAACTTATTGTCTAAATCACTAACATAGATAGTTGAAACGTTGTCATTATCCTTAGCTTGCTGTACTAGGCTATGGCGAGCCTGTTTAATTGTCATATTCTTTTTTATTTCAATATAGTTGGTAGTCATTTTACTACCAATTTCATCTTCATTATATGATTGAATTAACAGGACATCTTCACTAGACTGGCTATCCATTAAATCGATGATTTTATCTTCTGTTTCATCATCTATTTCTTCTAGAATATCTACCGCATCATCTGAGTCCATTTCTGAAATGATATTTGCGGCTTGCTTTAATGATAATTCTTTAACGTAATTCTGCGGTTGGTCAAAATATGCAAAAATTTCAGACAATTGCTGATCATTTATATCGGTAAAAAATCTTTCTCTTATTTTCTGATTGACCTGTTGTAAAGCATCTGCAATATCACTATAGTGATAATCACTAACGATTTTTTCAATAAATTGCTTTGTCAGATCTTTTTTGTTAAGTAAATTAATTATTTCAGCAACATATTCAGGGTTGCTGAGTTGTTTTTCTGCCATAATTTTTTCCCCTTTCAAGCTTAAAACTACAGCCTAAAAACGAATTCTATCTGGTTTAAATCAATAGAAAAAGACAGGCTGTATTATTTGTATTAATCGCATCGTACCCGTCAGATCCCATTGATGGCCACCACCTTTCTACTAACTAAATTCTAACCATTTATACCTTAAAAATCAACAAAAAATAACCCTGCTAAAGTGAAAATTTTTAAGCAAGGTTAATTTGTTTTTTATGAATTTTTCTCTATGAGTTTGAGAAAACTTTTGTCATTGAATTGTTGATTTGTTAGAAATTCTCCATTATAAAACAAACTATAGGTGGTGATTGCGGTTGGGGCATTTTGAGCTTGGATCTTATCATCGATGAGAATTGCTTTAAATGGGATATTTCTTTCATTAGCAATTTCAGATATTATTGGAACATACTTTGCATTAAAAGGGCATTGATGACTGTAGTATAAAACATAGCCCATATCACTAATATCGGGATGCTTACAGCAGTTTTTGAATTTAACAGGAAGGCTGTTTTTATCAAAAGGCAGATAATAAAGCTGGATATGATAATCTGTTTCATCAGCTAAGATAAAACCTTTATATTTCAAATATTTCGGATCTGCTAAAAAAGGTCTTTTCTTTTCGCTGGATAAGATACATAATCCTTTTTTCCCTTTGTTTTTAGAATCTTGAATACAGTAGTTCAGTAAATCATTTGAGTATCCATGGCCCTTAAATGAGCCAGCTACCCATAAACAGTTGATATACATATAACCATCTGCCTCAATTGGAATAAAGGCATTTTCTGCTGGAATGTATTCAATAAAACATTTTCCTCTATCAACACTCTTTAGAAAAACTAAGCCATCGTCAAAGCGCTGTTTTAACCAATTTTTCTTTGAAGCAACTTGTATATCATTATTATTTGAGATTGCACAACAAATGTGCTGTTGATCGATATTATCCATTGTAACTTTTATATATTCCATAGCTGATCCTTCTTTCTGCTTATATTATAGCTAAATGCCATAATAAAAACCACAGTAGCAATCTACTGTGGTAAATATTATCGTTTCTAACTATTTATTCTTATTTTTATCGATTGTTCTCATGATAAACTTGTATACTTCAAGTACTGGAAGAACAGAGAAGGCAAGAGCTAGTGCTATCATGAATTCTGTGAAATTGATTGGAGCAAAATCAAATAAAACTTCAAATGCTGGAACGTAAATTAAGGCGATATTTAACAAGAATGTTAATGTTAATGCACCAAATAACCACCAGTTAAATGTCTTAAGTTTCATTAAGCTTCCTCTTTGCGTTCTCATACTGATAGCGTGGAATAACTCAGCTAGGTTAATAGTTAAGAACGCCATAGTCATACCATTTAGATGGCCATCCATTTTGTATCCAATAAAGAAAGATGTCAAAATAATTGTAGCCATGTAAATACCTTGAAGAACAATGTCCAAGCCGGCTCCATTTGAGAATACTGATTCATTTGAAGGACGAGGCTTGCGTTTCATAACTCCTTCTTCCGCTTTTTCCATTCCTAATGCTAAGCCTGGCAAAGAGTCTGTTACCATATTAATCCATAATAGATGAGTAGGTGATAATACT
Source organism: Erysipelotrichaceae bacterium (assembly GCA_016302195.1). Classification (GTDB taxonomy): domain Bacteria; phylum Bacillota_I; class Bacilli_A; order Erysipelotrichales; family Erysipelotrichaceae; genus UBA1783. The sequence goes on along the minus strand of JAEDOA010000046.1, from coordinate 5,822 downwards.
TCTAAGGCAAAGATTGATGAAATAAAGACAACTAGTACTTCTGTCATGTTAGAAGAAATCTGGAATTGTAATACCTTTCTAACGTTATCATTAATCTTTCTTCCTTCTTCAACTGCGTTAACAATTGTTGCAAAGTTATCATCAGCTAATACCATATCAGCAACACTCTTTGTAACGTCAGTTCCAGTAATACCCATTCCCACACCGATATCTGCGGCTTTGATACTTGGAGCATCGTTAACACCATCACCAGTCATCGCAACAACATTACCTAAATCTTTAAATGCTCTAACGATTCTTGTCTTATGTTCTGGCTGTACTCTAGCAAATACACTTGTTTTTTGAACAACTTCTTTTAACTGTTCATCTGTTAGACTGTCTAACTGACTGCCTAGCATCGCTTGTGAAGCATCAGTAATGATGCCTAAATCCTTACCAATAGCTACAGCTGTATCGATATGGTCTCCAGTAATCATAACTGGTCTAATTCCAGCTGATTCGCATTCTTTTATGGCATCATATACTTCATCTCTACAAGGGTCAATCATTCCAGTAAATCCAACATAGATTAGATCGTTTTCGAGATTCTCACTGTCGAAGTTTGCTGGCTTTTCCTCATATAATCTATAACCTAAACCCAATACTCTTAGGGCGCGATCAGCGTATTCTTTTGCCTTATGAGTAATCTCTGTTTTAACTTCTTCAGTTAATTTAACTACTTGATGGTTTTCGTCTAGGTAATAATCACAATGTGATAAAACAATTTCGTTAGCACCTTTAGTGTATTGAATATATCCTTCTTTATATTTGTGAACAGTACTCATCATTTTTCTCATTGAGTCAAATGGAGCTTCACCAACTCTTGGCTGCTGTTCAATTAATGTATAAGATGGTAAATCGTGTTTATAAGCAAAGTTGACTAATGCAGCTTCAGTAGGTTCACCAACGGCTTGCTTCTTTTCAGGATCAATTTTAGCATCAGAGCACAAAGCCATACCTGTTGCCAATAAGTGAACATCATTTGTAAAAGTGTCGACAACAGTCATCTTATTTTGGGTAAGAGTACCTGTTTTATCTGAACAAATAATTTGTGTACATCCTAAAGTTTCTACAGCGGTTAGCTTTCTGATTAAAGCATTACGCTTGCTCATAGCTGTTACTCCAATTGATAGAATAACAGTAACTACTGCAGGTAAACCTTCTGGGATTGCGGCAACTGCTAAGGCAACTGCGATAATAAATGTGTTAAGTACTGTTCCGAAAATGTCACCATTATTTGAGAAAATTAAATCTCTTGCTACTCCAAAGACGAATACAATTACACAAACAGCAATGACAATCTTTGTAAGAGTAACTGATAATTCACTCATCTTTTTCTGAAGTGGAGTTTTTTCATCTTCCTGCTGGCTTAATGCACTAGCAATTTTACCCATTTCAGTGTCCATTCCAATGGCAACAACTACTGCCTTACCTCTGCCATATGCAATTGTTGAACCAGAGTATAACATATTTCTTCTATCACCAAGTGGGATATCTAGAGAATTATCTTTTAACATTAAAACATCAACTAATTTGTTTACAGGAACTGATTCACCAGTTAGGGCAGCTTCTTCGACTTTCATCGAATAACTTTCCAAAATACGGCAATCGGCTGGGATAGCATCTCCTGCTTCAAAAACCAAAACATCACCAATTGTTAAGTCTTCTGATTTGACAATAACCTGTTTGCCATCTCTTAATACTTTACTTGTAGCAGCGGTCATTTCTTTTAAGGCGCCGATTGCTTCCTCTGCTTTATCTTCTTGAATAACACTTAAAATAGTATTTACGACAACAACAAATAGAATGATGAATAAATCGGCATATGATTCATTAGCGTTATTTACAACATTTTGGTAAATTGTTGTAAATGTTGAAATAGTAGCAGCAACTAAAAGCATTATAATCATAGGATCAACAAGAGAAGAGAAGAACTTCTGAATAAAAGTTTTCTTTGGTGGTTCTTCTAACTTGTTTTTGCCATACTTTTCAACTCTTTCGTTGGCCTGCTGGGTTGTAAGTCCTTCTGGTGAAGATTCTACTTCCTTTAGAACTTCTTCCTTACTTTTTAGATAGTAACTCATAAGTTTAAACCTCCTAAAATAAAAAACTCAGAGACTGTGTCTGAGCTAATAATCTCAACACAGTTTTGTCTGTATTGAGTCTCGTATTTCAAGGTATGCCAAGGAGTTTTTCTCCTGGGATGGTGACATACCACACATTTGTGCTAACTACTCCCTCAATTAACGATAAAATGGTATCATATTTTTTTGATATGTGCAATATATATTAGAAAATCGCAATATTATCATTTCTAGCTATAACTTTTTCGATTGCCATCTTAACACCATCGTGATCGTTGTCAGCAACAACCTCATCGGCTATACTCTTTAAAAACTTAGTAGCATTTCCCATGGCAAAAGAGTAGTTGGCATATGCCAGCATAATAATATCGTTATCACTATCTCCTATAGCTGCAACGTTCTCCTTTTTTAGTCCTAAATAATTTACTAGAGTTTTTAATCCGTTACCCTTTGAGCACATTCTTGAATTGATTTCAATAAATGGAAAGCCTGAGTTCATAATGTTTAAATCTAAAAATTTACTTTGTAAAGCCATTATTGCATCTAGCTGATTAATATCATTGACATAACAGCTGATTTTGTCAATTGGTGTATTAGTTTTTGTCAGATAACTAGCAATATCATCTGTAAAGATCGCATTTGAATCCTTACTTCTTTTGTAAATACTTTTAAACAAGTCGATATCTTTACTGTAGTTGATAGAAATATCCAATCCATAGGTTAGATTAAGCATACAATCATAATTCTTTAATATAGAACATATTTGACATACTAGATTTTGATCCATAACATCATGGAATATTTCTTTTCCGTTTGTTAAATCGTGTATGATTGCTCCGTTTTTGCTGATAACGTATTTTATATCCATATCATGCATTTGCTGTGGTATACCTGAGATAGATCTACCAGTTGCAGGTACTATTAAAATTCCATTCTTTATTGCTTTTGAAATAGCCTGTAATGTGGCATCGGTTATCCTTTTTTCACTATTAAGAGTTGTTCCATCAAAATCAATTGCCATTAGTTTTATTTTGTCCATTTCTGCCTCCAATAATTCGCTTAAAATTCACTTTCTTTACCCTATAAATACACTTATCTTTATTACAATTATACCATGGTAAGCGGTTGCTATTACCCCATATATTCCGCTTATCTAAAGAAGGTGAATTGCCCACGCCTTCTTTTTTTTGGCAATACAATTGTATTCTATTGTATAATATTATTCAACGGAGGGCAAATGGCATTACCAGAAAAATTTTTAAAAAATATGCAGGAAATCTTAAGTGATGAAAACTATCAGAATTATCTTGATAGCTTTTTGTGTGATAGGTATTATGGCTTAAGAGTTAATACCAGTAAGATTTCTGTTGAGGATTTTTTGAGAATATCTCCTTTTGAGCTAAAGCCAGTAAGCTGGTGCAAAGAGGGCTTTTACTATGATGGGAAAAAAGAAAGACCTGCTAAACATCCGTATTATTACGCAGGGCTATATTACCTTCAAGAACCATCGGCAATGTATCCGGCTAGTATATTAGATATCAAAGAAAATGAAATAGTATTAGATGGCTGTGCGGCGCCAGGAGGAAAGAGCAGTCAGCTTTTAGCTAAAATGCCTGATAGCAGTTATCTTATCAGTAATGATATATCGCCTTCAAGATGCATGGGATTACTAAAGAATTTGACTCTTACTGGAAGAGATAATTATTGTGTTATTTCGACTGATTTAGTTGAGCTTAGTAAAAAAGTGCAAAATTGTTTTGACAAAATCCTACTTGATGCTCCCTGTAGTGGGGAAGGAATGTTTAGAAAAGATCCAGCTTTGATTAATCAATGGTATCCTGAAATAAACGATTTTTACCAGCAGAAACAAAAACAAATAATACAAGCCGCTTTAAGAATGCTAAAACCTACAGGTCAAATTGTTTACTCAACCTGTACTTTTTCAAAAATGGAAGATGAGGATATTGTTGAATTTGCTATTGAGAATGACTCAAATCTTCAATTGGAAAGACTAGAGAAATTTGATGGCTTTTGTGATGGCCTAAATGAAAAAACTAAAGATTGTGCCAGATTATATCCATTTTTGATTGATGGAGAAGGCCATTTTACCGCTTTATTGACAAGGCTAGGTTCCAACAAAACTCAGTCATTTGAATTGAATAATGGCCACAAATATGATATAATTGAGTCAATAAAAGAATTCTTAAGTTTAGTAAACAAAGGATGGGCAAATGGATACTTTAAAAGAATTAACGATAAAATTTATTATATAAAAAACCAATTTGAAAATTTCAGCAAGGTCAGAACCATTAGTAGCGGGCTAATGGTAGGAACAATGAAAAATAATCGATTTGAGCCTTCAACTGCCTTGGCTTTATCATTAAAAATGAATCAGTTCGCAAATGTTCTGAATTTAAAAAGTGACGATATCAGAACAATTAAGTATTTAAAAGGTGAAACGATAAACATTGCCCAAGAAAAACTAGATGATGGATATGTATTAGTATGTGTAGACGGTTATTCACTTGGATTTGGTAAAAATTCGGGGGGAGTTTTGAAGAACAAGTATGAGGTGAATTATAGATGGCAATGATAAGATTGGATAAGTTTCTAGCCGACATGTCATTTGGGACAAGAACGCAGGTCAAAAAGATGATTAAGGAGAAAAGGGTATCAATAGATGGTATCGTTGTTCGTAATGCTGAGTTAAAAGTAGATATGAATACTGTTGTATGTGTTGACGAACAAGAAGTTCATTACCAGCAATACGAATACTATTTATTATATAAACCAATGGGTTATTTGTCGGCGACAGAGGATAGTTGCCAACCAACAGTTATGGAGCTGATCAACTCTGTGAGGCATGATTTATTTCCGGTTGGAAGATTAGACAAGGATACTACAGGTTTGTTGATTATTTGTAATGATGGGCAGTTAGCTCATCGATTAATGGATCCTGATAATCATGTTGATAAGAGATACTATTTTACTTGTGAACCTTCATTGCCAATAAACGCAAAAGAGATACTGGCCAGGCCTATCGAATTTGCTGATTTCTCAAGTAGAGGAGGAAAGTTAGAAAAAATAGACGATAATAGCGGTTATTTAACAATTTCAGAAGGGAAGTATCACCAGGTTAAAAGAATGATTGGTTTTTTGGGTTGCGAGGTTACTTCACTAAAGCGTGTATCGTTAAGCTTTTTGAATCTAGATGGTTTAGAAATAGGCGATTATCGAAAACTGACAGACCAGGAAGTAAAAAGATTAAAAGATATTGTCAATATGGACTAATTGACTATAATAACTATTACAAGTTATAGCTGATAGAAATATCAGCTATTTTATTTTTGCGAGAAATAAAAAAAGCACCTAAGTGCTTTCAAATATCACCATGGTGGTCCGGGCCGGAATTGAACCAGCGACACGTGGATTTTCAGTCCACTGCTCTACCAACTGAGCTACCGGACCATGGTTGCGAGAGAAGGATTTGAACCAACGACCTCCGGGTTATGAGCCCGACGAGCTACCAGACTGCTCTATCTCGCGATATTGATGGCGGAGGAACTGGGATTCGAACCCAGGCGCCGCGCTAACGACCTACCGGTTTTCAAGACCGGACCCTTCAACCGCTTGGGTATTCCTCCGTGGTGGACCCTGTAGGACTCGAACCTACGACCGACCGGTTATGAGCCGGTTGCT
>JAEDOA010000005.1 GCA_016302195.1 Erysipelotrichaceae bacterium | reverse complement strand
ACAAACAATAAAATTATACTATTATGTGAAAGTGATATCAATCACAAATGCTGTGATTGCGAAAAAATCGAACTTGTTCACAAATTCACAATAGCGGGCAAACAAAAAGTGTAACACTTTAATGCTACACTTCTAATTGTTTTGATTAATCTTTAACGATTTCTTTTGCGTTGGTTAACAATGTTGCTACGCTTTGTAATTCACTTGGTACAACTATCTTAGTTGCCTGACCATCAGCAATCTTTTCATAGGTTTCCAAGCTCTTTAATGATAAGTATTCTTTTGTTGGATTTGAATTCTTAATCAATTCAATTCCTTTAGCTTGAGCTTCGTAAACCTTTACCAATGCTTCTGCTTTACCTTCTGCTTCTTTAATTGTTGCTTCCTTTTTAGCCTCAGCTCTCAATAGTGCAGACTCTTTTTCAGCTTGAGCTCTCAAAACTGCAGATTCTTTTTCACCTTCTGCAACAAGAATTGCTGAGCGTTTGTCACCTTCAGCCTTTAAAATAGATTCACGTCTTTCACGTTCAGCACGCATTTGTTTCTCCATAGCCTCTTGGATATCTCTTGGAGGAAGGATGTTTTTAACTTCTACACGTCTTACTTTAATTCCCCATGGATCTGTTGCTTCATCAAGGATGGAACGCATTTGTGTATTGATAATATCTCTACTTGTTAATGTTTCATCCAGTTCCAAATCTCCGATGATATTTCTTAATGTTGTAGCTGTTAAATTTTCGATTGCAGTAATAGGGCCAACAACACCATATGTATATAGCTTTGGATCAGTAATCTGGAAATAAACTACTGTATCAATTTGCATTGTAACGTTATCCTTAGTGATAACTGGTTGAGGGTCAAAGTCCTTTACAATTTCCTTTAGTGTAACTCTATTGGCTACTCTATCAACAAATGGCAATACGAAGTGAACACCAGTATTCCAGGTTTGATGATATGCTCCAAGTCTTTCAACTACATAAGCTTCTGCTTGAGGAACAATTCTAATTGTATAAATTAGTATAGCAGCAACAATAATTAGTACTGCCAAAAAAATAATAATTTTTTCCATATTTTTCCTTTCTATAATTAATCAATCTTTTTGACTATTAATTTTGCGCCATCAATGGCGACAATTTTCACGATAGCATCCTTTTCAATCGGTGAGTTATCTTCGCTAACACAGCTCCAATCAACTCCTGATATTGAAACTTTGCCCCAGCTGTTTAAATTTATTGGTTCTAACAGCTGAGCTTTTTGGCCGATAAGTCGGTCAGAATTTGTTGGTACTGTATTACCACGTAAGTATTTATTTGCTAGAGGTCTAATAATCAACATAGCTACAATTGATACTATAAAGAAGGCAACATATTGAATAATTTCACCAACTTTAAGTAGTGATAATACCAAAGAGAATAAAGCTCCTAATGAAAACCAGATACAAATAAGATTTCCCAGTGTTACCAGTTCGATTATAATGCTTCCAACGGCAACAATAATCCACAACAATGTCACAGCTAATCCTCCTTTCTTTTCAAGTCGATGATTAACATATTATCCATTTCATTGAAAACAGAACTGTAATTTTCATTTAATACGATATTTAAATCATGCTGTAATTGCTCAATTAATTTGGAATCTTTTATTTTGATTTTGTTTTTTGAAAGAAAAAGTTTATATTTTTGTCGATTAGAAAACAAATTTAGATCTTTTTGATTCTTACTAATAGGACTAATGGCGAATCTCTGATTGTGATCGTCGATTAAAATCATTGCCCATTTATAATTGAAGAAATACTTGCTGGCCTTTTCATTTAAAAGAATCTCATCTTTGCTGAATGAAAGCAATAAATCATCATTATTTTCGTTAGTCCAGTCAAACAAAACCATCATCTCCTTATGCTTTATTCTAGCAAATAATCAATGCTTGTTCAATAATATTCGTTTGTAGATAATGTAAACTATTGTGCTAAAATATTAGGGTATTGAGGTAATTTATGAACTATAGTGCTGTTGTTGTTGCAGCTGGAAAATCCCAGCGTTTTAACAAAGATATTAATAAACTGCTTTATCCTTTGTCTAATGGTTCTTTAGTAATTGATGAAGCATTAAAGATGTTTAGGCAGGATGAAGATTGTAACCAAATAGTGATAGTAACAAATAGTGAAACAATTCAATACTTAGCCACTAATCGAGCAAGCGGAAAAGAGTCATATTGCGCAGGTGGAGAAAGTAGAAGTGAAAGTGTATTTAATGGATTAATGGCCGTATTTAATGAATATGTTTTAGTTCATGATGGCGCCAGATGCTATCTAGGTAAGCAGGACTTGGAGAATATCAAAAGAGCGATGTTTGAATATCAGGCAGCGATATTAGTGAAAGATGAGACAGATACAGTAAAAAAAGTCGAAGATGGTTTTATTGTTAAGACGATTGATAGAAACACAGTCAAAAGAGCAATGACACCTCAAGGATTTAAAACAGAAGAATTGTTCAATTGTTATAAAAAGGCAATTAAGGATGATTTTAAAGCGACAGATGATGCTTCAATTATTGAAAAATACAGCGATACCAAAATCAAATGTATAAAAGCAATTGGCTATAACGAAAAGATTACAACCATTGATGATATAAAGTAAGGAGAAGATTATGAATTATAAGTTAAGAAGAGAAAAATTGTTAGAAATGCTACCTGAGTATTCAATAACTGTTATGTATTCAGGGGTAGCGCCATATTCTATTGGTGATGAAAAGTATCCATTTAAAGTTGATAGAAGTTTTTATTACTTCACTGGCATTGAAAGAGAAAATCTATATCTAGTATTGATTAAGCTTTCAGCAGCAAAAAGCAGTGAAATGTTGTTCATTGAACCATTTGATGAAAAAATGGCGAAATGGGTAGGCGGCAAGATTAAAGAGGATGAAGCAAGAGAGATAAGTTCAATTGAAGATATCCGTTATGTTCAATCGTTACAGGATGACATCTTTTATTACATTCACCGTCTTGGTCAGGCTAATAGCTTCACCTTATGCGGTAATTTGGATAAAGAAGAGATTTCGCAAAAGAATGTTGTTTCTCAGCTGTTCACTGATTTTGTTAAAGCAGATCCTTCATTGAAAGTTAAGAATATTTTCAAGGAAATCTTTATCTTAAGATCACAAAAGGACCAAGAGGAAATAGAAGTTATCCGTAAGGCAATTTCTGTAACTAAAGAAGGAATTGAAACTATGATGGCAAATAGCCGTGAAAATATTTACGAAAATGAGTTAGAAGCCTATTTCGATTTCACTTTAAAATGTAAGCAATGCGACCATGCCTTTACCACAATTTGCGCTACAGGTAAAAATGCGACTATTCTACACTACAGCCAAAACAATCAATATGCTAAAAGCAATGATTTGGTATTGTGTGATTTAGGAGCCGCTTACCAATTATATAGTTCTGACATAACTAGAACCTTCCCAGTAAATGGTAGATTTACTGAAAGACAAAAACAAATTTACGACATTGTTTTAAGAGCAAATAAACTAGTAAGACAGATGGCCAAACCAGGATTAACATTGGCTCAATTAAATAATGCGGTTATTGATTTCTATCAAAAAGAATTGTCAGCAATTGGATTATTAGATAATGGCAAGAGCGTAAGAGATTATTATTGGCATGGTGTATCCCATATGCTAGGTTTAGAAACCCATGATATCTCCATTAGCGGCTATCCACTAACCAAGGGTTGTGTCATAACTAATGAACCTGGTTTATATTTAGAGCAGGAAGGAATTGGCATTAGAATTGAAGATGATTTATTGATTACTGATGATGGTTGCGAAGAATTAAGCAGTGATATCATTAAAGAAATAGATGACATTGAAGAGTTCATGAATCGCTATAAATAAATAGGATTATAACTTTTTTGCCATAAATATGTAATGAAAGGAATTTCTTGACCTTTACATGGCGAAAAAAGTTTGATAAAATATTTTACGTATGGGTTAAATTTTAAAAATTTATTCCTTGCCTGAAAAGGCCGCTAGACCGGAAGGAGGTAAATCATGAAAAAATATGAAATCATGTATATCCTTAACTCTTCTTTAGAAGAAGCAGCTCGTAAAGAAACTATCGATACTTTACATGGTATTATCACAAGTGCTGGTGGTACTATTGAGAAAGTAGACGAATGGGGAATGAGAGAGTTTGCTTATAGAATTGAAGATATGACTAAAGGATATTACGTTGTATTGACTGTTTGTGCAAACAATGATGCTATCAGCGAATTTGATCGTATTTGTCGTATCAATGCTGGTGTAGTTCGTCATATGATCGTCAAGAGAGATTAATAGGTGAATAAAAATGATTAATCGTGTAATCTTAGTTGGTCGATTGACACAAGATCCACAAATGCGAAAAACTAACACAGGCAGATCAGTATGTTCGTTTACTTTGGCTGTTAGTAGACCAAAAAGACAAAACAGCACAACTCAAGAAGCAGATTTTATTAATTGTGTAGCTTGGGAAAAAACAGCTGAGTTGATGTGCAGTTATTTGCGTAAAGGATCACAAATTGGAGTAGAAGGAAGAATTCAAACTAGAAATTATGATGATCCCAATGTTCCAAATAGAAAAGTATATGTTACTGAAGTAGTTGTTGATTCAGTAACGTTCTTGGAAAGCAAGAGTACAAGTGATGCTCGTCAGAATGGTTCAGCAAGTGAGCCATATTATGCTGACGATAATTATGATATGGTAGATACAACACCAACATTGAAAATATCAAGTGACGATTTACCATTCTAGAAAGGACAATAATGGCATATAACAAGAAACAAAGACCTAGCAGAAAAAAGGTTTGTTACTTTACAAAGAATAAGATTGAGTATATTGACTATACTGATACTGAATTATTAAAGAAATTCATTTCTCCAAACGGAAAGATTATTCCTCGTAGAGTTACTGGAACAAGTGCTAAGTATCAACGTATGTTAGCTGTAGCTATCAAACGTGCTCGTCAAATGGCTTTATTACCATACGTAGTTGATTAATGAAAAAATGGTTGAGAGTATCAACCATTTTTATTTTACGACAATGTTCATTAATAAATCCTTATCATCATCCTCGATTATTAGTTCAGTTTGATAGAATTTATCAAAATAGTTTTTGGAAAAAACAAGCGCTTCTTCAATATCGTAGGCTATCTTGTTAATATTTTGATAATAGAAGAAAGCAGCAACCGTAAATTGAAGGATGCTTTGATAGTCAAAAGGGGTATTTTTTCTAATTAGAATCTGAGAATTCTTGGAAAGAAAAACCGCATTCAATTTGTCATTTGGTAGTGACTGCTTTATTAATATTTTGGGAGTCTTTATTGATAAGAAATTACAGATATGACTAAATAAACTAATTGGGTTCATAGCACTAGTATACCGTAAAATTTACAAAAAAGTATAAAATGTTTATAATATGTATAACTTTAAGGAGGATTTTTATGCGTCGAAACTCTGTTAGTAGTATTACCTATGGTGCTCTTTTCACCGCGTTAGTCGGCGTACTTGTATATATTAATCGTATTCTTGCCAATAGTTTGGAAGTATACTTTTTTTGGATTGTTCCAGTTGTAATTGTGGTATATCGTTGTAAATTCGATTTGAGAGACACAATAATGACCTCTTTTGCGATGATCTTGTTGACAAGCATCTTAAGTGGGATTATTTCTACAACGACTTTTTATATGATAGCCTCAATTATTGCGGGTATAGTTTATGCTCAAGGCTTTATTAACGGAAGAAGCGCAACATTTTTGATTTGTTCTGTTATCTTAATATCTCTTGTGGTAATGATAGTATCTACTTTCCTATTTGCGAGTTTCTTTGGCTATGATGTAGCAGGAGAATTACAACTGTACCAGCAAATGCTTAATCAGTCATTTGCCCAAATGGGAATCAGTTCTGAAATGTTTTCTCAAATGTTTGATCAAAACTTTATTTTGACAATTTTCATTATTGCTTCAGTATTGAGCAGTGTATTAGAGGGAATTTTAGTTCATTTCCTCAATTATTTAGCATTAAAGAAATTAAAAATGGACTTACCTCCAATGAAGCCAATCAGTCAAATTTATTGTCCTTTATGGCTGAAAATCATTATAGGGGTAATAATGGTAGGCTTTGTAATTGGAAGATTTATTAATCCATCTTTTGTCAATGAGTATTTGATTGCCCCTTTTACAGTGGTTGAGTTAATCTGTTTCTGTTTTGGCTATATCTTTATCGTTACTTTTATTTCATTAGCTTATCCAAAAAAGAGCGGACTACTTGGACTATTAGTAGGAGTATTGTGCTTGTTTTTAGCATCAATAGTATTTATTATTGGTGTATTTGACGTCTTTACTGATATTAGAAAGAGGACAATAGAAAGGTATCTGAAAAATGTTCAACAGCAAAATAGATAAACTTAAATTATACTTTTTGATTATATTTGTTATTCAGATAGGCGTTATTCTGCTTTTTGATTTTGTTTTAAAGATTGATCACAACTTTTTGATATATATCTATATGCTCATTTTCGCTATTGAAATAACATACTTTTTTATCTTTTATGAGTTTGAAAAAAAGAAAAGAACAACTGATGTTAATAGAGCTTTAGGTAATGAGGCAAAGGAAGCGTTCGAATATGGTAAAGTTGGTGTCATAGTTTTTGACGATGAGTTTAGGGTTTCCTGGGTCAATGACTTTGTTTTGAAGGAAATAACAGATATCATGGGTAAGAAAATAACAGAGGTTTTTGCCGAAAGTGAACTGTTATTAAAGGGTGTATATAAGGATGTAACAGTTACAGTTGACGATAAAATATATCAACTGACCAAATGTGATGATGATCAGGCTTTGTTGATAAAGGATATTACTGAGTATACAAATTTATTAGCCCGTTATGAAAACCAGCAGGTTGTTTTAGGATTGATTAATCTAGATAACTATAGCGAAACAATCCAAAACGAGGATGAACAGCGTATCGCCTTAATTAACACTGATATTCGTCAGAAGGTAATTCAATGGGTAGTTGATTGTGGCGGATTGGTAAGAAGGATTAAAAGCGATAGACTGTTTGTTGTGCTAGATAAGCAACATTTTGACATAATGATTAAATCGAGGTTTGATATTTTACAGCAGGTAAAACAAAGCGCAAAGGATCTAAAGGTCGATATTACCTGCAGTATGAGTTTTGTTTATGATTATTTGGATTATGATGAAGCAGATGATGCCTTGAATAAATATCTTGAATTGGTGCTTTCCCGTGGTGGTGACCAGGTTGCTGTTAAACAAAAAGAAAAGGAAGTTGTATTCTATGGTACAAGTTCTGAAGCAACCGAAAAGGTATCAAAGGTTAGAGCAAGAGTAATGGCCTCTAGTTTAGAAAAGCTCATTAAAGATAGCAGTAATGTAATTGTAGTAGGCCACAAGGATGCGGATTTGGACTGTCTAGGTTCATTAATTGCGGTTAGTAAAATAGCTAGTAGCTGCTCAAAGACAAGCTATCTAATATTTAATGATGTTACAGTTGAGCCAGTATGCCAGGCAATATTTAATGAAAATATTCTTTCTCTGATGGAGGATCATATTTTTGTTAATGAAAAAGAAGCATTGTCATTGCTTGATGATAATAGCTTAGTTGTAGTAGTAGATCACCATAGCATCGATTTGACTGCAGCAAGCAAGCTGGTAACAGTTGCCAAACAGGTGGCTATTATTGATCATCACCGTAAAAAGAGTGAGGATAATATAGCAGCATTAATGATTTATAATGAACCATCTGCCTCTTCTACGGTAGAATTGCTAAGTGAGATGATTCAATATGTTAGTAACGAAATACAGTTGACGCAAATCGAATCATCAATTATGTATGCTGGCTTGTTAGTAGATACTGATAGTTTAAAAAGCAGATGCAGTTTTAGAACATTTGAAGTATGTTCTTTCTTAAAAAAACAGAAAGCTGATCTTACTTTGGCAAATGATTGGTTAAAAGAAGATTTGCAGGATTTCATAAATAAGAGTAATATAACTAAGTCCATAATGATATTATCTGGAAATATTGTTGTCAGTGCAGTTAATGCTGCCTGTGGTAATATGTCAAGGACATCTCTTGCTCAGGGCGCAAATTATATATGTGGCTTTAAAGATGTTGAAGCGGCATTTGTGATTGCACAGACGGATAACAATACAGTATCTATCTCTGCTAGAAGTAATGGAAAAGTTAATGTTCAATTGATTATGGAGAAAATGGGTGGAGGAGGACATTTCAATGCTGCTGGATTGCAAAAGAGCAATACGACAGTTTCGACTATGAAAGAGCAACTATTGAATGCCATAACCCAATATCAACAAGAAGGAGTGAGTGAAAATGAAAGTAATTCTGTTGAAGGACGTTAAAAATGTCGGAAAAAAAGATGAAATAGTAGAAGTAAGTGATGGATATGGAAGAAATTACTTATTAAGAAATAAATTAGCTGTTTTAGCAAGTGAGAAAGCAATGGAAATTCTCTCAGATCAGAAAAAGCAGCAGCAAGCATTTCTCGAAGAAAAAAAACAGGAAGCAATAGCTTTAAAAGAAAAAATTGAAAAGATAGTTTTAACATTTCAAATTAAATCTGGAAAAGATGGAAAATTATTTGGCAGTGTTTCAACTGTTAAAATTTGCGAATTGATGCAAAAACAGTATAATATTGCTTTGGATAAACGTAAGTTTATCGACAAGGAGAACATTACTTCTCTGGGAACTTATGATTTAAAAATTGAATTATTTAAGGACGTTATTGCAACAGTCAAAGTAAAAGTTACTAACTAATACCCTAAATGGGGAGTGAAAGGAGGCTATTATGGCAAATGTTCCAGCAAGTATAGAAGCAGAAGAAGCATTATTGGGATCTATCCTTTTATATCCCCAGACCCAAACGCTGGTTTTTGATGAGGCATTACAAATAAGCGATTTCTTTGATGAAAAACATAAAAAAATCTACGATGCGATATCCGAACTGCAGAAGCAGCAAAATCCTATTGATGCTCAATCGGTTATTACTAGGTTATCAGATACTCAAAAATTGGATAAGGCTGGTGGAATGGAATACATTTTTCATTTAACCGATGTGGCGATTTCTTCATCAAATAGCGCCTACTATCTCACCCTTATTAAAGAAAAGTCTTTATTAAGAAAGATGATAGAGGTATGTGAAAACATCAGAGAAAAATGTTATCAGCAGCAGTATTCGCCTTTAGATGTTTTAAATGAGGCCGAAACTAAAATAACAGAAGTATCAAGAGAGAGAAAAACTACTGAATTTATCAGTAGTAAACAGGCAATATCTCAGGTTATAGAGAGAATTAATGAATTACAAAGTAGTAAGCAGATTACTGGTGTACCTTCAGGCTTTAAGTATATCGATAAGGTAACCAACGGTTTTCAAAATGGCGATTTGGTTATTGTGGCGGCTCGTCCATCTGTCGGTAAAACTGCCTTTGCGCTTAATATAGCAAGTAAATCGGCTACTATATTTAAGAAAAAGGTTGCTGTTTTCTCATTGGAAATGCCAGCAATTCATCTAGCAATGAGAATGCTGGCAGCTAAAGCATCAGTTGACTCTGAAAAGATTAGAACAGGCAAGAACATTTCCAACCAGGATTGGGCCAAAATTGATAGGGCAACAAAAGACTTGTCAACAGCAAGTATTTACATGGATGATTCCTCGGTAATCAAGGTAAATGATGTCTTCGCTAAGTGCCGTAAATTAAAAGAAAGCAATGGGCTCGATTTGATTATTATCGATTATTTGCAGCTGATAGCTCCATCTACATCTCATGGCGATAATCGTCAGCAGGAAGTATCGGAGATATCTCGTTCTTTAAAGCAGTTAGCTAGAGAATTAAATGTTCCAGTAATTGCTCTATCTCAATTGTCACGTTCAGTTGAAAAGGGAGAAAAAGGAAAATATCCTGTATTGTCAGATTTGAGAGAATCTGGGGCAATCGAGCAGGATGCCGATCTGGTAATGTTTTTACATCGTGATAAGGCCGCTAATGAAAACGAAGATGGCACCAGAAAAGACACTCAGGACATAAAAGTTTTAATAGCCAAGCACCGTAATGGCGCTTTAGCAAACATAGATTTAGCTTTCCAATCAAAGTACAATCAGTTTATCGATAAAGAGAAAGTAGAGGGTGAAGATGAATAGAAACCAAAAATTGATTTTGATAGTTTTTAGTGCGTTCATTTCGATATTTATAAGTTATTGGTTTCCAAGTAATATTGGAAAGAGTTTGACAATAGATTCAGTCGCTATTAAGGAAGAAAAAGCCTATATAAATCAAACAATCGATTCTATTTCGTTAAAACCTACAAAGATTACCAAGTTGTATGATAGTGGTAACTTGATAGGGGTTTTATACGATCAGAATATCCTGAAGCAGGAAATTTTAAAGCAGCAGAATATGTTGATTGGTACTGACTTTGAAGGATACAATATTTCTTTGGATCAGAATATTTATACGATTACAGAGAATTCATGCTGGAATTTTGAAAATAAAGACCAGCAAATTATTGATTATCTAATTAAGAATGAAAAGTTTGTCATCAAGGCATTTCAAATAGATATATTTGATAGTGATCAGAATTTAAAAGATACAGTTTATGTAAAATCAGTTGATGACTTTTCTGAGGCATTAAAGAAATTTGTTTTGTGTTTTACTGATGAAAACACCTATGTCAAATTATCAAATCATCAAGATATAATCGACTTGGAAACATATGGTCAGCAGGACATTAATGTTTATCTAGAAGAAACGATTAAGGCAAAAGAGGTTGGTGTTAATGTTGATGAGGTTTTTTCAAGCATCGATGATATTTTCCATTATATTTGTTATGGAAGAAATAAGGAAATGAAGTATTATACTGTAGAAGAGTATGAAACAATTGCCGCAGTAGCAAGAAAGCATAGTATGACTTCAACCCAAATCGTTTCGCTTAACGAGTCACTAACTGATATTAATCAGCCAATCGTAGCTGGTCAAAAACTTAATGTTACTTACTTTGATTCTCCATTAAGCGTTGTTGTTGAACAACAAAGATATGTTAAAGAAGTAACATATCCAGATAATTCCGTCTATACATATGATGAAGATTTAAGAGTGGGACAAGTTGTTGAGGATGTAGCACCTCAAGAGGGCTACAATGATGCATTATATACTGATATTTATGTTAATGGAGTTATTTCAGGCTATCGTCAGGATTTTGTTAAGGTCGTTGTTGAGCCTACAGTAGGCCAATATCGCTATAACAATGCAGCCTATGATGATAGAGGAATTTTCTTCTCATTGCCATGTAATAATCCATATATATACTGTGACTATTATGGCTATGCGGGCCATAACGGCTGTGATTTCATTGACTTGTATAATCCATATGGGCCGGTATTGGCTTGTTGCGATTGCACTATCATTGAAAAAGGATATGAGTCAAGAATGGGCAATTACTACTATGTGGATTGCTCAAAGGGCATTGTTATGCGTTATCTGCACATGAATGTTCCAGGATATTACAACGTTGGCGATGCAGTGCTGCGTGGAACCGTAATAGGCCAGATTGGTAATACAGGAGTTGGATCGGGACCACATGTTGATGTTGGTGTTTATATTGATGGTGTCCAGGTTGACCCTTGTACAGTATTGCCTTGTGAAC
Organism: Erysipelotrichaceae bacterium; assembly: GCA_016302195.1. GTDB lineage: Bacteria > Bacillota_I > Bacilli_A > Erysipelotrichales > Erysipelotrichaceae > UBA1783. The sequence goes on along the minus strand of JAEDOA010000005.1, from coordinate 25,116 downwards.
AGGCTGGAAGAAGATAATATGCACTTTATTGTCATAGCGAGTGGATCAAAAGGAAATTGTACAATTATTGAAAGCTCTAATACAAAGGTGATAGTGGATTGTGGAACGACAAAAAAATATTTGACTGATAGCTTTAATCAGGTTGGCTTTGATTATAACAGCTGTGATGGAGTCCTTTTAACTCATAGTCATAGTGACCATATTAGTCAATTAAAGATGTTTTCAAACAATAAGATTTATACCCCTTTTATGATCAAGGATTATGATTGCCAATTAATTAAACCATTAGAGATTTTTAGAATCAAGGATTTAACTATTTTGCCAATTCCATTAAGTCATGATAGTTATAATACAGTTGGCTATATTTTCTTTGATGGCAAGCAAACTTTAGTACAATTAACAGATAGTGGTTATGTGTCTAACAGTAATCAGGATTTGATAAAAGGAGCTGATTATTACATTATTGAAAGTAATCATGATGTGGATATGCTTATGAGCACCTCAAGACCATTGATGTTGAAAAAAAGAATACTATCTGATAATGGACATTTATCAAATGACGATTGTGCCCGTGTTATTAGAAATTGCATAACTTCCAACACCAAGAAAATATTGCTTGCTCATATTTCTCAGCAGGCAAATACATATCAGTTAGCCTATCAAACAATGACGAATATGCTTAATCAAACTGGGTTAAATAGAAGTGATTTGTTTGTCAAGGCTTTACAACAATATCAAATTTATGATAGTAGGGACTAAACGTCCCTTTTTTATCAATTGTTTGCATCAACAAAAATGATTTGCTAGAATGAAATAGTAAGGAGAGATTATGAAAAAAGTTTTCTATATTGTCTTAATGACATTATTAATCATTTCCGGTTGCACCACTAAAGATGAACTAACACTTAATGATCTGGATTTAAGTCAATACTTGGTTTCACAGGATCCATTCGTGACAAATTATCATTTAAATGGACAGTATTCGCTGATAAATGTTCAGGATGATATGATGGAAGTAGCATTTTCTTCAGAAAATGAAATTTTAAAATACGATACAAAGTACAATATTATCAATCAATATGATGGTCAAAACTGGCATATTGTGTCTTTTGAAAAGGAATACAATTCCATTGAAGTAAAGAACATTGACTCAATAGTAGTTGAAAAGTTGAAAAATTATTGCTCAAGCAGCACGGTTGGCGTTTTTGAAAATTTGAAATATTCTATTGTTGATAATGGATATTTATCTTTTAGAGCCGACTATAATTCATTAGATGGTTCTTTTAATAGCAGTTATGAAGGTGTAGTTAAGTATGAAAATTCAACAATATCATTATCTAATGTTAAAGAAACAATAAAGGATCCCTTAGATCATCCTATTATTAGTTATAATCAATCTAACATTCTGCAGCATTATCTTTCATTAAATGTATATGATAGTGTGGATTCAATTTATGACGTAAAGGAAGATAATGGCTTGATTTATGCTACGGTAAAAACCACAAACCTGTATCGCTATATAGCAGAAACCTATGATATAGAGGTTGTCTTTTCGCTAGATAATGATGAATTAGTTATTCGACAGGAAAATGTCGTAAATACTGAGGTAAAATCAAGAGTTGTTGGTAAATTTATCAATGAGAATAATCTGTATGGTTCTTACATTTTGCTCAATGAGGATTTTACATATACAATTTTCGAATACAATGGTACAGAGTATACTCTAATGGATGAATACTATCGCATTGATAATGATATGTTATATTTGTATAATAGGGATTATCTATTATCTGATATGGCTGAAATACCATTTAAGATTGATTCATTAACTCAGATCAGCAGTCAGGGAAATATTATTACGACTTTGCAAGATGATAGGTTTATCTTAAGTGAACAATTAAAAGATTAATAGAATAGTATAGCGCAAAATGTGCTATACTTTTTTCTTAGGAGGACTTGTATTATGGTTGATGTAATAGTTGTTGGTGGAGGACATGCAGGATGTGAAAGCGCACTTGCGACTGCCAGATTGGGATTAGAGACGGTTTTATTTTCGCTTGATAAAAACTGGATTGCCTCAATGCCTTGTAATCCATCAATTGGAGGTCCTGCTAAAGGAGTTGTTGTAAGAGAAATCGATGCTCTAGGTGGTCAAATGGGTATTAGTGCAGACGCCACAGCATTGCAGTTTAAGATGCTTAATACTACAAAGGGACCAGGAGTTAGAAGCTTAAGAGTACAATCTGATAAAATTGCTTATAAAAAATATATGCAAAATGTATTAGCTAATCAAAAAAATCTTACTGTTAGAGAGGCAGTTGTTGAAAAGGTTTTAGCTAATGATAATAAGATAGAGGGTGTTTTACTGCAATCAGGAGAAATTGTGAAATGTAAAACATTAATTTTAACGACAGGAACCTATATGAACTCAAAAGTTATGGTATCAGATCATATAACCTATGAGGGACCTGATCATCAAAAAACTACCAAAAATCTCTCGCAATCGTTACGTGATTTGGGTTTTAAGACCTTTAGATTAAAAACAGGAACTCCAGCTCGAATCAAGACGGATTCTATAGATTTTTCATGTGCTCAGCTTGAACCAGGAAATGATGAAGCAGAGGCTTTTAGTTATCAGACGGAAAGAATTGCCGAGATTAAAGAACAAATACCCTGTTATTTGATTTATACTCAACCCTTGACGCATAAAATAATCAAGGAAAATTTAAATAAGAGCAGTATGTACTCCGGGGTAGTTGAAGGAGTTGGACCTAGATATTGTCCAAGTATCGAGGATAAAATTGTTAGGTTTGCTGATAAGGAAAGACATCAGATTTTTCTTGAACCAGAATCTTTGAGTTTAGATACAACCTATGTTCAAGGTTTTTCAACTAGCATGCCATACGATATTCAAGAACAGATGTTGCGCTCACTTCCTGGCTTTAAGGATTGTGTTATTGAGAAATACGCCTATGCTATTGAATATGATGCTATTGATCCTCTACAACTAAAGCCGACTTTAGAAACTAAATTAATTGAAGGTTTATTTACTGCCGGACAGATTAATGGAACTAGTGGTTATGAGGAAGCAGCCGGTCAGGGATTAATTGCTGGCATCAATGCAGCAAGCAAATTGTTAGGAAAAAAACCTCTAGTTTTAAGAAGAGATGAAGCTTATATTGGGGTAATGATTGATGATTTAGTAACAAAAGGAACTAAAGAACCTTACCGTCTTCTTACAAGCAGGGCTGAATACCGCTTGTTATTAAGACATGATAATGCTGATCAAAGATTAACCGAATATGGACGTTATTACGGTTTAATTAGCGATGAAAGGTATGAAAGATATAAGAATAAACTGTCCGATTTACAGAAATATAAAGACATATTAATGGATAGTAAGCTTTCCATAGAAAATCAATTGGCGAGCTATTTATGTGAAAAAGGATATAGTGATTCTAAGGGAAGCATTAATGCTTATGAATTGATTAGAAGGCCAAATATTGAAAGTAAGGTAATATTGTCTATTTTAGGCATCAATATTGATGATAAATTAGCAAGACAGCTTGATATAGAGATTAAATATGAAGGATATATTGCCAAAGCAAAAAGGGAAGCAGCAAATCTTATCAGAATCGAGAAACAACAATTATCACCCGATATAGATTACAGTAAGATAGATAATCTATCTTTAGAAGCAAGACAAAAATTGAATGAAGTCAAACCATTGACTTTAGGTCAAGCAAGTAGAATTAGTGGGGTTAATCCAAGTGATATAATAACCTTACAAATATATTTAAAGCAGGAGAAAAAGGATGGAAAAGAAGCATAAAGTAATAATTGACTGCGATCCTGGAGTAGATGATGCTCTAGCTATTAACGCCCTATTGATGGCAAAGAATGTTGAAGTCTTGTTGATTAGTATAGTAGGAGGCAATCGACCATTAGAGGTTGTCTATAAAAATGGCTTAAGATTAACTCAATTTTTTAATAAGAATGTTTTAGTCGCAAAGGGAAATCGTCCTATCGCAGAGTGCGATAAAGTATCGACAAGTTATTTTCATGGGGAAAATGGACTTGGTGGAGTTGAATTGGCATATACAGAGGAAAACTTAACAAGTGAAAATTCTATAGATGTCATGGCTAAGATTATAAAAGAAAATCCTGGTGAGATAGAGGTTGTGGCTTTAGGCCCATTAACAAATCTAGCTTTATTAGCCCAAAAGCATCCTGAGCAGTTTAGATCAATTAAAGCTATCTATTCAATGGGTGGAACCTTTAGTCATGGCAATATCACTCCATATTGCGAGTTTAATTATTATTTTGATTTACCAGCAACTGAAATTGTTTTAGCAGAGGTCGTAAAACAAAATGTTGAGTTCCATATGTTTCCGTTAGATGTAACAATGCAGGTTTACTTTGACGCAAATGAATTTACTTTCCTGCGTTTTGAAGGTGGAAGATGGGGTAATCTAATAGCTGATATGTTTGAAAAGAATTATCTTGTAAACAGTTATCAGGTTATTGGTAAGCCAATATGCGTATTACACGATTTGTTGTGCTCGATGTATCTGTTAGATGATTCCGATTTTGATGAGGTAGATTCTGCGATTGTAACTATCAACAAGGATAAAGAAAAATACGGTCAATTGTTAATGGAAAAAGGAAAGAGCAGTTTATACGTTCATAAAAAGGTTGATGGATATAGTCTAAAGAAAAAATACCTTGCTTTAAACTATAGTAAAGAATTACTTGATAAATATGAATTTATGATGAAAGGAAGCTTATAATATGATTTCTTTTATATGCGATTATTCAAATGGAGTTCATCCAAAAATATTAGAAGAAATGGCTAATACCAATGATTTAAAAACAGTTGGTTATGGCGAAGATGAGATTTGCTTAAGTGCAAAGGAAAAAATAAGGAAGGTAATTAAGAAAAAGGATGCTGATATATACTTTCTTTGTGGAGGAACTCAAACAAACTTAATTGCCATTGATAGCTTATTAAAACCATATCAAGGGGTTATCTCTGTAGAAAGTGGGCATATTAACGTTCATGAAGCTGGAGCAATTGAAAACTGTGGCCATAAGGTACTTACCTTGCCATCTCATCAAGGCAAATTATCGGCTGATGATTTAAAACAGTATTTAAAAGATTTTTATGATGATGAAAGTTATACTCATATGGTTATTCCTGGTATGGTATATATTTCTTATCCAACAGAATATGGGACATTATATTCAAAAAGTGAATTACAAAGCATTTATGAGGTGTGTAAAGAATACCATATTCCTTTCTATATAGATGGAGCTAGATTGGGATATGGAGTAGTAGCTGGTGAAAATAGCATGGAAGATATTGCTAATCTATGTGATTGCTTCTATATTGGAGCAACAAAAGTCGGTGGATTATTTGGTGAAGCTTTAGTTTATTGCCAAAATAACACACCTGATTATATAGTCAATATTATTAAGAAACATGGTGGTTTATTAGCTAAAGGAAGAATGTTAGGTATTCAGTTTGATGCTTTATTTACAGATGATTTGTATTTTAGTATTTCAAAGCATGCCAATGATATGGCAAAATTACTAAAACAAGCGCTAAAGGATAAGGGCTATCAATTAGTATTTGATAATCCAACTAATCAAACTTTCTGCATTTTGGATAAACAAAAGATACAGCAGTTAAAACAAAAAGTTCAATTTACTGTTTGGCAGAAATATAGTGAGACGAGTTATATTGTCAGATTTGTTACTGACTGGTCTACCACTCAAAAGCAGGTGGAACAATTAATTGAAGTTCTATAAAGAAGGCTTGCCTTCTTTTTATTGAACTTTATGGTATATACTATTATTGGATAGATATCAATCGGAGGAATAGAAATGAAAGTCTTTGATTATGTTAGGGATAAAGAAACTAATAATGAGGGAGTTATCATTAAACTAAATAAGAATACAGCCCATGTTTCTTTTAGTGATAAAGCAGTAAGTCTAAAATCTTTGAAGGTTATAGATAGAATAGAGTTAGATACAAAAGACTTGATAAAGATATTTAGAATTAGTGATTTTAATGATGTCAAGTATAGAGCAATCTTTGCTTTTTATCCTATAAAAAGCAACTTCAGCTATAAACCTACTCTTTATGATTTAAGAAACTTACTAATGAATGTGAAACTATTTAATATAACTCAGGAAATAATCACATCATGGGTGTATATCGTAAATTTTGTTTTAAAGGATAATTACCAGGAAGTAGGCGAGCCGAGCGATGATAAATATGATGCATATCTACTAAAGAATCAAAGAGATGTTTTTGATTACGTTTTACAACAAATAACTGACGTTTCTAGTGATCCACAAACTGTAATAAGTGAAGAAGTTGATATCGATCAGTTAATAAAGGAAGTTCAAAATAACATAGATTGTGATGATATATCGAAAAAAGAATATGGAGATATGGTTAAAGCGAATTTCATTAGTGAAGTAAGCGATTGTGATGAATTGGATAAGCTGGACGGGCAAAAAAGAGAACTTTTCAAACAATTCACCCTTCAGCTAGCCCAAAAGGGCAATCTTACTGGATTAGAGGTGCTGGCATATAGCTATTATGGTGGAAATTCGGTATTTGAATGTGACTGGAAAAAGTCTCAGGAACTGTTATTACAGCTTTATCAAAAGAGCGCTTCGGCAACTTATGCCAATTCTTTGGGATATATCTACTATTATGGTAGGACAAATAATAATGTCGCTCAATATGATTTAGCTTTTAAATATTTCTCGATAGCTGCTGCATATGGTAATTATGAAGCGCGTTATAAGTTGGCGGATATGTTTTCTCAAGGTAAAGAGGTTGTCAAAAACAAATACATAGCTTCAAATATATATGATGAGATTTATAAAGAGAATCTGTCATTATTCCAAAGGGGCTTTTACGACTGTAAACTAGCTGATGTAGCCTTAAGAATTGCTTCTATAGAATTACAAAAGGATAATCCTGATGTTTATTTAGCTTTGTGGTATGCTATTGAAGCTAAGAAGGCGATTGAGCTTAGAATGGAGTATTTTGATTTTTATGGTGATAAGACAGTAAAAGAAAGTATTGAAAAAGTATATAATTCGGCTGTCGAATTGAAGGAAAAAAGAAAAGAAAAATTAGAAATGTATTTTCCTGGTCTAATTCAGCCATTTTATGAAGATGGTCAGTTTGTCGAAATTGAATTAAAAATGTTAAAAAGCGGCAAACTGAAAATTAAAGCAACTCAAATAAATCGAAATCCCGATGTTCCATATAAGAGACTTATCCCAATTTTTGATAACAATGAATGTATTTTGACAGATAATATAACCATTTATGGCTGTGGAAATGTATCCTATAGTTGTAAAAACGATAAGCTAGCCACAACACATATGGAAAAAGGGGAAGGGACGGTATTGTTCTACAATTGTGATGAGGTAGTTGCTGAAATATGGGCCGATTACTATCAGATTCATTCAAGAAAAAATAAAAAGGATTAATTGAAGTGAATCCAAAAGTTTGGACAAAGAATTTATTATGATAGGCTAGCCTATCATAATAAATTTCGCGCCAGATGGGAGGGTTCATTTTTATATGGCAAAACTAAAAACAGAAGACCAAATAATCGATTGGCCTAAAAAATATGAAGAAAATGGTTATAATGGTCTTAAGAATAAACCGAAAGGATGACCAGCGATCATGAGAAAGAAGAAAGAAGAAATAGTATATGATGATCCAAAAGACAAACAACTAGCTGAACTAAAACAGCGAAATCTTGAGCTAGAGGCAGAGGTAGAAGCACTAAAAAAATTGAGAGCCTTGGTTCTACAAAGAAACGCGCAACAACCAAAGCAAAAACAATAGTTGTAACAGAGCTAAGGTCCAAATATGAAGATCTTAAAGGTCTTATCTTTCATAGTGATCAGTGATGGTAGTATCAGATGCAGTCTTACCACAAAGCTTTAGCTGACAGAGGAATTATTCAGTCTATGAGCAGAAAAGGAAACTGCATGGATAACCGAATCATGGAACAGTTCTTTGGAAAGATGAAGAATGAGATGTTCTATGGCCATGAGAGTGAGTTTAAGACACTTGATGAATTATATAAAGCTATGGTTGATTATATTGATTACTACAACAATAAGAGAATTACAGTAAAGTTAAAAGGCTTAACCCCTTGCCAGGCAAGGAATCAAGCCTTATAATTAACTTAATATTTTTTAGTCCAACTTTTTGGGTTCAGGACAGATTAATTCTTTTTATAATTCTGTTTTATCATCAGCAAATACGATATTGCCTGATTCTCTTGCCTTTGTTAAGACATCCATAACTACAAGAGAATGATTTAGTAGCTGTTGCGCCTGTTGAAAATCCTTATTGTCTATGATTGAAGCAAAATCAATAAATTCAGGTTTCATTCGATGCATTCCTTGAGTTAAATCATAATGCATTGGCTGTTGTTTGTTCAACTGATATGTAAAATCAGTTAAGGTGTATAAAGGAGAGTTTGTATAGATAGCTCCTTTATTTCCCTGAATGGAATTGGTAAATGGGCTTGCGCAATCTTTTGCGGCAATACTAACTACCTTAAAACTAGGATATTCCATTATCAAGATGCCACTTGTATCGATATTGCGCTCAATATTTGGATAATATGCAACTTTTTGACAGTTACCAAACAGCTCTGTAACAAAGTGAATATTATAGACGTTTAAGTCCATTAAGGCGCCTCCTGATTTATTTACATCAAAGGCAGGAAGGATATTGCCCTGCATAAATGCATCATAGCGACTTGAGTATTGAGTGTAGTTTAATGTGACAATTTTAATATCTCCCAAGTTATTGACTAATTCTTTTATTTTGATGAAATTAGGATTATGAATGCTGCTTATGGCCTCTACAATTATAAGCTTTTTCTCTTGGGCAATTTTTGCAAGATTTGCCGCTTGCTTATAATTTGTGGTAAATGGCTTTTCACAGATAACATTTTTATTGGCTAGAAGAGCCTGTTTTGAAAATTGGTAGTGAAGATAATTTGGCACTGCTACATATACTGTGTCAAAACTATCAGATTTTAAGAATTGATTGTAATCGGTGAATGTATTGCTAATATTGTGGGAAGTAGATAACAATTCAATTTTATCTTTACTGTGAACTGTGCCACATAGCGCAGTTATTTCGATATTATCGATTTCCTCAATAAATTGGAAAAGAGTGTCAACGATTAACCCTGTTCCGACAATTCCTAGTTTCATTATTTATCCTCCATTTCTAAAAATTTATAGATTTCTTCTTTTCTATCTTCCATATCTTTATAGCCCAGCTGATACATTTCTTCTAATTGTTCAGCGCTTCCTGAGAAACGTTTAACACCTGTATCTTTTGATGGACGAATTAGTAGGGCTTTTGATTGCTCTTCTAATTGGTAAATTGTGTCCATCTCGTTATAGTAGTTTCCCACACGATCATCTAAAGTTGATAACATTGTTTTAAATTTTCTATAGACTATTTTAAGAATGGTTGACAATAAAAATCCATTTGGTTTTCTGACGTAGTTCTTGTCCTTAGTTACTATAACAAGATTCTTTTGGTGTCCTGTTTTTATTGCTCTTTCAATTGAAACCATTGTTCTAATGCCACCATCAAGATACTTATTATCTTTGATTTCTGTCATTTTTCCTGCTAATGGTAAAGTACAGCTAGCCTTAAACATTTGAACATCGTCATCAAATTGTGTTTTATTAAAATACTGTAATTGTTGTTTTGTCATATTATATAAGCCAACTTCCATATCTTTGTCAGAATTTCTTAATTTCTCAAGCGCCTCTTTGTAGAAAGGACGCAGATATTTATTTATTAGAAAATTATAGCCAACAATAGAACCCTCATTAAAAATAGGTTTTATACCAAATACATTTTTATCAGATAACCCGTTTACTGAAATGTCGTGCATCTGTTGTATATTGTTTGTTAGATATAAAAAGGCAAAAGGAGTTGCAGCAGAAATAGTAACAGTATAATTGAAAAATATTCCTTGATCAGCCAACCAGTTTAAAGCTCCTGCAGTATAGCTTCCTCTGAAACCTCCTCCTTCTAACACTAATCCTATATTTTTATTCATAAAATAACTTCCTCACTTTTTTCATAAATATTTTACTTGGAATGAAAAGGTTTGTAAATAATTGAAGACAGTAATCAATTTTTTTGAATTAATACTTGCATATGTCAAATTGATGTGGTATTATAAGTAAGCACTGAGATTTCTGTTAAGGAGAAGTACTCAAGAGGTCGAAGAGGTGCCCCTGCTAAGGGTATAGGTCGGGAAACTGGCGCGAGGGTTCAAATCCCTCCTTCTCCGCCATTAAATTTAAAAATCTGGTCCAGTGGTGTAGTGGTTTAACATGCCTCCCTGTCACGGAGGAGATCGCGAGTTCGATCCTCGTCTGGACCGCCATTTCGCAGGTGTAGTTCAATGGTAGAACGCGACCTTGCCAAGGTCGACACGGGGGTTCAATTCCCCTCACTTGCTCCATTGAAAAGCAAAGGTTTGATACAGTTATCAAACTTTTTTTGTGGTATGTGGGATGATAGGCTAATTCTGTAGTGAGTATCATTATTTTCCCTATTTTGTTTTGAAAAAATCCCGTTTAATTATTTTCCTATAGATATTTGTCTAAAGGCTTATATAATAAATTTATTCACGTGAATAGCCAATTTTTGAAAGGATAATATTTATATGACTGAATTTAAAATAATGGCAAAGCAAATAACTCAAATTGTAGATGATTATAATCTGAATAGATTTAAAAGCCATGTATTGAAGGACAGTGATGCTGATGAAAAATTCGCTTTAAAAGTAGAATATGCTCTTTCTTTGCTTAAAAAAGAAGAAAAGAGAATATTTGAAAATGATTTTCTGGATAATCAGCAGCAAAAGTACTGGTGGAGAAACTATTATTCTAAATCAACCTACTATAGGCTTAAATATCAAGCGATGAAGACCTTTTTACATTGTTTTAAGAGTTGAAAAGTGCTAATATAAGATAAGAAAATCCTATAGGAGGGAATGAAGAAATATTATGTTAAAAGGTATTGCAGCAAGTAGTGGTATTACAATAGCAAAAGCTTATAAATTGGAAACACCACAAATAACAATCGAAAAAAAGGATTCAAATCCTCAAGAGGAAATCGAAAAATTTAAAAATGCTTTAGCTGCCTCTAGAAAAGACATCGAAACAATTAAAGAGAGAGCAACAGGCAAATTGTCTGATGAAGAATTGGAAATTTTTGATGCTCATTTAATGGTTGTAGATGATCCTGCTATGAGCGATGAAGTTATTAGCATGATTGAAAACGAAAAGGTTAATGCTGAATATGCTTTAGATGTTGTCAGCAATAACTACATTTCAATGTTTGAAAGCTTAGATGATGAATATATGAGAGAAAGAGCAGCCGATATCAAGGATGTTACTACTCGTATTAAATATCATATTTTAGGTGTTGATGTAGCTGATTTATCATTGATTGACCAGGAAGTTATTGTGGTTGCTCACGATTTAACTCCTTCGGATACAGCACAATTAGATAAGAAGTTTACTAAGGGTTTCGCCACTGAAATTGGTGGTAGAACATCTCACTCAGCTATTATGGCAAGAAGTTTGGAAATCCCAGCTGTTGTAGGTATTGCATCAGTGATGAGCGAAGTAAAGCATGGGGATTTATTGATTCTTGATGCTTTAAAGGGTCAGTTAATTGTAAATCCTGATGAAAAGACAATTGAACAGTATCAAGAAAAAGCTGAAAAGTATCAAAAAGAAGTTGCTGCTTTAAAGGTATTAAAGGATAAAGAAACTATTACTACTGACGGTCATAAGGTTGAAATTGTTGGTAACATTGGAACTCCTGATGATGTTGCTGGTGTTATTGATAATGGTGGAGAGGGAGTTGGATTATATAGAACAGAGTTCTTATATATGAACTCTACTGAATTACCAACCGAACAGCAACAATTTGAAGCTTATAAAAAAGTATTGGTTGCTATGAACGGTAAACCTGTTGTTGTTAGAACCTTGGATATTGGAGGCGATAAAAAATTGCCATATTTACCAATCGATCCAGAAATGAATCCATTCTTAGGTTACCGTGCTATTAGATTATGCTTAGATAGAAAAGACATTTTTAGAACTCAATTAAGAGCTTTATTAAGAGCAAGTGCTTATGGAAAATTGAGAATCATGTTCCCAATGATTGCGACTATTGACGAGTTTGTTTCAGCAAAAGCCTTATTAGAGGAGGAAAAGGAAAAACTAGTTAAGGAAGGGGTTGAAGTTGGTCAGGATTTACAGGTAGGTATGATGGTTGAAATTCCAGCAGCAGCAGTGCTAGCTGATGAATTTGCTAAGTACGCTGACTTCTTCTCAATCGGAACAAATGACTTAATCCAATACTCAATGGCAGCAGACAGAATGAGTGAAAAGGTTTCATATTTGTATCAGCCATTAAATCCATCAATTTTAAGATTAATCAAGTTGACAATTGATGGCGCTCATAGTCAAGGAAAATGGTGTGGCATGTGTGGAGAAATGGCTGGCGAACCTGATGCTATGGCAGTACTAATGGGTTTAGGATTAGACGAATTCTCTATGAGTGCAACTTCAATTTTGAAAGCTAGAAGCATTGCAAACAGCATCAGTTATCAAGAAATGCAACAGCTAGCTGCTAAAGCAGTTAAATGTCAAAGAGCTCAGGAAGTATTAGATTTAATTCATTCAACAGTAAAGTAATGATAAAAGGTAGCGCTTGCTACCTTTTAAAATGGGCATTTACATCTGATTGTTATTTTTTTGTTAGTGATTGGATGAATAAAAGAAACGCTATAGGAATGCAACATTAGCCTATTAGCTTGCTTTCCTCCATATATTTTATCTCCTACAATTGGATGATTAATACTGGAAAGGTGAACTCTGATTTGGTGAGTTCTACCAGTTTTCAATCGACATTTAACCAAAGTATTCCCGTTTTCGTATTTTATTGGCTCTATACTTGTTATGGCTTGTTTGCCGCTGCTTGAAATTCTGAATTTGTTATTGATGTGTCTATCCCTTCCTATTGGCTTATTTATGGTTATTTTATTTTCTAGTTTACCCTCTATTAGAGCTAGATAATCTCTTTGTATTTGTTTATTGGCAATCATATAATCTAGTTTTGACAGCAAGTAAGGCTCTTTACAATAGATGATGCAACCTGAAGTATCCCGATCTAATCTATGAAGGTGGTAAACTTTGTGAGTTTGCCAACTTTTTTGATAGTAGTTAGCAACACAGTTATCAAGACAGTTTTGACTGTTACTGTCATATATCAACATATCTATTGGCTTATTAATAATTAATAGATAAGCATCTTCATATAATACTTCTATTTTGCGATCATAAACTGGTATGTCATTTGTTTCGGGTTTTAAAATATCTATCTCTATTTGATCATTTGTTTCTATTGCCGTATTCTTAGTGACAACTGCTCCGTTAACCCTTACTCTTTTTTCTGCTTTCAGAAAATAAACAGTTTTTCTTGAGAGAAAAAAATCAAATAGAATAGTATCGATATCGGTTTGCTTGCCTGCTTTTATTTTCATAATTCATCTCCAAAAGTATTATAAACTATAGATTGGTATAGTGAAAAAGCGAAATCATAATAAAACTGAAAAAAGATGCGGATTTTGCTTTGGACTTAGAAATGGATATGTCATTTATTAAAATCTATCTTTTGAACTATTTTCTTGATTATTGTTTGATAAAAAGAGAAAACAATTACATATCTTGTTTTCTCCATATATAAATTTTTGGGGATTTATTACATTATAAAAATGGCAATTTGATGATGTAAATAAGTGACTATCTATTGACAATAATGCTTAAAAAATAGTATTATAATCGTGGTCGCAAAATTGCGAACTGTTTTTTGTGGGAGAAGGTGCAACCCTTCAAATACCACAACGTAAATTAAAGAAAGGAATTATTTATGAAGAGAGTTGCAAAAGTATGTAAGCTCCAATTCCAAGCTGGTGGAGCTAGACCAGGTCCAGCATTAGCAAGTGCTGGTATAAATATGCCTCAATTCTGTTCAGCATTCAATGATGCTACAAAGGATAGAAAAGGTGATATTGTTCCTGTTATTATCACAGCTTACGAAGACAAGTCATTTGATTTTGTATTAAAGACTACTCCAGCTGCTCATATGTTAAAGAAGGCTGCTGGTATCACGAAGGCTTCAGGAAATCCTAAGACAACAATCGCTGGTACAATTACAGTTGATCAGTTAAAGGAAATTGCTGAATACAAGATGCCTGATTTAAATGCTAATAGCGTAGAAGCAGCAATGAGAATCGTTGCTGGTACTGCTAAAAACATGGGCATTAAAGTAGAAGGATGGGAGTAAGATTATGGCAAGACATGGAAAGAAATATTTAGAAGCTGCTAAGTTGATTGACACTGCTAAATCATACCCAATCGAAGAAGCAATTGAATTGGTTAAGAAGGTTTCTTATACAAAATTTGATGAAACAATGGAATTGGTATTCCGTTTAAATGTTGACCCACGTCACGCTGATCAACAGCTTCGTGGAGCAATCGTTTTACCAAATGGTACAGGTAAATCTAAAAAGGTTTTAGTTATCACTCAAGGACCAAAAGTTGCTGAAGCACAAAATGCTGGTGCCGATATTGTTGGTGGTAAGGAAATCTTAGAAGACATCAAAAAAGGCTGGTTCGACTTTGATGTTATCGTTGCTACTCCTGATATGATGGGTGAATTAGGTAAATTAGGTAAGATTTTAGGACCTAAGGGCTTGATGCCAAACCCAAAGACTGGAACAGTAACAATGAACATTGCACAAGCAATTGATGAAATCAAGAAAGGTAAAGTTACTTACCGTACAGATAAGGAAGGTAACGTTGCTGTTATTATCGGCAAAAAGTCATTCTCAACTGAAAAATTAGTTGAAAACTACAAGACTATTTACGATGTAATCTTAAAGGCTAGACCTGCAGCTGTTAAAGGTACATATATGAAGAATGTTGTTGTTTCTTCTTCAATGTCTCCTTCAGTTAAGGTTGATCATTTAGTTTAATTAGAAATTGTTGTTAACAATATACCATAGACAGCAACGACGTTTAGTTTAAAAATGTTGCCGAGGTAAGGTTGATAAAAACTTTAACCCGGCTTGTCTATGAGGCAAACGGGTTTTAATTATATCGGTATATTGAACAAAATAAAAAAACAGAAAGGAAAGACGACTATGAACCAACAAGTACTAGAACAAAAGAAACAGATTGTTGCTGATATTGCTAGTAAGATGGAAAATGCAGCTTCAACTGTTGTTGTTGAGTACCGTGGTCTATCAGTAAAGGAAGTAACTGAATTACGTAAGACTTTACGTGAAGAAGGATGCGAATTTGCTGTTTACAAAAATACCATGGTTCAACGTGCTTCTGAACAATTAGGCTATGATGAATTGTTAGATTCATTAAAAGGACCTAATGCAATTGCTATTTCTACTGATGCTGTTGCACCAGCAAGAGTATTATGCAAGTTTGCTAAGAAACACGAAAAATTAATTGTAAAAGCTGGTGTCGTAGACAAGAAAGTTGTTAATGCAGATGAAATTAAGGCATTATCTACATTACCAAACAAGGAAGGCATGATTTCAATGCTACTTGGATGTTTACAAAGCCCAATCCGTTCATTCGCTGCTACTGTTAAGGCAATTGCTGATAAGGACAATGCAGCAGAACAAACTGCCGAATAATTATTGGAGGAAAAAAGTATGGCAAAATTAACAAATGAAGAAATCATCGCTACTTTAAAAGAGATGACAATTTTAGAAATCAATGATTTAGTAAAAGCAATCGAAGAAGAATTTGGCGTAACTGCTGCTGTTGCTGCTGCTCCAGTTGCTGTTGTTGCAGACGAAGCTGCTCCTGCAGGACCTACTGAAGTTACTATCGTATTAAAAGAAGTTGGCCCTACAAAGATCGCTGTTATCAAGGCTATCAAAGAAGCTTGCGGCTTAGACTTAATGGGTGCTAAGAAGATCGTAGATGGTTGTGCTCCTGGCACACCAAGCGTTATTAAAGAAAACGTTAAGGTTGAAGAAGCTGACAAGATTAAAGAAGCTATCCACGCTGCAGGCGCTGTAGTAGAATACAAGTAAGTCATGATTTAAGGGCCGAGTAATCGGCCCTTGCTTAACCAAATGGGAGGTATAGGTATGAGTCATTATTTTACCACCGATTCCCGATTTAGCGAAAACCGAAAGAAAATTAGCTTTCGGTTTTTAGGCGTTTTAGAAACATTTAATTCCAGCGATGGTCTTTTCAGCAAAGACACATTAGATTACGGTTCAAGAGTACTTCTGGAAACTGTTGTTAACCTTGATATTTCTGGCAAAGTAGCAGATTTGGGCTGTGGTATTGGAGTTATTGGGATATTGGTTAAAAAATATCATCCTGAAATTGATTTGACTATGATAGATGTAAATGAGAATGCTGTTAGTATTTCTCAGCTAAACAGTCAACTATATGGTCAAAATAATAGAACTATTGTTTCGTTTGGTTTGAACAATTTAAAAGGTGAAAAATTTGATTACATTTTGTCGAATCCACCTATTAGAACTGGAAAGAAAGTAATTTATCAACTATTTGAACAATCAATCAATGCTTTAAACCCTGGTGGAAAGCTTATCATAGTTATTAGAAAACAACAAGGCGCTCAAAGCGCAATAAAATATCTAGAAAGCATTTCAAATAAGGTTGAAGTATTAAATAAGGATAGCGGTTATTGGATAATATCGGCTCAAAAATCCTTGAATTAGTGTTGATTTATTGCTATAATATACAATTGCATAGAATTAATAAAATGGGTAAAAGGGCTTTTTTACCCATATACGTATTAAGGAAGGGGCGTTTATATGAGCAAAGATGCATACCGTATTGTAACCCACGGTAAAGCTAGTAGAAGAGACTACTCAAAGGTCTCTGGAACCTTAGAACTTCCAAATCTTGTTGAAATTCAAACTAATTCTTATAAATGGTTTGAAGAAGAAGGTATAAAAGAAGTATTCGAAGAAATTTACCCTATTGAAAACTCAAACAGGAATATCAAACTTGAATATTTGGGTTATGAATTTGGGACCCCAAAATATGACACTGAAGAGTGCAAAATTAGAGAGCTGACATACGCAGCTCCTTTACGTGCGTCTATGAGACTGACAATCGCTGATAATGAAACCGGTGAATTGATCCAAAAAGATGTTGAAAAGGTATTTTTAGGCGATTTTCCTAAGCTAACTCCTACAGGAACATTTATCATTAATGGTGCTGAAAGAGTAATTGTTTCACAGATTGTAAGATCACCAGGCGCTTATTTTTCAATTGATCAGGAAGATAAAACTGGTAAGGATGTATTTTCAAGTGAATTGATTCCATCTAGAGGAACATGGCTTGAATTTATGACTGATTCAAAAAAGAGTAATATCGGTCGTATTGTAAACATGAGTGTTGATAGAAAGAGAAAGATTTTATCAACTATTCTATTTAAAGCTATTGGTATGTCACTGAATCCTGAAAAAGGTGAAGATTGTTTCGATACAGCAACAATGAAGACATTCTTAACTGCAATGAACTTGCCTGTATATGATGTTCCTGTTGATTTTGAACAAAGAGAATATTTGAATGACTACATCATGTTATATACTGCTGTATTTGGCAACTACGAAGAAATCAGTAATACATTAATTGCCGATAGCAAAATCAAAACAACAGATGAATCTTTGAAAGCAATTTATGAAAATCAACGTTCAGATGATATCCACACTGTTGAAGGTGCTAAGAATTTGATGAATGCGAAATTCTTTGATTATCGTCGTTATGATTTGAATAAAGCAGGTCGTTATAAGACTAATAAGAAATTGGGTGCTTTTTCACGTTGTAAAGGTAAATATTTAGCAGAAGATTTGAAAGATGAAAATGGCAAGCTTATTTGTGCAAAGAATACATTGATTGATAGCAAAGAAATGCTTAATTCAATCAAGGAAACTCTTGCTAAGGGTTTGCATATGATTGCGTTGCCTCAAAAATATGAATTTTCACATCCAGATGTAGTAGAAGTTCCAACTAGTTACAAAATTGGTTTAGCTGGAAGAATCTTAGCTAAAGATGTTTTAAAAGGAAAGGTTTCTTTTGAAGCTGGTACTGTTTTGACAATGGATGATGTTAAAACTTTAATTAAAGCTAATGTCGAGACAGTCAGTGTTTATGGCGGAATTATCGCTCAGCCAGTCAAATTAACTAGTGAAAACGTTACAGCTGTACTGAATTATGGTGGTCGTTTGTATTGCTATGGTAGATTAGTTGAAGCTAATCAGGATGTTTTAGATGGTGATGGACAATTAGTTGTTTCACGCTATATTGCTGATACTGAACAGCCAACTTTGGACAATGCTTCTAGAAAATCAATTGTTTCAGAAGTGAAATCTGGCAAGGAATATACATTATATTTAGTTGGTGCAGCTAACCAATTATTGTATGTCAAGAATAATCCTGACAGTAAAGAAACTGTTAGAGTATTAGGAATTGACCCATTCACAAAGAAGAAAACTATTATTATTTCTGATATGTATAGCCAATATTCATATTTGTTAAATATGACAGAAGAAGTTGGCGTAGTTGATGATATTGACCAATTAGGAAACCGTCGTATCAGAACTGTTGGTGAATTAATTCAAAACCAATATCGTATCGGCTTTTCAAGAATGGAGAAGAATGTAAAGGAAAAAATGTCAATTTCAGACATATCTACAATTTCTGCTAAGAGTTTGACAAATATCCGTTCTCTTACTTCAGCAGTAAAGGAATTCTTCTCATCTTCACAATTATCACAATTTATGGACCAGGAAAATCCTTTGGCTGAATTAACTAATAAACGTCGTATCTCAGCATTAGGCCCTGGTGGATTAACAAGAGAAAGAGCTGGATTTGAAGTTCGTGACGTTCATAATACTCACTATGGTAGAATTTGCCCAATTGAAACACCAGAAGGACCTAATATCGGTTTGATCAACTATTTGACTTCATATGCTAAGGTAAACGAATATGGCTTTATTGAAACACCATATCGTAAAGTTATTAAGGAAGCAGATGGAAGATATAGAGTTAGTGATGACGATGTTGTTTATTTAGCTGCTGATGATGAAATGGAATATGTAATCGCCCAAGCTAATGAGGTTAAGGATGGTTATTTGACAAGTGGTCAATGTGTATGTCGTTACCATACTGATACAGTAATGATGGATCAATCAGAAGTTGAATTGGTTGACGTTTCACCAAAACAGATTATTTCTATTGCGGCAGCATGTATCCCATTCTTGGAAAACGATGATGCATCAAGAGCCTTGATGGGTTCTAACATGCAAAGACAGGCGGTTCCATTATTAAAGCCACATTCTCCATATGTTGGAACAGGAATGGAATATAAGATTGCTCATGATGCTGGCGGAGCTGTAATTGCTCGAAACGATGGCATTGTTACTTATGCTGATTCAAGAAAAATTGTGATCGATACAGAACAAAGTCAGGATGAATATAATCTAGTAAAATTCCGTCGTTCAAATGCAGGTACCTGCATAAATCAGACACCAATTGTATCTAGAGGCGAAAGAGTCAAGAAAGGCGATATTATCGCTGATGGATTGAGCATGGAAAATGGTGAGTTGGCATTAGGACAAAACGTAAAGATTGCCTTTATGACATGGAATGGTTATAACTATGAGGATGCTGTTATCATGTCTGAAAGAATGGTAAGAGAAGATGTCTTCACTTCAGTTCATATTGAAGAATACTCAATTGAATGCCGTGAGACAAAACTTGGACCTGAAGAGATAACTAGAGATATTCCTAATGTTAGTGAATCAACGGTAAGAAATCTTGATTCACGTGGTATTATCATGGTTGGTGCTGTGGTAAGAGAAGGCGATATTCTTGTTGGTAAGGTAACTCCAAAAGGCCAAAGTGAAAACTCTCCTGAAGAAAAATTGTTGTTCGCAATTTTTGGTGAAAAATCAAGAGAAGTTAGAGATAATTCGCTGAAAGTACCTCATGGTGGAGCAGGTATTGTTCATTCTATTAGAAGATTTACTAGAAAAGACCATGAGTTAGCTCCAGGGGTTAACGAGGTTATTAAAGTATATATCGTTCAGAAGAGAAAAATTTCTGAAGGTGATAAGATGGCTGGTAGACATGGAAA
This sequence comes from Erysipelotrichaceae bacterium, assembly GCA_016302195.1. Taxonomy (GTDB): domain Bacteria; phylum Bacillota_I; class Bacilli_A; order Erysipelotrichales; family Erysipelotrichaceae; genus UBA1783. Next base: position 4,802 of record JAEDOA010000005.1, on the reverse strand, counting down.
CAAGGGTGTTATTTCTAAGATTTTACCAGTTGAAGATATGCCATTTATGGCTGATGGTACTCAAATTGATGTTATGTTGAATCCATTTGGTGTGCCTTCACGTATGAACATTGGACAAGTATTGGAAATACATCTAGGCTTAGCTGCTGAAAAATTGGGATGCAAGTTCTCAACACCAGTATTCGATGGAATCAATAATGAAGAACTAATGAGCATTCTTAAGGAAGCAGGCTCAACCCCAGATGGAAAAGTTCAATTGTTTGATGGTAGAACAGGTGAACCATTTGATGAGAGAATCGCAGTTGGTATCATGTATATGATTAAGCTGGCTCACATGGTTGACGACAAGCTTCACGCTAGAGCTACAGGTCCATATTCTTTAGTTACTCAACAGCCATTAGGCGGTAAGGCTCAAAATGGTGGACAAAGATTCGGTGAAATGGAAGTTTGGGCATTAGAAGCATATGGTGCTGCTCATACTCTTTCTGAAATTTTAACAGTTAAATCTGATGATGTTGTTGGAAGAACAAAGACTTATGAAGCTATCATTAAGGGTAAACCAATCCCTGAAAGTAATGTTGGCGAATCATTTAGAGTATTAACTCACGAATTACAGGCTTTAGCATTAGATGTAAAGGTTTATGATCAAGATCATAATGAACTAGATATATCTGCTAATGAAGATGATGTTAAATCAACTTCAATTAAGATGGACGATTTAGTATATGAAAAGACTGATGGTTACTCAACCACAGATGATCAGGGTCAGGAAATTCCTGAGGCAGCTGTAGCAGGAATTGATGATTATGATGATTATCAGGATTAGTGGAGGTAGTGTAGATGAATATTAATAATGTTGCTTCCGTTCAAATTGGAATTGCTTCCCCAGAGAGAATTTTACAATGGTCTCATGGTGAAGTAAAAAAACCAGAAACAATAAATTACCGTTCACAAAAACCAGAAAGAGACGGCTTATTCTGCGAAAGAATTTTCGGTCCTACCAAAGATTGGGAATGTTATTGCGGTAAATATAAGAAAGTTCGCTATAAGGGCTTTGTTTGTGACAAGTGTGGTGTTGAAATAACTCGTAGTTCAGTGAGAAGAGAGAGAATGGGCCATATTTCATTAGCTGCTCCTGTTACTCATATATGGTATTTAAAAGGCACACCAAGCAGAATTTCTTTACTGCTTGATGTTGCTCCAAAGCAACTTGAAGAAGTTGTCTATTTCGTAAACTGGATTGTAACAGATCCAAAGGATGTTAAAGAATTATCTTATAAGCAGGTAATCACTACCAGTGAGTACCATCGTTTAAGAGAAGAATATGGTTCTAACGCTTTTACCGCAAAAATAGGTGCTGAAGCTATCAAGCTATTACTAGAGCAGGTTGATTTGGATAAAGAATATAACATGCTGGTATCTCAACTTGAAACTGCCCAAGGCGAAAAGCGTAAAAAACTAATCAAGAGATTTGAAACTGTTAATGCATTCAGAGAATCTAATCAGCGTCCTGAATGGATGGTTATGACTGTTTTGCCAGTTATACCACCTGATTTAAGACCAATGATGCAACTTGATGGCGGACGATTTGCGACTAGCGATTTAAATGATTTATACCGTCGTGTTATTACTCGTAATAATCGTTTGCAGAAGCTGCTTGATTTGGCTACTCCAAGCATCATCGTTCAAAACGAAAAACGTATGCTACAGGAGGCTGTTGATGCATTAATCGATAACGGTAGAAGAAGTAAACCAGTAACTGGCGCAGGCAATAGAGCATTAAAGTCTTTGTCTCATGCCTTAAAAGGAAAACAGGGAAGATTCCGTCAGAACCTTTTGGGAAAACGTGTAGACTTCTCAGGACGTTCAGTTATTGCGGTTGGACCAGATTTAAAAATGTATCAATGCGGTATTCCACGTGAGATGGCACTGCAGTTGTTTAAACCATTTGTTATTAATGAATTGGTATATCAAAAGATAGCAACAAATCCAAAGGCAGCAGAAAAACTAATTGATAAAGTTGATCCGCGTATTTGGGATGTAGTTGAAAAAGTTGTATGTAATCATCCGGTTTTATTAAACCGTGCTCCAACTCTACACCGTTTAGGAATTCAGGCTTTCATGCCAAAAATTGTTGAAGGAAGAGCTATTAGATTGCATCCATTAGTATGTACTGCTTTCAATGCGGACTTTGATGGTGACCAGATGGCAGTGCATGTTCCTTTAAGTGAAGAGGCGTGCGCTGAGGCTAGAGTATTAATGCTTGGTTCAAACAATATCTTAGGACCTAAGGATGGCTTACCTATCGTTACTCCATCACAGGACATGGTTCTTGGTAACTTCTATTTAACAATGGAAGAAACTAAGGCTGACTGTTATGAGGAAGCAAAAAGATTAAGAGATTTAGGTGATGAGGAAAGCGCGAAATTGTGGGAAACTTTTGGTGATTCTGAAGGACGTATCTATAAGGATCAGGATGAAGTAATGCTTGCCTACGATTTAAAGCAAACTCATTTACACAATAGAATTGCGATCAAGACAAGTTCATTACATAAGAGTTTCTTTACTGAAGAGCAAAATGAAAAATATTTGATTACTACTGTAGGAAAACTGATTTTCAATAAGATGTTCCCTGAAGATTTCCCTTATGTTAATGAGGTTACAGGTGATTGGAATAAGAGAATGCCTGATGAATATTTTGTTTCATATGGCACCAATATTCCAGAATATATCGCTGCTATGAGCAAACATTCACCTGTTAAGAAAAAAGATTTGGGAAAGGTTATCGGAGAGATTTATTCTCGTTATGCTTCTGAAGGAAATACTTATATCTATTTTGATAGAATTAAGGATAATGGATTTAAGTATTCAACAGTTGCTGGTATGACCATTTCATTGGATGATATCAAAGTCTCTTCAAATAAGGAAGAACAGGTTGAAGCTGGTAAAAAGAAAGCAGATGTATTGTTGCGTCTTCACAAACGTGGTTTATTAACTGAACAGGAATGGGAAAATCAGTTGATTAATCTTTGGGGTGAAATCAAAGATAATATCGGTGATCAGTTAATGAAGGAACTACCAACGAAAAACCCTATCAATATGATGGCAGTTTCAGGTGCCCGTGGTAATAAATCTCACTTTACTCAATTGGCTGGTATGCGTGGATTGATGGGTAAACCAACAAAGGCAAAGAATGCTAAGGGATTCCAGTCATCAATTATTGAGGTGCCAATTTATTCGAATTTCCGTGAAGGATTAAATGTTAGTGAATTCTTCATTTCAACTCATGGTATTAGAAAAGGATTGACAGATACAGCTTTAAAAACTGCATCTTCAGGATACTTAACTAGAAGATTGGTCGATGTTGCTCAGGATGTTATAGTAGTTGAAGATGACTGTATGACAGAAAACGGTTATCTTGTAACAGATATCATCGACCGTAAGAGCAATACAATTGTTGAAGGTTTATATGACAGATTAGTTGGCAGATACAGTAAACAAGATGTTGTTAATCCTGCAACAGGTGAAGTAATTGTTGCTGATGACGAGTATATTGACGAAAAGAAGGCAAAGGCTATTGTTGATGCTGGAATAAAAGAAGTATATATCCGTAATGCCTTTGTATGTCAAAGCGAACATGGAGTATGCCGTAAGTGTTATGGCAAAAACATGGCAACAGGTAAGCTAGTTGAAAACGGTGAGTCAGTAGGTATCATGGCTGCACAGTCTATTGGTGAGCCAGGTACACAGTTGACAATGCGTAACTTCCATACTGGTGGTGTAGCTGGTAACTCAGATATTACTCAAGGTTTACCACGTGTTGAAGAATTATTTGAAGCGAGATGTCCAAAGCATCCAGCAATTATCGCAAAGGTATCAGGCAAGATTACCCAAATTTCTTCACCAGATGAAAATGGTATTATCAAACTGATTATTACAAATGAACAGAATGAAGATATAGAGCATAAGATTGACAGCACATACGTAATTCGTTCTTGGTGGAGCGAAGGTTCATATGTTGAAGCTGGCGATAAGCTGACAGAAGGAACAGTTAATCCTAAGGAATTGATTGCGGTTAGTGGTGTAAATTCAGTTCAAAATTACATTCTAAAAGAAGTAATGAAAGTATATCGTTCACAAGGTATCGAAATAGCTGATAAGCACTTGGAAATCATGATTTGTCAAATGCTAAGAAAAGTTGTTGTTGAAGAAGGAAATGACACTGGCTTAACAAGAGATACATCTATTTCAAAGGCAAGAATAACTGAATTAAATGATAAGGTATTAAATGAAGGCGGAATTCCTGCTAAATTTAGACCTATGTTATTAGGTATTTCTAAATCATCAGTAGAAACAGATTCTTGGTTGAGTGCTGCTTCTTTCCAGGAAACTACAAAGGTATTGACAGATGCTGCTGTAAGAGGAAAAGAAGACAATCTAAAGGGCTTAAAAGAGAATGTTATTATTGGTAAGATGATACCTGCTGGAACAGGTACGACAGCTGATCGTGAATCTACAAGACTTGTAGAACAGATGGCTACAGAAATGAAGGAAGAAAAAGAAGAACGCTTAAAGAAACTATCTGAAGAAAAAAATGCTCAGATGAGTGAATATATTAAGCAGGTCGAAGAAGAGGAAGAAAACGACAACTTCTAATTTCTAATTAATGAATACAGTCCTTCGTAAGTGAAAAAATACGAAGGACTGTATATTATAATGTCATTGTAAAAAAACTTTAAAAAAAGGGAAAAAAACACTTGCAAAGCTTAGAGAAATATGGCATTATATATAAGCGCGTTGGC
>JAEDOA010000004.1 GCA_016302195.1 Erysipelotrichaceae bacterium | reverse complement strand
TCCCGTTTATTATCCGCCTTACGGACACAGTTCTTCTTTCTGCGGGACTCTCTTACAAGGTTTGTCGACAACCTGTGTAAGTCACTTACCATTTCTTATCTTATATAAATATTATAACAAAATTTTTATAAAAAATCAATTAAATAACTTTGCCATCTTTTTGTTGGTAGCTACCCCAACTTATTAAGGACTACTCTCTCCTTACCACCATTGTGGGAAGACTCTCATAATACTTCTAACCGCGGCAAGCATTATGTCGATATTGTTATTTAAGATTTTAATACTAGCTCTGAGATTCGAACTCAGGACCTTCCGCGTATCAGACGGGCACTCTAACCAACTGAGCTAAGCTAGTAAATTACAAGAGACTTAATGAACATTGCCTTACCACTAGGCTACTTTCGCAATTTGGAGCGAGAGATTGGATTTGAACCAACGATAGATGTTATTCATCTGTTTGCTGTAAGTCTCTTTTTATTTCTTATGTATATATTATATCAAAAATTTTATTAAAAATCAATCAATCAGGTAAATCTGCAATCATTTTCTCAAGAAGTTCATTTTCATATACCCAATTTGCATCATCATAATATTCAAAAGCATTGAACTGTCGCGGAAAGTAGGTTCCAAGCGCTTCAATTTCAGTTATCTCGCGCTCGTAATCAGCGATTGCCGCATTCATACTTTCTATCTTTTGTTTATCGGAATGTTTCCAATTTTTTGAAGGAGCATAATTTCCATGTATTAAACGGTGTTTACCTTTATTATTAGTTTTGCTTCTACACATTCCACAACCGCAATGAATTTTTCCTTTATTAAGAACACCTTCATATTCATAGTGCCAATAATTATTTTGTTCTTTAATAATTCTTTTTTTTCGATTGATGTGCTTTTGTCTTTGGATACGATAATATCTTCTATTGTGAAGTGCCATATTACCTCCTTTTAAAACGACGCCGGCAGGATTCGAACCTGCAGACCCTTTCGGGACTCTGGTTTTCAAGACCAGACCTCCTCCCCACTAAGGTACGACGCCAAATTTAAAGACAGAATACCACCTAACATTTTGGACTTACACCATGTCGCTCGTTTTTACTGTCATTATGGGTAGAATTTTAACCATTAACCCTGGGTATTAACCTTCTTACTAACTATACCTGTGAAGATAGTGTGCTAAAAGAAACAGGTTTAAACAAGATACATATTTTCTTTTTGATGACTTCGGAAAAGATATTTCACAGAAACCAGCTTGTAAACTTGCAGTATTATAGTATTTACTCAATAATATAAGATTGCTGTTAATGTATCTTAGCGAAGCCGAGTGGACTCGAACCACCACACCGCCGAAGCGACTACTCAGAGATTAGCAATCTCCTGCCTTACCAAATTAGGCTTACGACTCCATATTAGTGGACACCCAAGGCGTTGAACCTTGCTCTCTTCATTATATATCATATTTGATACGAAGCGTTTCCCATCTCGAATACTTGACGCCCATATAAGGCTCCTTGTGAGATTCAGAGCCTGCCGCACTGGTTTTGTTCTCACTTTTGTCCAGATGTTGGTCTTCTTTCTTAGACGAACAATAGATTTCATTCTTTTGATTGTCCGTTCTATAATGGCTCGGGGAGATTCCGAGACTCCGACACCCTGGGCTTCAACCAGGTGCTCTACCGCTGAGCTACCGAGCCAAATTGCGAAGATAATCTCCGCATGGAAAATACTTTGAAAGGAATATCTTTTATGATAATGACTAATAGGAACGCTGCTCCCTAGGACGAGGTCTTGGTCTAAGACTCAGGACCCGCAGCCTACCGTTCGTCAAATTGCAGCAATGGGATTTGAACCTCATAACCTCTCCCTCCACAATGGGAGCGCTCTACCTGATTGAGCTATACTGCGAATAATTCATCTTTTGTCGCCGTTGTCTTCTAAATTTTATATGCTATAATATTAATACGGCGACCCATTTCATAAAATAAGTTTAATAAAATAATTTATATACCCTTGCAAGGTTTCTTCTAGTTCTGCCTCGGTTGAGTTAAAGGGATTCCAAACCCTAACAGAGTAGGCGAGATGGGAGTCGAACCCACAAAATCTGGTTTCTAAGACCAGCACGTATGCCATTCCGTCACCCGCCCATAGTCCTCATAAGAGGACAAATTGTATGAATACATTAGAAATACTTTTTGTTGGTGACCTTCGCAGAAACCAACTGCCGCGGCGGTAACTATGTAAGTCTCGTATACTCATTACGCTGAACTTACCTCTCCCACTTTGGACTACCGTAAGACTACTTAATGTTACTTTCAGAGACTTAACCTAACAGGGGTCCTACCTTACTATTCACAAGTTCGTCTATAATTGAGTATTTTTAACGAAGGTTTTAGTAGTCAAGGTGGGAGTCGAACCCACAAAACCGAAGGTTTGAGCTTCGTATGTATGCCATTCCATCACTTGACTAAATTTACAAGGCACTAATTCAATGAAATAGTTATAACTGGAGGGAAAGTTATTTACTATTTGTTGTTCTATTTTCTTCTTGGTTAATAGATTATCTTTATTGAATATTTGCTGTATATGCCTTACTGTGCGGTTTCCATTTGTTTTAGTACGCACCCCTCAAACTACTGGAGGACTAACTCATGAGCATAGTTGCTAACATTTATCGCGAACTAAATGTATAGCAAGTAGGGATAGTGGGATTCGAACCCACACGTCTCGAGGACTTGGGATTTTAAGTCCCATGCGTCTGCCAGTTCCGCCATATCCCCATAATTCTCTCGATATTGCGAACTTCCGTCGAGAGTCGCGGGACACCTTTTTAACGAAGGTCATGTATCTTCGGACATACACTTTATCAGCATCCCATGAAGTATGTCAGTTCAGTGAGTAGATTGTACAACCTATAATGACCTTGTCGGTCAAGTGGGCAGTGATGGAGTCGAACCACCCGAGCCAGAGGCAGCTGATTTACAGTCAGCCCCGCTACCACTTACGGTATAACTGCCCAAATAATTGGAAAAGATTTACGGACTTTTCTCTATCGGCTCTACGTAAAACCCGCCGGAGTGTTAAAGAACTCAACTTATTCAATAAGTTTTAATAAACTGTCGTTTATACTTAACTTACTTAGACCTTGTACTTTAGTCTCCTATTTATTTGACATTCTAAATAGTGAAAACGTAATCGTGGCTAGAGACGCGACCTCCGCATGACGATTAATACCTGAAGTTGGGATTGAACCAACGACCTTTCCCTTATGAGGGGAACGCTCTAACCAACTGAGCTACACAGGCTTATATTTCTTTTCTCTTTCTTTATATAAATATTATATCAAAATTTTTATTAAAAATCAATTAAGATATTTTAAGCGGTATGCTGTTATTTTTACACCATATAGCCTCCGCAGAAAGAGGGGAAAAAATAATCTTGTTTTTTGAAACCAAATAACTAAGTTACCGACTTACAGGACAAACAAGATGTAAAACCTACGATATATCTCCTACATACCTGCGGATGAAGGATTAGTACACCTTCGTTTATTGCTTTATAAGGCAATCGTGCTAATTACCATTTTACACTAATCCGCTTTATGGAACGAAATAAGCAACTTTATGTTGGCGACAGCACCAGTATCTATCGCTCCAAGATTTAGGCACTTGGTTTATGCGCTCTGGCTCAAGCCCTCTTTCTCCTCCCTCGAAAGAGTAATGTCAGTGTGACTCTATCCCGCCACTGGAAGCAGTTACCCTTTAACTTCTGCCAAAGGTATCTCATTCATAAGTTGAGCAACTTCTGAAGCCTTCATGCAAAGCGTTCTGCAGAACCTCTACATCCGTCAACTTCTGATTGCGGTGGGTGGGATTCGAACCCACGTCTCTAGCGTATGAGGCTAGCAAGGAGCCACTCCTCTACCCCGCGATATTTTACTAGAGATTCATGACTCTCTAGTAGCTATTAACGCAGCCACACGCTTAGCATTTTCCTCTCATCTAAGAATAGGAGATTTTATCCTCGCTTTTCCTCCTATTGAGAAAACGGTTTTCTAACAGCCGCAAAACAGTCATTCTGATTTATCTACTTATGTTTAGTAAGTCACTAGCAACTATATAAAATCTTTAAGTAGCTTTACAGAAAATCACCCCAACGGGACTCGAACCCGTATCTCCAGCGTGAAAGGCTGATATCCTAGACCAGTTAGACGATGGGGCGTCAAGCGGCTAATTAGAAGGAATAACCGCAATCCTTATTAAGAGAGGTTACAAAAATTAGAAAAACAAATCACTCCTGCGAGACTTGAACTCAGCATCTGAAGCTTGAGAGGCTTCTATCCTTACCATTTAGACGAAGGAGCGATATCCGCTATTAGTCAGCCGCGGTAGCATCGGTTTTATGTTTAAGGACGAACATCACCGCCAAACCATAGTAGTTATTAAGGAATTGAACCTCTCGACTGATGCTTCAATTAGCCATCAGCCGCTCACCAACTGAATAACTATCTTTATCTTATATAAATATTATATCATAATTTTTTTAAAAAATCAATTTGAAGAATATTCCCAGTTTTATTTTTCTTCATATCCCATTGTGCTTTTTCTTTGCAACCATTCACAACTATTCTCATAGCCTGACAGGATTCGCAACTTGGTACCTAAGTTACTTGTTTTTGTTTTTTCACGCATTTCGGAAACCAACCTTTCGCGACGTATGCAGACATCTTTAAGTTTTTTGATTTCTAACAGGTCAACTAAGTGAGGAAACACACGTTCCGCAATCTCTAAAACCTAAGTTTTTCTAGTTTAAAACTCTAAACTTTTATCAAATAATTGATAAAACTGGACCGGTGGGGCTCGAACCCACGACCCTCTGATTAACAGTCAGATGCTACTACCAGCTGAGCTACGGTCCAAAATAAACAAGACACTTAGCAACGAGTTTGTTATTATAGCGGATACCAACTCACATGCCATATATAAATCTACCGCGTTGTGTTTTTAACACACTTTCTTTAATATCTGTTATTTGTTCACATTTGCAGGAACAAGTGTCTTTACAAAATCTTTTTTCTTTTTCTTTATGTATATATTATATCATAATTTTTTTTGAAAATCAATTAAAAACTTTTGATAAGAATTTTTTCCTATACAGCACTCCTTAGTTTCCCGTGGTCTGTTGCTTAACAAATAAATGCGATAATAATACTCACACTCCCTCATTAAACTCAGGGTTTCTGGTTTGAAAAATCTTTATAAGAAATAATACTCTCAACCCTTTTTCTTATTTCTTTCTTATCATATATATATATTATATCAAAAATTTTTTAAAAATTCAAATAATTACATAGATAAATCATTAAAATCATTAATTGCAATCTTAAAAGCAATTATTGTTACTACAACAAAACCGCTAATAAATCCCAAAGCAGTTCCGCCTAAAAACAAGCCTAACCACATGATTTTATATTCCTTTCTTATATCCATAATGCTGGAGTAAATCTTCAATATTCTTTCTACCAACAGGATTAAATGAATGACAAGAAAAACCATATAAAGGCATCTGATTCTCTACTATATATTTTGCAATATCATATCCGTTCTGTCTGCAACCTAAATCATGGTCTAAATCAAGATATACATTGCCAATAGCGCAATAAGTATCAAGAGCCTTAATAGCTTGCTTATAAGTTTTACAAACTATAAAATTTTCTGCTATCCCATCAATATAATGAGGTAAAACTCTTTCATCATCTACCCAAATAAAATATTTTACTTTATTCATTCCTATCACTTCCTTTTGTTTTGTATAAATATTTTATCAAAATTTTATATAAAATCAATTAAGAAGCTTAAACAGGTCCCCAGGGATTCGAACCCTGGTCAACGGTTTTGGAGACCGCTATCCTAGACCACTAGACGAGAGACCTAAAATTCTTATGCTCCGTTTAACTCGGATAAGAGCATAAGTATAAAACCGAGTATCACTTAAACATATGGTCTTGAATAGTAAGTTTAGCATTTTTTACATATCTACTAAAACATAAATAACCATCAAGGTCATACGTTGTACCATTATAATTTACAGTTGTATTACCATGTAAAGCATATTTAGCTGCATCTATAACACATTCTGGCATTTCTCCGCTATCATAATAATTTAAAGCTTTTGCAAAAGAACCATTCTTAACTGGAGAAAATTGATAAGGTTCATTAATAACATCATAAACAGTATCTTCATATATTTCTGATGCTACTCTATTCATTACTACAATACCAACTGCTTGTTGTCCTGCCTCACATTGATTACCAGCTTCTGCCCATATTATGGCAGACATATAGCGTAAATCTGATGCTGAAATTTTACTATCTTCTAATTGTTGCTCTATGCTATCAGCTAACTGGTCTGGTTCTTCAGTTGTAATATATTCATTTGAAATATAATAATCACAATTATTTATTCTTACTAAATCCCAACCAGCTGTTATATTAATTCCAACTCGTTGTAATTTAGTTCCTGCTTCCGCAGTTAATAATATATCACTTTCAGTTCCAATATAAGTTCGTATGTTCACACGCTTTGTCGTATAAACATAATCAAACACCTCTTTATAAGTTTCATTTTCTTTTACTTCTGTCTCTTGTTGTTTAACCAAATTTGTCTCATTTTTTTTTATTCGTGGAATTGCTACCTCTATTTTATTTTCATCAGGAATAGAGATACTTTCAACCGCTACTTCTTCTGGTTTACTTTCTAAGGCTAATACACAAGGCGAAATGACAAAGGAACAAATTAAAATTCCTGCCGCAATAATTCTTCTTAGTTTCATTTTTTCATACCTTTCTTCTAGTTGTTTGCGAAAAACTCAAAAACTATCAGAACAAGTAGAAAATAATCAAATGGTCAAAAATTATTTTCTTAAAAAAGAATTCCAATAATTCATCCATTCATCATAGGAATATCTTTCTCTTATCCAAGTATTCTCATTCCAATCTTGAATAGCTTGTTCTCTGCTCCATCTGTATGCCCATTCATGTGCTTTTGTATTAAACTTTCTGTATGAGCTTCCTTTTGGAATTTCCGCAAGCTTATCATGTCTGAGTTGCCGGTTCAGATAACGATAATCTTCTGTTTCCTGTCTTACTATTGGGAACCTTTTGTAAGACTTCGACATAGTTGTAATACCTCCTTTTATAAAGTATTACATACTAACATCCCCTTTCCATTGATGGCGTCTTTTACTTTGAGATTTCCAATTTTTCTCTTTGCAACGATGCCAATCATCCCACCAACCATTAGGAACTTCTTTATGGCTTCCTCTATTAAACTCTCTATATTCAGGATTTGCATACAGAGCTTTAATCTGTTTAATGTGACGAGGGCGGACAGATGGACCTCCGCGCCATTTACGTATTCCTTCTACTGGTGTTCTTCTAAAAGTGCCTTTATAAGTTTGATTTCTACGCCAATAAGAATAATCTTTTTTGACCTTAGTCTCTTTACCGCGAATATATTGACAATAATATGTCCAAGCATCTTTTTTATAGGCATATCCGTTTATATCTCTACCATAGCCATCAAAAAAATGCTCAGCAAAACGAGAATTGCCATATTCCATGTAACCATAGTCATTCCAGTTATCATAACTATCATAATAACTAAAAGATTTAAACCCATTTGCAAGATACACAATCAGATTTTTTTCAGTTCCAATACGGTCAATTTTATACGTACGACGAAATCGTCCTACATAATGTTCTACAAAAATATCACTTTTATTTTCAATTTGATACACAATAATTTCCTCCTTAAAAGTTAATTTACCATATATCAAATTTTCTTCGTCCGCATAACCAGCGCATAATATTTCTCCTTTAATTTTTATAGTGGCGAGAGTAGGACTCGAACCTACATGACACTGAAGTCGCCGGATTTTAAGTCCGTAGTGCCGCGATGGTTTATTCCTAAACCCGATTGGGTTCCGGTGCGTCTTTCCATTCCGCCATCTCGCCAAATAAGAAGGGTGGGGCTCGAACCCACGACATCCTGGTCCCTTTAGAAAAAAAGAGTTGCAGTTTCGGATTATATCTAATCCATTTTCTTTATCCAGGCGCTCTCCCATCTGAGCTACCTTCTTAGTACGGAGGGTGAGAATCGAACTCACGGCAACTGCTTTATAAGAACAGCCCCATCACCACTTGGGTACCTCCGCATAGTCCCTACTGCGTCGTCGTAAACGCATCTCTGTAAGGTAGTTTTTCTTTTGGATTTTGCCAAAGGAAGGTTCTTTATCTGTCTTCGTTCTTGGAGGTATTTCCAATCTATACATATCTCCTTAAGCAGGAGCCCCTCCGCACCGACAACCTATCACCATAAACGCTCACCAGTAAGTTTTAAGACTCCATCTGGACTGTCTATAAGATATTTAAAAATTTACACAATATAATTAGCCTTTCTTGCCACAGCATTAATCCATAAAACATATCTATGGCAATCAGTCTGTTTCTTCCATGAGAAAAGAAGTGCGTCTGTAGGCTCATAATATGATTCAATATCAGCTTTAAATTCATCTTTTAATAAGAGAATATAATCTGTTAATGACATTCCTAACATACGAGCAGGAATCCACCATTTTCCTGATACTCCCGCTAAATCTTTAACATCATTACAATGCCATTTTCCTGTTGGACTCTGCCATTCATCTACTTTATATACATGAGCCATAATATCCCTCCTAAAATTCAATGAAATAAGATAGCATATAAGTTACCTGTTTAGTATTGCCATTCTTATCGGATAATATTTCCCAGACAAACGAATAACTATTCACTTTTACAACTCTTCCTTGCCCTCTATGTTGTTTCCAAAACTCATTTGCTATCTTTTCCATTTCCATAAGTAATTTCTCCTTAACTCAAACCTAACTTACTTACTAAATCAGCTACCGCCTGTTTCTCCTCCGCAGTAGGCTCATTCATAAAACCAGCAGGCGTAGGATTTACTGAAGCCGTTACAGTCTTAGTTGCTGTTACTACACCAGGTATCGCAGTATCGCCGCCATTTTCAACATTTACCTTAGCCGCAGTTAATACACACTTAATCTGAATAATTTCCCCATCCTCATTCATAGGAATACGAATCTCTTTATCATACTTAAATGAGCCAGGGAATGCTGCTAAAATACCAGCCATTACTTGCTCTTTAGATGCTGCTCCTCTTGCCATATCTTTAACCTCTTTTCTTTCTCATTTCTTATATAAATATTATATCAAAATTTTTATAAAAAATCAATGGATGTCATTCAGCCTGTAAAAATTAAGTATAGCAGGCTGTAATTTTCTCCACAAATCTGCAACTTCTGCTTTATAGTCAATCATATACTGAAGTCCCCACTCAGTTGCAGCTTTTTCATCTGGTAAATTAAAATATCTGAAGTTATCTTCTTTTGTAAAAGTCTTCTTCTGATTTAACTCATCCTTAACTTTCCAGCATTCTTCCAATACATCATCTTCTATATCATCAATAGTTTCATGATGACCAATCTCATGGAAAAGAGACAAAAGAAAAATGTCACAGTTAAGATTCGGCATTAAGCTACGGGCGAACTCTTTGAACCATATATCATTGTTTGAAGCTACAACAAAAGCATAGTTGATTTCACTTGTACGTTCCCAGTAACAGAAATCCTCACCAATATCTGCGGAGCAGTCAAACTGTTCTAAAAACTCATTTAATATATTGTTAATTGCTGTTACACCTTTCAATTCCATAGCTTAGTACCTCTTTTTATTTTATATAAATATTATACTATAAAATAAAAAGAAAATCAATTTTTCTCAAAATCTGTGAACATAAGATTATGTTTTTCTAATGTCGCGGAAAGCTGCTCTGTAGCTTCGCATATCCTGCATCCACGCCCCTTCAAGCATCGTTTGCCGCAATTTAAACGACGTTCTGCGAAACTCGGAAGCAAAAATCTGCTATCAATTTCTCCATCAAAGCTTAAAATAACTTCATTTAATTTACCAAACCATTTCTTATCTATTGCATATATTTTATAATATGTTTCAAGTGAATCTGGTTTACCAAAAAATTCATATACATCAATATATGGTTCATACCAAACTGTATCTTCTGGTCTGATAAAAAACTTTTTTAAACCTGAAGTTTTAGTCCAACTGGATTGAGCTACATTAGGGAAGCATCTAACTTCAATACCGAAAGAATGAAGTAATTCCGCGACCGCTTTAATTTCAAATCCTAATTCTTCTGCAATATAAATACTTGATGGTTTTAGATTAATATATCCCCATAAAGTATCCCAATCATGTACAAAATCCTCGAAGAAATATTTATGTTTTACTTCACTATTTAAGATAGTTAAAAAATCTTTAGTAGAATCTGTATATTTCTTTAATTTAAAACAAAAATCAATTTCTGGATGTTCTTTTGCTATTGCATCAAATATTTTAATGCAATTATACTCAAGGAAATCTTCTTCATCTTTAATATAAATATTAATTCTCTGCTTTTGATGTTCTAATAAAAAATCAATTAAAGAAGTATCTTTTCTACGATAAATAATAGTGATTTCATCAACATCATTAATGTATCTAAAACCCTTCTGAAAATCTATACAATATTTCATTAATATCCTCCACAAATAAAAATAAGGTAGAGGTTTAAACTAACCCTCTACCTTATCAGGTGTTATTTACTACTCAATTACTTCCTCTTCTACATCGCCAGAACCCAGCTTATATGCTGTTACCTTACGACCATCCTCGGTCTTAACTATATCTTTAGTTGCAACTCCAGCCTTAACCAACTGAGTTAATCTTGCAGTTACCTTAGCCTTGGTAATATCTTCACCATCAATCTGAGCTGTGATAGTGTCAATAGTCTGCAAATCATCAGTTAATACAGCCTGTACTGCATTACGAAGCTCATCTCCGTCAGCCTTCTTAGAAGCTGCTCTCTCTGCTGCCTTAGCCGCCTTAGCCTCAAGTAATTCAACTTCGTGGTCAATAAAACCAAGAATACCTTCCTTCTGCTCATTATCAGATGCCTCAACTACCGCTCTAATCTGAGAATACCAATCCTTTTTAGTTACCTTTACTTCTGCCATGTTAGTTCTCCTTTTCTCTTTGAATTATTTTTTTTCTTTATTTCTTATGTATTTATTATATCAAAAATTTTTGAAATTTTCAAGGTCTAGCCTTTAATCGCGTTTTGAATACGCGTCATTTCCGCATTAGTGATACTATCTGGTAAAATTCCGCATTCTTTACAAATAGCATAAAAAACCAAATTTGGTATTACATCATCTGGATAATTTTTTACTTTAAAAATAACATCTTGTAACTGTCTTTCTCTTTCATTCATATGATATCCTTCACGATTTAAAACATATAAATCGTGAGGAAGACTTTGTTCATATTTACCATGTGTTGCTGTAATAACATATGGTTTTAACATTTTTATCAATTCCTTTCTTTATTTTATATAAATATTATAACAAAAATTTTTCTAAAAGTAAAGAAGAACTAAGGCTTACGCCCAGTTCCTTTTATCTTTGAGATATTTATCTCTTTTTTCTCGTCTTAGGTCTTTACGAGCCGGCTGTCCGCCAGGTACAGGGTCATATTTTGAACAAATTTGACACTGTTTTCTAAAAGTACCTTCCCGCCCTTTGGAACAGTTTCTTTCACAAATGTAATACTTACAAGCTCTCTCCCTATCCTTCATATTTTAGTCCCCTTTCCTTAAAATATTCTAAAGATATTTTATCTTCATCATAGTATGGAACTCTTATTAAAAGTAAATTATTTTTTAAACACCATTCACTCTTATAATTATCCCGAACTTTTATCTTTTGAATTTCTTCATTAGTAAAGAATCCGCCTGGATTTTCATAATGTTGACGACCATCAAACTCAATAATACATTGATACTGAGGTAAATAAAAATCAAAACGAGCTAAACTATTTGTATCTTTGAATTTGCAAGTTTCAAAAGTTTTTTCTTTTTCAAAAAAGATATTATGAGAAGTTAAACAATCTGCAATTTTGGATTCTCCTTTACTACGATAACATCCGCAAGAATAAACACTTTCATTTAAAATTCTTGAAGATGAAATTGAAAAGATTTTACCACAATCACATTTGCATTTCCAATATCTAGCTTCACCTGCTTTGTGTCCTCTTGATAAATCCTCTTCTATTACAGTTATTTTATTAAAATGTTTACCTTTAATTTGTTTATAAAGATTTTCATTTCGTGTATTAGAAGCTTGTTTGTATCCACATTGTTTACACTGAGTAGTAGTTCCATTTCTTAAGCTTGTTCCATAAACAGATATAATATTGCCACATTCGCACTGACATATCCAATAAGGTTTTGTATGAGGCGCAGGGTCTCGATATAAAACCTTTAATTTTCCATGTATATTTCCTGTTTCATCAATCAGTTTTCCCATATCAATATCTCCTTTACATCTGATACTATATGTAAAAACTAACTATGGCAATATATATAAAACTGTCCAAGGAATCTCTAGCCATTATTCATCTCCAAACAATCCGTATTCACAGTCATAATCAGAGAAAGCATAATCTTCATAATCTTCATCTTCGCCAGTTCCAACTGTATCATTGTCTACAAAATGTTCATCACAATTTTCGATTGTATAACCGTTTCTAGCACCATTGCACTTACCATCTAAATAATAGCAACAATTAGTATTGTCACAATCTCCCATTCCTTTTTACCTCTTTTTTTATATAAATATTATATAATATTTTTTAATTAAAATCAATAAAAACTCATAATTATGACTTATAGTATCATTCATAGAAGTCTGAAAAATCGATAAAGACTGGTCTATTTTCAATATAACCTAAGTTATTATTATGAAAATCTCCAATATTATTTCTTTCAATAAAAGACATTATCTTATCAAATTGCTTAGGTCCATAATACTCAAGAGCGTCCGCCTGCCATGTTAACGCTTCTTCATAAAATGTTCTTAATCCTTTTCTTTCACAATAATCCGCGGTTTTCTTTCTTTTGATTTCATCATCTAAATAATATGCATCTGAATCAGTAAAAACTTCTACCTTTTGTTGTATATAAATAGGATGACCATTTATAATACCAATAATTCGTTCTTTTGCAAAAGCTTTATGGATATTCTCTGTTTTAGCTAATCTCCATACTAAAGTTTCTGTCATACAATAATCCCAAAAGTATTTATCTGAATTATTTGCAGAAAGGAATGGTTCAAATTTTTTAGATGAGTCATAATACTGACCATTATAAGGAATCTTAATAACATAATCTTCATTATATGGCTTAATTACTAATTTAGATGCTCCTTCATTCCAATCATATCTAAAGTCATCAGGCAGATGTTCAAAAATTTTTTCATTTACTACTTCAGAGTACAATTCTCCATCAAACTCGCACTCTGATAATAATTTTATAATCTCGTTACTATTCATTCGCAAGTCTCCTCGACATTATTTGACAAATATTTTTTCATATAATTTATTATATCATAATTTTTAAAAAAAATAAAAGAAGACACTTAATAGTGCCTTCTTTAAAAGACTTATTTAATTTATAATAAATTGACTTGTTTCTAATTTTAAATCTTCAATACATAAATTGTTTATATATGTATAAGGTATTCTAATAAGAGGAATATTATTATCTTTACACCATTGATTTTTATAGTTATCCCGCATTTGTATTTTTTGAAATACTTCCTTTGTAAACCATCCTTTATCTTTATAAGAATAATGCTGTTCTCCATCAAATTCAATTAAATACTGGTTATTTACATAAAAATCAAATTTAGCTAAAGCATTAGTATCTGGGAATCTACAAGTTTCAAAAGTTTTTTGAGTTTTAAAAGGAATATTATTTTTTTCTAGTATATTTTTTATTATAACTTCTCCATAAGAATTTCCTATACATCCGCATGATTTAGTTGTTCCAGATACCAAATTTGTTCGTAATACTTGTGTTAATCTTCCACATTTACATTGACATAAATAGATAATATCATTAGATTTTGAACTATATGATTGGTATTTTCCTATTCTTTGTAATACTTTTAATTGCCCAAATTCTTGACCGGATAAATCTATAAATTTAGATTTTCCTAATTCAATAGCTTGTTCTTTATTTAAACATCCACAAGAACGAGTATGTCCTGATTGTAAATGAGAACCTATTACATTAACTTCATTTCCACAATCACATTTGCAATGCCACACTACAAATTTTTTTATTCGTTTTTCTAGCGGATATAATGGAGTTAATCTTTCATATTTTTGTCCTCTTAAATCTTTTCCTCTTCCTAAGTTCTTTTTTATTTGCTCTTCTGTCATACTATATAATCTCCTAAATAAAATATAAAGTAAATCAAGTTAGGTTCACTTGGTTTACTTTATATAAAATTTTATATGTAAAGATTTTTAAAATTTGTCTTAATAAATTTATAAAATTTTTTCAATGATACATCTTGATAAATATGTTTGTTTTATTCCCATATATTCTTGATGAGATTTTATTGTTCCAGTTAAATTGATTGGGCTTCCTTTTTCTAATTCTAATTCTTTAGAAGTCATCCATATAAGAATATTTTCACCCATTTGAAAAGTATGAATGTTAGTCCAGCCAAATTTACCAGAGAAACCACGAGAAGATTTATAAATTGCAGTTATATTACGAAGTCTTTCTCCAGGAGTTCCGACATATTCTGATAACGAAGGACCTTCCGCTTCTCTAAACTTTCTTTCAATCAGTTCTTTTGACTTCTCAAAATAGCAAACTGTCTCATTGATTAAATCCCACTGACCAATTTCATCAAAAGAAATGGGAAACATTCCATAACCTTCAGGCAAGTCAAGAGCCTTAGGAGAGTGCCATTTTAAGAGCGGAGAGAACTTACATCCAAGTTCTTTGAGCTGTTCTTTAATCGCATAAGTATCTTCACCGAAAATACACCATGTAAAGCCATCTGCACCAAAACCATTTTTTTCTAACCAAAGTTCTTTCGTCATTTTCATATACCTCTCTCCTCTCTTTCTTATTGCCACATAACGTCTCTCTGTGCCGCTTCAATCTCTTCGATACTGAAGTTTTCCATTGCTAACATTTCATAACAATTTTCATCAAATCCACAAGAACCAAACTGAATAGGCTCAGATGGGAAGTAAAACTCGCGGAGCTGTTCAAGTTCATTCCACATTGTACCAGGTCTATAATTACCATAATTCATAACTGCCGCAGCTAACATTTCAGCTTCAACAATTTCACTATGATTATACCAATCTATTGCCTGAGCTTCAATAATTTGATTAGAAACCATGATATTTTCTGCTTCAAAATAGCTATTTACTAATTTTACTGTTTCTGCAATCAGTCTCATGTTCATCATAACTATCAACCTCTCTTTTCTTTTTTCATTTCTTATGTATATATTATAACAAAATTTTTTAAAAAAATAAAGAGCGGGATTTAATCCGCTCCTTATCTTCTATTTCTATAACTTATACTATTAAGAACTGCACATGCTATCCAACAAATACAACAAAGCAAATTAATTGATGCTCTCCCCGTTGAACCAGCTATATAACTTGCATACGCAGAAATGCCATATAAAACTGCACATAATATATTTAAAAAGATTAGAAATAATCCCATAGTATTTCTCCTTTTGTTTATTTTAGAAGTGGGTCGATGTTTCCATCAACCCATGATTGCCGCTACACAAGGTAATGAATACCTCTAGCCTTCTGGCGTCTTAACTCAAGTCGAACCGCCTTAACATCCTTATATTTCTGATATAACTTTTTATAATCCTCATCTTCACTTTTAGGATTAATATGAGATTGAAGCTCAAGTCGTAAATCTTCTCCATTAATACAGCAATGGTTGCTGTGAGAATCATAATGATTGTTAGATGGAGTATAATGAACGTAATATAAGTCCTCATGCATCTCAGGGTCATAGAACTCTGAATAAGTCTCTTCTGAACTGAATGTATCTAGTCTCTCGTTAATCTTCAGCTCTTCGCCATTGCTCAGAACCAGAACAAGAGTATAGTAGTCAGCATCAAGATTGATAATATTCAAGTCAGCAATAGCTTCTCTAAAACTTAAACCGCAGTTAAGTTCAAATGCGATTGCTCGCAAACAGTCATAATTAAGGTCAACCTTGCCTGCAAATGCAATGACTGCGGGAATCTCCTTATGATATGCTTCATCAAGAGCATCAGTAAGATATTCAGTGATGGCTGCGGCGTTCGGATATTCAAATCTAAGATGATAATGAAAACGACCAGGTCTATTTACAAGGAAATTATTAAGTCCTCTTAAATCATTACAAGTAACAACAAAGAGCTTCTTACCTTGTGCAATACCATCGAACAATGTGAGCATTTCAGCCTGCGGGTCACGGTCGCCGCATTTCTGGAAGGTCTTATCGAACTCATCGAAGAGTACAATAACTTCCTGCTCGATACTGTTAATATACTCACCAATACCAGGGATATAGCAGTTTGCAATGATAAGCGGCAATCCTTGCTCAATACCGCGTTGAGCTAGCATTTTAGAGAACAGAGATTTACCAATACCCTTGTCTCCGCTTAAAATAATACCTAAATTTCGTTTAAACTGGTTAAATGCATTTAAAACTTTATTAACTTTAGCTTCATGAACGCCATACACTTTTTCCTTAATATCAATTTCAGAATAAAGAGTAAGGTAAAACCCCGTTTCTTTGCTAAAATTGATAAGATAAGCGTTAGGTGGAAGCTGGTCATAAGTTTTCATGCTATTGTCATAAATACGAAAAGTATTGCCAGATTGAATTGCTTTCAAATAAAATACCTCTCTTTCATTTTTAACTATCTTTTTTTATTACATAAATATTATAACAAAATTTTTAAAGAAAATCAATTTCTAATTAAAGTGATAGCAACATCTTTGACTTTTGACCAAAATTTTGATATAATATATTTAGAAAAGTAATGGAGGGATTATTATAATGGAAATAATATGGAGGATAATTATTATGATATTTAAGATTGGTATTTATGGTAAAACGAAAGAAAGAGCATTGATGGCTTTTAATCAATATATTGATAAAATTGAACCAAATAAAATTCAATATATAAAAAGAAATAAATATGATATGGAATGCGCTTTAACTAATGGAATGTTAATTAAAGCGGTTGTTGCGTCTGAGTCTTGTAAAGGGCAAAAATTTGATAGGATAATATATGATGATGATATAGATGATAAAATTTTAGATTGTATAATTTATCCTAGTTTAGTTACTCCTGTATGGTCTTTTAGGCGGATAGGACTAGACTTGTAGTAACTTAGAACGGTTTCCCGCAAGTTATTTGTTTAGGTGTTAAAAAATTTGGAGGTTTTGTTAAAGTCTAATTTTTTTCTTGCAAAGTCGAAAATATACGAAACCGCATTATTAAGTTTTGGACAAATTCCAACAGGTTTTTTGTTTGAATTTTTACTATATCTTGTAAACTTATTGAAAGGAGAATACAAACGAAAAGTTTGTTGGAATTTTATGACGCTACAAGAAGTATGTGAAAAATATGAAGTATCAGAAAGCAGTATGAAAAATGCTTTTCCGCGTACTCAAAAATCTATTTTAAAAAAACATGGTATTAGGATTATTAAAGAAGGTAGAGGTAAAACCGCGAATTATATAGAAGAAATTGAAGATGACCAAAGAGCTATTACTATGTATGATGAAGTAAGAGAAGAAATGATATTAAGTAATGATACATTAAAGTTAATGAATTGGGATTTTATGTGTTTTCTTGCTATTATAACCACTCCAATGTTAGTTTTTAGAGGGAGCTATGAAGATTTTTTGAAATATGCAGGGTGTAATGTATCAAAAAATAATATTATTGAATTAAAAAATGCATTACAAAGTTTAGCAGAAAGAGAATTTATTAGTTATAATATTGATAAAACTAATCCTAATTATTTTATTGCTGGTCTTTATAGAAAGGTAGAAGAAGATATGAAGATTGGTATAGGAATGGTTAGAAATTGTAAGATACTTGCAGATAAGTATCATAAGAGAAGTTGGATTCCTTTATTAAAAACTTGGCTAGGTATTGAGTTACTTTCGACTAAACAGCCTTTCACCATAAAGGAGCTTTCCGCAGTTACTGGATTAAGTGAGTATCAAATTAAAGATAGTAATAAGATATTAAAAGAATCTGCGATATTTAAGTCATCAAGAGCTTATGCTGGTTATCAATGTTGTCTTGGACTTAATGTAGACTTAAATCAAGAAGCATTTTATAATATACCTAACAAAACAGTTTAGCATTTTGTTTGAAAGTAGATTTTTACTTACCCATAATATATTATAATATATGCGTAAGTATTTTGCAAGTTTCAAACAAAATATTCATAAAAGTAAGTATTTTGCTATTTTCAAACAGAATTATTAAAGTTGTTTGGAAAGCATTTTATCCACGTTAGTGGATAATAATGCTTGACATATATAAAAGGAGATTATAATGAAAGATTATTTTAGTATGGATAGTTTTAATAGAGACAGTACATATTGTTGTAATGCGGTAAGTTCGCAAACAGCAATGCCGCGTAAATATGTAGATTTAGAAGGCTTAAAAGCTTATGATGATATAGCTGTATCAAGGGATATTTCCGCAGATAAAGTAATGATAGATGGAAAAACTTTAACTCAAGTATTAAAAGATGCGGGGATAATATTAAATAAAGTAGATTGTAAGAGTTTAGTTTATGCTACTTCTGCTTTTGGTTTAAAAAGATTGAAGAGGGCAGATTTGAATTTGGTTTATAGATGATTGCGTTTCGCTGCAATCATCTAAGAAAATGATTTTAAAAAGGAGCGTTTGAAAAAATGATTTTAAATTCTGAGGAAGAAAAGAGTTTAGGTAGTTTATTAGCGGATAAAGGAATTATTAATGCAGTTAGATGTAGTGTTTGCCGCAATTTAACTGCTTTTGAAGATGAAGATATTGTATGGACTCCGCAAGTATTGGTTATAAATAATAGAGATACAGAAAAGGGACATATTGTGTGTCCATGGTGTAAAAATAGTATGTATGTTGCGGAAAGACAGAATAGCGCGATGGGAATGGTAATGACAAAGAAGTATTTTTCTACTATTGAAGGCGAAGATTATGATGAAGTAAAATATGAAGTTAAAAATGGTAGAGGTATTACACAAGTTCGTTAGAGATATTGTTTGTTAAATTAATCAATAATGGAATTAATTGGTGAAGAGTAAAGTTTATGTGTAAGGGTGAAGGAATTCATATTTTCCTTTGCTCTTGTGCGGAAATGAGGAAATTTAGATAATTTTAATGAAGAAAGAAAAATTTGTAATAGTAGATGTGCGACCGGGACCAGACCTGTATCGTCTACCGTATTCCGTTTTCAAGGTGCATATATCAAGAAAAAAAGAGACCCCTTAACGGAGTCCCTTCAGAAACTGAGCAATTACATAATCAGCAGAAGGCTTTTCAGCAACTTTCTTTTCACTGACCTTTTCTTTCTTATCCGCTTCCATCTTAGCCATAGCTGAAAGCATCTTCATGAAGCCAATCTTAGCCTTATACTCTTCCTCAACTTCCTTAATCATATCAATTAGATGGTCAATGTCATCATCCTCAATCTCCATATCTTCCGGAATGAGACCAAGGGCTGTTAAATAATCCAAAACCGCATAAATCATCTCTTCGCGGCAAACATCGAGGTCTAACTCATCACAATCGCCGCATTTTTCACAAGCTTTAGCCTCTTGTGCCTTCTTTTTTTCTGCGGTAACCTCACTCTGTGCATCCTGTAGTGCAGCTTCAAAGGACTTACGAATATCCTCAAGAGAGACTCCATCACGCAGTGCATCAGCTAAAGACAGCATTTCTACATTCTTTTCCATAAATTATAATCTCCTATCGTTGATTTATTTTTTGTTCTTTCCTTTATCTTATATAAATATTATACTATAAATTTTTTGAATTTTCAAGTGCCTCCGGCAACTCCGTTTAAATGATTGAGCAAACTGTATTTAAGTAATTTTATTGCGGCAGGGGCTTTATGTAAAAATGTTGGCGGCAGTGACAAAAGTAGATGAATGTATTAAGATTTTAGATAGACTGCCAAATTTATATATTTTCCTTCATTTTATATAAATATTATACCATAAATTTTTTAAAAAATCAAACATGCGGCTGGCGCGGCCATATGATACATTGGACTGGGACATTTCGGGAAACTGGGGAAATGATGATAGATTTCAAACATCTACGAAAAAATTGCATATAGCGTGCGGGAGCGGGGATTCGGCGCGTCACCATCGGCGACGCGCCGACAATTATAACACATAATTATATTGTTGTCAAGTAGAAAAAATGCACAAAAAAGGGCAGTTTTCTTGTGAAAACTGCCCAAAACCGCCAAATTATCTGAAAATTATGTGGAAACCGCTACTTTTTAGCGGTTTCTTTCGGTTTTCTTTTCTGTTTTAAGTCAATTTCGTACTTTTCCTCTCCAATTCTGAAAGAAATCAGCTTTCCGACATTCAAAATCTCAATATCTTCCGCAAATTTAGGTAAAAGTGCCGCAATTTCGCGAATTACCATTTCTTTTGTCGGATTTTCCTTGCGAACCCGCTCTTTTTGTGTCTTTTTATGAGGGTCTTTTGCGCTTGCTTGATGGATAGTTGCTGTAATGCGGTTTTCCTTTGCCTTGCGTTCCAGTTCCTCTTGTTCTTCATTTTCGAGATAGCCTTCATCTTCAAGCCACATCTGAATTGCTTCCTCTTTTGTCAACTCAAGGCTTTTCATTGACCGCTCAATATCAGCGTCTGGAATATTGATATTTTTACCATTCAAATTATATTTCATACTGAAAACCTCTCTTTCTTAACTTTCTAAAATAATTATAACAAAAAATTTTTATAATGTCAATAGTTTTTTTTTTGAAAATCTTTTAAAAGGTTTGTGGAATGGGGCAAAAGCCCCACACCACATAGAAAGGAGGATTTTCAAAATGTGTTTGAGGAGTAGGGAGAGGATTTGAACCTCTCTACCCCGAACAGATATTCGCCTACTCTGTGTCTACAAGAGAGAAGTAAGACTTCTTTTTCTCTGTAGTTTTAACCACATTAGGCATCTGTCTAACCAGTGCGGACAACTTCTGATTAGAGTATGCGGACAACCGCTCATCTTTCATCAGTTCAGTGATAGTTACAGGCTTACCCATATCAGCAAGTGCCTCGGAAATAGTTTCCATAATGCCGACATTCTCTTTCTGTGTTTTAGTCTGTCCAGACTTTGCGGATTTCTTCTCCAGCAATTCGACTTCATGGTTGATGAAAGCCAGCAACTCTTCCTTATTTGTAGGATTAGCCTGCTCAACAATACCTGCTACCATTGCAAAATACTCTTTCTTTGTAATTCTCTTTTCTGCCATACTCAACACCTCTTACCTTTCTTTGTTTGTTTTTCTTTACATCTTTATTATACCATATTCAGTTTTTCTTGTCAAGCATTTTTTTTATTTTTTTAAGAGTTTTTTTAGTGCTTGTTTTCTGTTTTATCTCTTTCTTATGTATTTATTATAACATAAGCATTTTTATTTGTCAAGACTTTTTTTTTTTTTTTTTTTTTTTTTTTTTTTTTTTTTTTTTTTTGGAATTTTTTAGTGCCTTGACAGTCACTACTTATTTCCTTTTCTTTATGTATATATTATAGCAAAATTTTTATTAAAAATCAATAGGTAATAATGACCAAATTTCGGGAATTAGATTTGGTTATTTTTACGTCTTGACATCAAGCAAAAAATTTGCTATAATAAAAGGTTAAGGCAAAATCGCCGCGCAAGGAACGTGCGCGGCGCGACAAACAAAAAGAGGGCTTTGCGCCCTCTTAAATCAAACCATTTTCATTTTCTGTTACATCTTCTTCATTAGGGTCAAGATTGAAAACTCTCCTGCCTTCTTTCTGTGCAACAAGCTCTCTCGCTTCTTCCCAAGTAAGGCAAGGTGTTCCCGCATAAGTTCCATCAGGGTTAATAACTATCCAAATCATATCTAATGTTTTCAGTTCTTCCATTTTTTACCTCTCTTTTTCTCTTGATATATTTATTCTAACAGATTCTTTTGAGTTTGTCAAGAGGAAAATTACTTTTCCTCTTGATATTCCTCTTCTGTAATTTCTTCAATATCAAAAGTACAATTTTCATAATAGGCTTCTTCTTCTTCCTCAGATTCAAAACCTTCATCCCAACCTGTAGCTACATAAGCATAAGGTTCAGCATAGTCATGAATACCTTCTGCCGCATAAGCTTCTGCTTCTTCAATATTTTCAACTTCTAAAACTTCTGATTCATCACAACCACAATAGCCATTAGAATAGTTGATTCTTACAAACATCTTCTTTTCCTCTCTTTCCTTGTTTCTATAATTATTATATCATACTTTTTGTTTATTGTCAATAAAAAATTTACATTTCTTCAACTTCTTCAACTTCAAAATCAATGTTCAATGCTGTCAATATTTCTTCTGGTCTTAAACTATGACCTTCTACCAATACTTTTCCTTTTTCATCTAATAATTCCACCCAATCTTCTGTTTGTCTTAAAGTATAACTATTAGTCTCAATCTTTTTTATTACAATAGCGTCTTTATCTACAAAAAACTCCATTGGTTCACTTTCTTTGATTTGCATCATTCTTCGGATATCCCTTGGAATAACTATTCTTCCTAAATCATCTACTCTTCTTACTATACCAGTCGCTTTCATTTTAACTACCTCTCTTTCCTTACCTTGTAAATACATTATAATATAAATTCGGGATAAATACAATAGGCAAAATGTACAAAAATCTGAATAAAAAATTGTACAACATTACTAACGTGCGCGGATTCGGCTCGCGGCAACCGCATGCGAGCCGCCAAATCAAAAAGCAGGCTTCCACAAGGAAACCTGCTTAAAAATCATTTTTTCTTTCTGTGTTTTGTCAGCGTAAGTGAATAATCATTTTCGCCAATGCTGAAAGTAATCTCTTTTTGATTATTAACTACCGACACAAATTCAATTTTAAAAGGAAGTTCATCATCAATGCGGTTAGGTTCAAGCAAACAGTAATTAAACAGTTCCATTAACCGCACTTTTTCGGTGTCAATTTTCTTTTCTCTTGTAGAGGGCTTTTTGACTTTTCGTTTGTCG
The DNA here is from genome assembly GCA_016302195.1 of Erysipelotrichaceae bacterium. Lineage (GTDB taxonomy): Bacteria > Bacillota_I > Bacilli_A > Erysipelotrichales > Erysipelotrichaceae > UBA1783. The sequence goes on along the minus strand of JAEDOA010000004.1, from coordinate 13,623 downwards.
CTCTCATACCGCCGACAATCTTTTTTGGCTTTCAATTCCATTTCCGCCATTTCTTCGGCTTCTTCTCTTGTGACAGGTTCGCCATCCTCTGCACACTCTTTCATTATCTGATTGATAAGTTTTTCTTTATCCATGTTGTTTACCTCTCTTTCTATGATTATTATATCAGACAATGTGGCGAATGTCAAGTATTTTTTTTATTTTCTTCCCCTTTTGGGGAGGGCGATTATTCGCCCTCGGTTTCAGCTACTGCAAAGTAGGACTTTTTCTTTTCAGTAGTTTTTACAACCTCTCCACTCTCAACAAGTTTCTTTAAGAGTGCGGAAAGTTTCTGATTACTGTACTGTGCCATTTCAGCGGAAGCCGCCTGAAGTTCAGTGATAGTAACAGCCTTACCAACCTCGCCAAGTTCAGCCTTAATCTTTACAAGGATTTCAGCATTTTCCTTTTGAGTTTTAGTCTGACCGCTCTTTGCAGACTTCTTTTCAAGAAGTTCTACCTCATGAGCGATAAAAGCAAGTGCGCCCTCTTTGTTTTCTATGTCGGAATTTGCTACTACCTCAGCCAATACTGCAAAATACTCTTTCTTAGTCATTTTCTTTTCCATGCTCATTACCTCTTTCTTTCTTAAATTTTTTATTTGTTGTTCTTTATGTATTTATTATATCATAAGGTTTTTAGTTTGTCAAGAGTTTTTTTTATTTTTTTTTCTTTGCTCTTTTCAAACCTCTTTCCTTTTGATAATACTATTATAACACTTTTATTTTTTATTGTCAATAGTTTTTTTTTTAATTTTTTATTTGACTTTTTAAAAATTTTGTGCACGTCTCGAACAAGCGTTCGCCTAAGCGAACACTTGTTTTAACTCCATTTCTTTTCTCGCTTTCTGTACTTTTCGCCAACAAGCGGAATTGATAGAGTTTTCAAAAGGTTTGTGTTGTCTATAACAATATGCCATAATTGCAACTTCAATCAGCACATCTTCCAAACCTGTATGACTTTCCACAAAATCAGCGTCTTTTGTGATATATCTATATGCACATTCTGCGGAAGTCTGAATATTTCCAGCCTCGGAAACAAAACCATTTTCAAGGGCAAATTTGATATAACTCGGTCTGTTTAAAATCACACTACAAGCCATATTCCAGATACAAAAGAACTCTGTACCATAAGGGAAGAACCACCGCAAGAAAGACTTTGTGATATAGCGTGTATCATTGTTTAAAGCTCTCTTGTCAAAGCCCATATTATAAGCCCCAACTTTGGTTACTCCATAGGCTTGCATATCTGCTTTCAACTGTTTGCGGATATTATAGAAAGTTTTTAACTCTCTTTTTCCACTTTTAATATCTTCCCAATACTGCGGAATCTTTTCAGCGAAATATGCGGACTGCATAAGGTCTTTATTATCAAGGAACATTTCAGCGACTACAAAACTTCTTGCAATTTCAACATTTCCTTGTCTATCGCATATAGCATAGCCAATATCATAAGGAAGTGGCTGTTCTACACTGTTTGCGGTTTCTGTATCAAGTACCATAAAATATTCTTTCTGCATTTCTTTTATCCTCTCTTTCCTTACCTTGTAATACTATTATATCAGACCTCTTTCATCATGTCAAGAGTTTTTTGCAATTTTTTTAAATTTTTATATTGCCGATTTTCACGACACCAATCACAAGAACCATGATTACGACAAGTCCTATCAATACTCTTGCTACCTCTATACATTTTGCGGTGTTCTTTACCGCTCATAATTGCCTTGTCAAGTGCCATTTTGTTTACCTCTCTTTCCTTACCTTGTAAATACATTATAGCATCGCTACATACAAAAGTCAACATACAAATTATACAAATTTCGGGATGCGGATTTGTGCAATTTTTTTCTACATTTTGCTTGACAAATTTGCAGCGGTATGGTATAATGGAAAAATCGCCGCGCGAGGAACGTGCGCGGCGCGACCAAAAAAAAGGAGAAGATTACTCTTCTCCTTCAAAAAAATCTGCTTGACATTTAGGACAAATGTGAGAAATTAACTGCTCTCGCTCGGTTGCTGATAAATCTGGCATTGCATTTTGAATGAGTTCACCATTCTCCCAAGCCTCAAACTGTGCAAGGTTTACTTCAACTGCATGGTCAGAGCCACAAAAAGGACATTTCATTTCAACATTAATTTTCATAGTAAACACCTCTCTTTTTTTTCTATAATTATAATATCATTTTTTTGATTATTTGTCAAGCCCTATTTGGTAGCTTCCTTAATTGGAAGCCACCGCTTTTTCAGCTCTACGCCTTGCGAAGTAAGCCTGTCTCTTTGCCAGCGTTTCGGGATTAACCTTAGCTTCTTCTCGAATTTCATCAAGTTTTATCTGAAGCTGACCGCTCGGCTGAATTTCTCTAGCCTTTTCGTAAGATGTGATTTCCTGACCGCCTACTACATAAACTAATTTTCTCATATTGTTTTCCTCTCTTTCTTTCTTTCTATAATTATTATATCATTTTCTTTTTTATTTGTCAATACTTTTTTAAAAATTTTTTATCCGTGCAAGCGGGTATTATAACCGCTTGCTTTCAGATACAAAGAATTTTGCTTTGTGCTTAATTGCTAAATCTTTGACAAAAGCACTTTCCTTTTGTGTATTACAATAGATATTGAATACAGTCCATTTGCCAACATTTGGAATGTAGTTATGTGGAATTGCAAGTTCCTCTAACTGTCGAGCAAGAACATCTGTTCTTTCTGCTCTAACTGTCAATTCTACTTTCCACAACTTATCTTTGCGGTTCTTTTCCTCAAAAAGTTTTACAATGTAAACACCAACAAGATTGCAAAGACCGATAATCAAAGATTTTTCCCAAAGCGGAAGGTCACAACTCATGTAAACTACAATTACTGTATAAAAACCATAGGTTACTGCGTTTACAATAGCCGCTACTGTCTTACCAGAGTTTACAGTGCAAAGACTTTTAATAGTCTGCATTACTACATTAAGTGCATTCATTGCGATAAATAAAATCAATAAGTTTGTCATTTTGTTTACCTCTCTTTCCTTACCTTGTAAATACATTATAACAGCGTTTCGGGATAAATACAATAGACAAAATGCACAAAAATCGCACAAAATTTTTATGCAATATACTACTTGACACGCAAATCGGCGCGGGGCGATTGTCCGCGCGCCGCCAAATTAAAAAAGGACAAGACATTTCTGTCTTGCCCTTTCGGGTTGCTTACTACTCCGCAAGGGAGAAGTAAGACTTCTTTTTCTCGGTGGTCTTTACAACCTCGCCACTCTCAACCAACTTTTTCAGCAAAGCGGATAACTTCTGATTGCTATATTCAGCCATTTCAGCGGAAGCCGCCTGCAACTCTGTAATAGTAACAGCCTTACCAACCTCGCCAAGTGCGGACTTGATTTTCTCCATAACCTCAACATTCTCTTTCTGTGTCTTAGTCTGACCGCTCTTTGCGGACTTCTTCTCTAACAGTTCAACCTCGTGATTGATGAAAGCCAGAGCCTCGGTCTTATTCTCCATTTCAGAAGCCTCAACCACACTTGCCAATACTGCGAACCACTCTTTCTTAGTCATTTTCTTTTCCATAATTCATTACCTCTTTCTTTTTTTTTATTTGTTTTCTTTACATCTTTATTATAACATTTCTTTATTTAATTGTCAATAGTTTTTTTTTATTTTTTTTCTTGCGGTGCTTACTGAATGTAAGCACCAGCCACCGCCCGAACAGAGCCATCAGGGTTGAAGAAAATTACATTATCCTGAATAACCTTAATACCTTTTCTTCTCATATCATAGCGGAAATCTCTATCATTTCTCCACTTCTTAAGAAACTCTCTCTTACTCATACTTACTACCTCTCTTTCATTTGATAAGTTTATTATACCATGTTTACAGTGACTTGTCAAGCACTTTTTCAAGATTTTTTAGGATTTTGTTTTCAAAGAGCTGTACTTCTTTTCCTAAGCAATCAACCTCTTTTTCAAGAAATTCACTACCTGTACTTTGATAGAAGTCCGACACTCTTTCCTATCTTGTATCTTTATTATAGCACTTGTGTCGCGGTTTGTCAAGAGATTTTTTCAACTTTTTTTAATTTCTTTTTGTTGTTTTCTCTTTCCCTTACCTTCTATAAATATTATAGCAAAATTTTTATTAAAAATCAATAGGTAATAATGACCAAATTTTGGGAGTTCTTTTTGTGCAGTATTTATGCGGAAATCGCTTGACAAAACCTCAAGGACTATGGTATAATGGAATTTCGGCCGCGCAAGGAACGTGCGCGGCCCGCCAGCAATAATTTAAAAATAAAAAAGAGCGGTTGTCCCGCTCTAAAAATTATACTTTTCTTCCATGATTTCAGCTTTCAGCTGAATTTCTTTGTAATCTTTATGATTGAGTTTGTAATAAGCCCATTCGCCATTGATGCCTTTATTTACTGTCTTTCTCCAACCAAAGAACATATTCCATAACTTACCTTTACCTAAACAGTAAGCTTCAAGAAGTTCAAACTCAAAACTCTCAACTGGTGTCATGATTAGTGTCATATCTTTTTTCCCTCTCTTTCATTTGATACATTAAGTATAACAAATTATTTGCACGTTGTCAATACTTTTTTGAAAAATTTTTAAAGTTGCGGAGTTTATTCATACTCCGCAACCAGTAAGTCAACCAGTTTTTCAATGATGTTTTCGTTTGCGTTGATTGTATCGCCTAAGTGCCAACCCTTGCGAACTTCCTCATTATCATCTACTAAAATCTGGAAACCACCATTTTTTCTAGTGCAGTTAGCTTTTGTTGTGCCATATTTTACGAGATGGATTTCATCATAAGGGAAGTTGTATTTTGCAAGCCATTCTTTTTTGGCTTCTCTTACTTTTTTGTCATAGGCTTTTGTGCTTTCTTTTGAAAGCCAGCTTGTGATTGCTATTGTCCAACCATTCAGTCTTAAAAGTCCTAAGATACTTGCAAGAACATCCATATCATACAGCGGTTTTGCCTCTATATAAGGTCTTGCGTTTTCCTCTCTAAGATTTTCTAACCAACCATTCACTCCATAAAGGTCTGCGATTGTTCCATCCATATCGAATACTAATGTTTTTCTCATTTTGAGTACCTCTCTTTCTCTCTCTTTCTATAATTATAATACCATACGGTAATCAATTTGTCAAGCGTTTTTTTTGCATTTTTTGTAATTTTTTTAAGGTTCTTTCTACTACAATTTGAGCACCATTAAATTTTATTTGTATTTCTTTACCATTTATATTTAAGTCGCCTGCTTTATAAAATGGCTCGTTGTCTTTACCTCTAAATGCTATTCCATTCATTTCAGAAATAACTCTTTCAAACTCAACGCCTTTGTTATATTCTCCATTTAAGATATTTTCTGAACCGATAACAACCGCACCTTTTTTGATTAACTGCTCTTGATAATTTTTCGGCAATCTCAACTGTAATTTTGCGCAACCGCCTTTTTTACTACTTTCATGTTCTACTCTCATGTATCTAGGCATTATCTCCGCAACCTCTACCGCATAAACCTCATGGTTATAAATAAAGCCTAATATATAACTATCAGCCGCACTGAATTTTCTATAATTTCTAATCATTGTTTCTTTTGTCATTTTGTGTTCCTCTCTTTCCTTACCTTGTAAATACATTATAGCACGTGAGCGCGAGCACGTCAATACTTTTTTAAAAAAATATTGCACAATTTCGGGATTCAATCTTTGTGCAATTTGTCTATTGACAGCGAGCGAAAAATGTGGTACAATATAATAATGCGCAAATTCGGCGCGCAAGGGTCGTACGCGCCGCGATGTAAAAAAATGCTCGATTATTCATCGAGCATTATATCTAAACTCATGTATTCATCATAGGTTTCATAAATTGAATTGAGAGGAACATCTGCTCTCTCACACATTCCGCAGAAGATGATAGTATGAATATCCTCAAAACCAAACTTTCTTATTATGTCATCCATCATACCTTTAAATTTCTCATTCATTTTAATTACCTCTCTTTCATTTGATACATTAAGTATAACACGTTCTTTATAGTTTGTCAACCCTTATTAAGTAATTTTTATATAAAACTGTCCATTTGAAATGGAGAACTCAAACGAGTACTGATTAACTTCTAAGAATCTTTTTACTCTCTCAAACGCTTCCTTATTTGTATACATCAATGACATTGTATTTACCTCTCTTTCCTTTGATACATTTATTATAGCATTTCAGGATAACTTTGTCAAGCGAAAAGCCAGACTTTTTGGTGAAAAATATCTGGCTGTATACTACTATGGAGTGAACCGACCGCACCTTGAACGTGTACGGTCTCCGAAATAAATTATTTCAGAAATGAAGTAATAGCTTTAAAGCACAAGTCTGCATTATCTTTAGAGTGAATATCTTCTTGCTCTGCAAAGTGATTCATTGCTGATGTTAGCAAGTCTTTAACAGATACGAACTCAAGAACAAGCTTTAAAGCAGTTAGTTCGTCTAAACTAAGCTTCATTGGTTCTGCTCCTTTCTTTATTCTATTGTCTTTGTTTTTCTTTACATTATTATTATACCATAATTTTTTAACGTTATCAACAAGAGACAAAAAAGAGAGAACTATTGTTCTCCCTTGTCTGTATCTGTGGTAATCCAACCGCGTTCCCGCTTTATTTTCTCATAGCGTTCTGCATTTTCTTTTTCGATTTTTTCTTTGTCATACTCTCTCATTTTTACTTTTGTATAATGATACCTCTTTAAATCTGAACTACCCCAATACCTTTTTTGGCATATTTTTGTAATACCTTGTGTGCGGATTTGTCGCTTGAAAGCATCAATACCGATGACTTCCGCACTCTTATCATCTGCCTTAACAATAGCACTTACTGGTCTGTATTGTCCTGTCTCACAAATAAGTGTTACTTGATACTCTTTAATCATATTATCAACCTCTCTTTGTGTTGTTTTCTTTGTTCTTTATGTATTTATTATAGCATGAATGTCTTTGTGTGTCAAGCGTTTTATTAGACTTTTTTGTTGAAAGATTATCTTTCTTTGTAACAGTACTCTACTACATAGCACCCATGAACACAAGAGAAACTACAATAACATGCACTAATATTTGGATTCTTTCTTACTTTATTGAAATAGTTAATCATTTGTCCTTTGTAATCAAATTTCTTTGTAATCATGCTTGTTACCTCTCTTTCCCTTTCTGTAATTATACTATATCACATAACACTCTACGTGTCAAGTTATTTCGGGATAGAATCTATTATAATAATGCACAAACATTTGGCAAAAAAATTGTACAACATTACTACTTGACAAGAATCGCGGCTCGCTATGACCGCACGCGAGCCAGCGAATACATTAATGTAATTTACAATTACAATAAAATAAATTATCTATTATTAAATTACATTAATGTATTTATTCTTATGAGTGAGCGTGTTAGCATAAGATAGCTAAATCTTATGCTCATTAAACGACTTCCCGCAATTCTTTATTATGTGGGGCTGTCTATTTATCTTGCTCTTGAAAGAAGTCTACAAGAACCTGACGTACTAGAAAAAATACCCCGGGGTATATTTCGGGAAAAAAATTTTTTGACTTTGTGAAAATGATTTGGCCTCGTCCAAAAAATCTCCAAATGCATTTTGAAAATCTAAAAACGAATAACTATCTATACTGTCTTGCAGGATGAAATTTATTTGAAGGAATATCCCAATTCTTTTTTAAAGTATTCATACTTTGATATGGACAACTTCTTCCAAATAATTCTTTTACCCAAATCCAATTATTATTATTATCTCTCTCTATATTTATAATATATTTTCTTCCAGTTCTAAATCCCAAACTTCCATCTTGCCCAATAAATTTAGCTATCATAACTGCCACTCCTTCTCCATTTCTGTTCTTCCATCATAAACATACTTCATACTTCCACTTAATGTCCATACATATACATAAACATATTCGCAATCATCATCCCAAATTAATTTTACATTACATACCGTTCCAGGAACAATAGGAAGGTTTCCGCCTTTATATGTCGCCTTTCGCATTCTCTTCTTCCTTATATAAGGTAACAATTATTTTATTTCCATTGTCTCCACGTGCTTCATAAAAAAGTTCAATTAACCAACCTTTTTCTAATTCTTCATTAATTTTATCTTCTATCTCTCGACAATAATTTTCTGCACTTATTACTAATACTTTATTTTTCATGCTTTCCATTCCTCACATTTATATCCATGTTCATTAAACCATTTAGAAACTAAATGTCTATGACAAAAATCATCTGGCTTTTCATAACATAAAAGCGCAACGTGAATATTGTCACTGCACCATATACTACTTGTCATTTGCTCTCTTGTTTCAAGCATAAGTTGAATGTCCGCGGCAACGCGATTCGCATCTAATTTATCTAACACTAATGTATTATAGTTGCGGATATAGTAATCATTATCATGCGTTTGCTTCCAAACTTGAAAAAACTCCCATTTAGGAGCTAACTTTTTATACCATAGCCATTTCTTATCTATCATTCCCTCTTTATACCAATCGGGGATTCCGCCACATATCGCTATAGGTATAATATTAGGCGGAAATGACTTCATTTTTCCAAAATAACTTGTATATACCATTTTATTCTCCTACAATCACTGTTCCATGTTTTCCTTGCGACTTAAACTTCATTATCAATCTTTTTACTAATTGATTTCCATTGTTATAACAAACAATATAGTCCGCGGTTTGGGTAATTTTATTTAATAGCTTCTCCACATCCGCTTCTATCATAAATTCAACTGGAGCGCCATTGCGGATTGCCCAACGATATCCTGAACTAGACTTAAGATTACTTTCATCGGTGCCGCCGCATATTACAGTAAAAAGAAAACATTGGCTATCTACTATTAATTTTTCTCTACTATTAATTTTTCCATAGTTTTGGACAATAATTCTTCATTCCCAGACCATATTATTACAATTTTGTTCATAATATTCCTTGCGGTAAATAAATAATTGGTTTACCTTGTTTTCTTGCATAATCAATAGTGATATAAGTACCACCTTGCGGAATGCCGTCCCATATTGCAATTAAAATATCACAATTATCTACCATAAAACAATCTCTTTTATAGTAAGAATCGCGGGAATACTCGTCCTGAAGCGCTATCGAGCCAGCTGCCCGCTCAACAATATAAAGTTCATCTGGGTGATATTTTTTTCTATTATAAGGAAAAACACAATAAACTGGGACTCCCAATTTAATACATTGTAAAGCAAATAATTGGTCCGCGCCTGCCGCCATTCCATTATACGCGGCAGTTATTTTATCTTTATTGTTAAGTTCTAATAATTTATCATATATCCACTTACTTATAATTTGTTCTTTACCTTTTAATCTTGGAGGTCTATGTCCTGTTACTGCGACTTTCATCTATATCTCCTATCCTTATTAAATAAATCTTTTAATTGTTCAAGAGTAGCTTTACCTGTATATACAAGAAAAGTGCTTGCCGCAATTCCTGCTATACAAACAAAACCTATCCATCCTCCAATAAAACCTATTGCATCTCCAAGAGCTGACAAACCTTGTCCTAATGCTTCCATTTTATCTCCTCCGTTCAAGTGGTTTATACTCTTCTAATAGGTCGCGGGATTGCTGCTCTTCGGCGACTGATATCTGACATCCGCTATTCCAAAAAGGACAATCAATTCTGCATTGACCATTAGAACTTTTTAAATGACAATAAGCAAGTTTAGGCTTATTTTTTACCATTCTTGCATATTCCTCTTGTCTATATTTATCTTCTTTATAACTATTAATCCATTTTTCAGCATATTCAATTCCTATAACATTAGCAATATAGATGAATTGATATAAAAATCTTTTTATTTTATAGTTCTCTTCTGCTTCAGAGCCGCCTTCTCTTTTGATACAATCATAAATTTTTTTAGGTGTTTCTCCATTAAAATTATGAGTAAAAGGACTTACATAAACTTTAAATCCTTCTTTAATAAGTTTATTATATTTCGCGGTTTCTCCTTCTTTTTCACTCTCTATTTTTTTCTCAACTGGATTTTTAATTCCTTTTTTCATTGCCCATATAGAAAAATCCATTTGACTTTTTAAAATTGCGCTATCGTATGCATTTAATACCATATTATTCACCCACTTTACTTTTATCTTTATAATAATTATATCATTTATTTTTAAATAAATCAATTAAAGTATCATTGAACGAGTTGACAAAAGAAAAAATTTGTGCTATACTATAATTAGAAGAAAAGAAAGGAGCGCTCTTATGGCAGATTTAGATGAAAAAAAAGTAGCTCTAGTGGAAGAAGATGAGGTAGATACAGAAGACTACCAAGATGAAAATGAGAATATAGAAGAGCAGTTAATAGAAGAAAATATTAAACCTACTCGTAAATTAGATTATTCTTTACAAACTCCGCAAGAGCGAAATGAATTAGTTAAAAAAATTATTGATGAGACGCCTCCTGAACAGCTTACTAATAAATATTTAACAATTTTATCAGATTATATTATTTTTGCAATGGATAAAGAAGAAAGAAAAAAGAAAAAGATATTAACTGACAATAGAATGGTAACTGTAAATAGGAGAGAAACATCATTTCAAGGATTAGCTGGGCAATTAGAAAATGGTGAAGATGGTATCTATAATATGATTGCAAATGATAAAAATATTATTTTTATGCCTAAAGTAACTATTACTGAAGAAGATATTAAAGAAATTCCTGGCTTAAAAGATTTACGTGATGCGATTGATAATGTAGAAAAACAGTTTAAGGCAGCAACTGGTAAACGTAAATTTTTACTAAAAAAACAACTTATCGAAATGCGTCAAGACCAATATGTATTGAAAAGTGCATATCGACAACCTATGTATATGATGAATGTAACTAAAAGTTTTTCTAAGTTACAATTAGATGGAAAAATTACAATAACAGAAGATGGTCAAGTAAAAAGTACAGAACTTGTTTCTTTATTTGACCAAAAACACATATCTGCATTATTATGTAATTATTCAAAATTAAAAGAGGATGCATGGGGTAAATTTAGTAGTGATTCATATTATTTAATGGAAGATTTAGATAATTTAATTGAACGAACACTAAAAGATAAATATCCATTATATTATGATTTGCTTATTTATAAAATTGATGGAAAACAAAATATTGAAATACAAGAACTATTAAATAAAAAACATGGAATTAAACATTCAGTAGAATATATTTCTTCTTTGTGGAGAAATAAGATTCCTAAATTATTAGCTGAACAAGCGCAAGAAGATTATCTTATTTGGCATTATACTATACAAGAACGCGGCAAATGGAAAAGATGCTCAAGATGCGGTGAAGTTAAACTTGCCCATAATAGATTCTTTAGTAAAAATAAAACTTCTAAAGATGGATTCTACAGTATTTGTAAATGTTGTAGAAATAAGAAAAAGTAGGACTTTTTAGATTAACTAATACCTAGGTAAAATGAGAATTTAAAAAGGAGGAAGCTATTATGGCGAATTGTACTTGTACTAAGTGTGGTAAATCTATGGATGAAGGACAATTCTACACTTATAAAGATGGTCAAAAGACCGAAATGTGTAAAAAATGTTTAACTATGCATATAGATAATTTTGAACCAGATACTTTTTTATGGTTACTTGAAAAGATGGATGTTCCATATATTCCAGAAGAATGGAATGTATTAAGAGATAGAGCCTATGCAAAAGACCCTCATAAAATGAATGGAATGTCTGTATTTGGTAAATATTTATCTAAAATGAAACTTAAACAGTGGAAAGCTTATGGATGGGCGGATGGTGAACGTTTAAGAGAACAAAATGCAGCAAGAGCAGAACAAGTAAGAGAAGAACAAGCTGCTTACGAAGCGGAAATTAAACAGCAATATGATGAAGGTAAAATTAGTGAAGCTCAATATAAAACTTTAATGAGCACAGAGACTCAACATGCGGAAGAGCCTATGTATGGTTCTGCTCCTAATATGGATAATAATCCTTACAATGAAAATAATTTTATGAGTGAGGATGAATTAATTGACCCTGCATCAGAACTTACTACAGAAGATAAAATGTATCTTGCTATGAAATGGGGACGATTATATAAGCCAAATGAATGGGTTGAATTAGAACGTAAATATACTGAAATGATGAATTCATTTGATATTCAAGATTCTGATACAACTGGTACACTTATTCTTATTTGCAAGACTTACTTAAAGATGAACCAGGCTATTGATTGCGGAGACGTATCTGGATATAATACTCTTTCAAGAGTTTATGATACATTACGTAAATCAGCTAAATTTACCGCTGCTCAAAATAAAGAGGCTAAGAATGATTATGTTGATTCTGTAGGCGAATTAGTTGCGATATGTGAGCGTGAAGGTTTCATTCCACGTTATGCTACAGATATTCCTCAAGATAAAGTAGATATTACTTTAAAAGATATGAATAATTATGTTCGTAAATTAGTAACTCAAGATTTAGGATTTGGTCAACAAATTGAAGATTCTATTAAAAAATTACAAATTCAAAAAGAAATGCGTGAACAAGAAGATGATTTTGATTTTGATGAAGATGAAGTAGATGGATTAAAAGATAAAGATTATGAAGAATATTTTGAAGAAATACAAGAGCAAAAGCAAAAAGATATAAAGATTATGTATGGTGATGAGGAGGGGTGAATAATGGCATTACAAGATTTAATGGCACTCTCTGAAGCTAAAAATGTAAAAAAAGTTGGATTATCTGAAGAACGTATTCAAGCACAAATTCCAGTGTTGCGTGAATACGTTGCTTTTTGGCGCGAATATCCTGATATATTTGTAGATTTTTTATGCGGAAATAATCCTGAAAATTTCCAATTATATTTTTATCAAAGAGTATTTTTAAGAGCAGTTATGCGTCATAGATATGCGTATGCAACCTTTCCTCGTGCATATTCAAAATCATTTTTATCAATATTAATTTTAATGATACGTTGTATTTTATATCCTGGTAGCCACTTATTTGTTACAACAGGTGGTAAGGAGCAGGCGGCTGGTATTGCAAGAGAAAAAGTAGAAGAACTTTGTAAATTAATACCAGGTATTAAAAATGAAATAGATTGGAGTAGAGGAGCATCTAAATCTTCTAAAGATAATGTAGAATATCTATTTAAGAATAAAAGTAAACTTGATATTATGGCAGCAAGACAATCTTCTCGTGGTAAACGTGCAACTGGCGGACTTGTAGAGGAGTGTATTCTTGTAGACCAGACAATGTTGAATGAAGTTATTATTCCTACTATGAATGTTAATAGACGTCTTCCGGATGGCAGTCGTCATGAAGAAGAGCTAGTTAATAAGAGCCAGATTTTTGTAACTACCGCAGGTTGGAAAAATACCTTTGCTTATGAAAAGTTAATTCAGACATTAATTCAACAAATTATTGAACCTGAAGAAGCTGTAGTTCTTGGTGGAACATGGCGAGTACCTGTAATGGAAAAATTATTACAGCGTAGCTTTATTGAAGAGTTAAAATTAGATGGGACTTATAATGATGCATCTTTCGC
>JAEDOA010000180.1 GCA_016302195.1 Erysipelotrichaceae bacterium | reverse complement strand
TGTCGTCATGGTCAATCACCTCATCATCAGTAAAATCATCAATAATAACTGCTTGATCACTTGAATCATCTAATTGCTTTAATTGTTGGGCTTGTCTTTCAGCAATTTTAGCTTGTGCCCTTTCACGTTTTGCTCTAGCTCTATTAAGAGCAGTTCTAGCAGCTTGTTCCTTGAGTTTTTCTTGCCGTTCAAGATAATAAATACTAATATTAATATCTTTTTCTCTTCTAATTTTCATAGCAATATTTAATTTCGCTTTGGTTTCAAGTTCTTTCTTCCACTTAGCAAACTTAGGCAAAATATCAGGGTGCTTTTTACAATAATTTCGCCAAGTCATTGGTGTGATTTCAATTTGTTCACAAGCTTCTTTAACCGTACAGCCAGCAATGATAAACATCTTAAAGTGATTTAACTTTTCGGACGTTATTTTCTCTGGTCTACCTACTTTGGATTTATTGCTTTTTGCCAAATTAAAATCACTCCCTTTCTAGACAAATAAAAAAACACTCAATAATTAGTTATGTTGCTAAACATTATTGAAATATTTATCCAACATAATTGTTTTCAATCTCATTAGTGCTATATTTTCTTGATCATTATATTGCTTAGACATTTGCGCCCACATAATTGCAAAAGCTTGAATAATATCCGGTAACTTGTCCCATTTTTTAACTTCGACTTTGAAGACCTTGCTATTTGTTAAAGTAACTACATGTTCAGTATTAAGACCAATGTCTACATCAGGATCATTCTTGTAAGCTTCGATAATTTCTTTATTAACATCAGCAGATTTGTTCAACATTTCGCACAAATCTAAAATTCCCAAGTCTTGTGCCATTTTTCTATTAATAGTGAGTTTAACTGCAGCCTTTTCTTTACTAATTGTTTGTAAGTCTTCACAAATAAGTTTCAAATTATCAGAGCAATTAACCTTTTTCTGTTTAATGTCGATATATCTTGTTGGCTGAATAATGAAATCATTATTTTTAATCTGATCAAGAGATACTACCTTAGAAATATTTTCTTTATTTTCAGGGCTATCAAGCAGATTCATAATTTGATCAATAGCTTCATCATCTAAAATATTGATTTTCTTTTTGTAAACTCTTTTGGTATGAGAATTACCGCCAACTTGCCCTCGTTGCTCTCTTTCAACTTGTTTTGCTAATGATTTAGCATCCATCATCAAAATATTTGCTGTTGTTTTATGCTTATTGAAAATTAAAAGTGAAGTTGGAATACTAGTACTTTCAAACATTCTATTCGGTAGCTGAATAACAGCTTCAAGATAATTGTTTTCAACTAAAGCCCGTCTAATTGCACTCTCTTCTTTTTCATTTGTGGTTAAAACGCCATTTGGCAATAAGAACACAGCCTTGTCATTTTTAGATAAAGCTGTTTGGATAAACGCATAATTTGCATTGCTTTCTGGTGGAAGCCCAAAGGCAAATCTTGATTGCGACATTGCAAAAAACGGATGCTTCCATTTCATGTTATATGGTGGATTACTAATTGTTGTTGTCATTTGCTACCACCTTTCCAAACTTCTTACCTGGTACTACTTTCCAAGAATGCTTAACTTCATTTTGTAAAACATCCATTTGATAAACATTTGCACTTATATTTCTAACTGCCAAGTTAAAGAGCAACATTGGCATTACATTTTCATCAAATTCTAGGCATTCGGCATGTATTTTGTGATTTAAGTTCCAACATTGAATGGTTAAAGCGCCACTTCCAGCACACATATCTGTAATGTCATTTTCATTATTTCTTAAAGCAATATTTGCCATCAAACTTGCTAATGTTGTTGGCGTGTAATCTTGCTTTTTATCTTTTCTATCTGCTTCGTAGTACTGAAATATTTTTTGAAGCCAGTCAATACTTAAATCATTTACCAAATCACAAAACTTTTGTTTAGCTTGTTCATCATTCCAATAATTTGGAAGTTTTTTTATTAATTCACTGGTATTTTTTGAACTAAAAAGTTTCAAAGTTTCAGTCGTTAATAACTTTAGTTCCATTTTTTATTGTGCTTGAAATCCTTAATTCTGCAGTCAACAATTCTTGCCAATGAAATCAGCATACTTCTTTGAACCATTAGCAAATTAAATTGATTTTCTGAAATCATTGCATCACCTTGAAGCTTAGCTGCAATCTTTTTAGCTCTTTCTTTGTACTCAGTGCTTTCTTTTTCTAACTTATCAATAATTTCTTTCATTGTTTGTTCCTTTCTTGAAATTAACCTTGATTATCT
>JAEDOA010000045.1 GCA_016302195.1 Erysipelotrichaceae bacterium | reverse complement strand
TCATGTTAGAAACTGGTTCAAAAGAAACCCTGATGTGATACTTCCGCCAGGAGCCTATAAAAAAATTCATTGCTCTTGGGATATTTGTGATTATGGTTGGATACGCACTTGGGAAGATTATTGGAATGATTGTCAAAGAAGTCATAAAGAAGCGATAGAAAAAGGTTGGGGACATTATGCGGACCTCGATGAAAATAAAGAATATCGTAAATGGTTAAAATATTACAAAAATAAATGAGGATTTAATCCTCAATATGCGGGACTAGCCGAATGGCATAGGCGCTACTCTTAGAAAGTAGTTTTTCTGGGTTCAAATCCCAGGTCCCGTACTTAATAGCGCGGGTTTGGAATCCTGCTTAATGGTCAACCACAGACTAGCTATTTATATAATTATAATATCTGCGCAGAGATATTTACAGAGTTTAAAATGATTTTACTCAAGTATAACAAAAATCATTCAAGATGACCGCGTCTCAGGGTTGGCTGCTGAGACACTTGCGATGTAGCTCAAAGGGTAGAGCATCTGTATGTGGAACAGAGTGTTAGAGGTTCGAGTCCTCTCATCGCAGCTTTGAGGAGTGGTAATCTCCTGAATTAACAGGATATAATACAAGTGACATGATAATTAGCTTGATACTCCAAAAGGGGAGAATGAAAGTATGTACATACAAGTAATGATAAAGTCTATGAAAAGTGTTTTGGATACTGATTTGCTCGCATAGAAAAGATACCCTGGAAATCAGAACTATCTGTTAATCTCAAAAGATATTAAATAACCGAGATTGAACCTGGCAGGGAGTTGGATAACTGCATGGATGGTCGCACATCAGAGTGTAAGGGTTAGAAGGTCGATGTTCTTATTGCGGAAAGGACATCACAGGTAAGGACCAGGAGTGGAAATGCACAGAAACTCGAAAAACCTTCGTTTATAAAGGATATGAAGGAAGTTATGCCTAATGTGTAGGATAATATATTTAGACGCATTCATATCAAACCGCGGGAACGGGGAGAGACGCGGTATAAAAGGTGAAATGTCTCTTTCTACCATGCACCATTCGTATAACAGCTAGTACTCCAGTCTTCCAAACTGGGGGCGCGGGGGCAGTACCCGCATGGTGCTTTAAAGGCTTTCCTAGGCTCCGTGTCGTAGCGTCCTAGGATAAATAACTAGGGTAAGGTCTGAAGTCAAATCTACGATGGCTCAGAATAGGTAGAGGAAACGTCGCCCAGAGTTTAGCTTCAAAGTCACTCTACATATGGGGAAGTAGCTCAGCTGGTAGAGCAGCAGATAAATAAAGACGAGGTTTAGTAATAAACCGTGACTGCAATTCTTCTTAACAAGGAAATCCGCATGTCGGTGGTTCGAGTCCACCCTTCTCCACTAATAAAAAGCAAGAGAGGTGTTGATATGAATATTGAAATATCCCATCATGCTTTTGAAAGGATGCATGAAAGATTAGGGTTAAATAAAAAAGCTATAATTAGAATGGTTGAAAAAGTATATAAATTAGGTTTAACTCATAATCAGGCATCTGGTAATTTACACAAATATATTTCACAACAACATAATTTATACAAGCACAAAGGAAGTTGTATTAAGATTTATGGTGAGAATGTGTTTGTTTTTAACCAACAAGTAGATAAAATCATTCTAGTAACAGTTTTTCCATTGCCAAATAATCTTAAATCATTGGCATTAACTTTACAAAAGAATGTGAAATAATTTAGGGGGTTGGTGTAATGATAGCACAGCGGTAAGTATTTAGTAAAACTTTGGTCATTATAAATAAATATTTTACCAATAAAATTGATATATAATATCAAAGAAAAGGAGAATATTATAATGCCAAAAATTAGTAAAGTATATCAAGTATCAGATGAAGATTTTATAAAAATAATTCAAGAAAGTAACTCTTATAGTGATTGTCTACGAGCTTTAGGATTAGGAACTCGAGGAGGTTCTTCAACAGATACCTTAAAAAGAAGAATAAAAGAATTAAATTGTTCAACTGAGCATTTCGGAAAAGCAACAACTCCAACAAATGCTAAATATACTCTTGATGAAATTTTGATTGAAAATTCTTCTTATGCGAATATTTCAAGATTAAAACAAAGACTTGTTAATGAAAAACGATTGGAATACAAATGTTCTTGTTGTGGAATAGATAGTTGGTTAGGTAAACCATTATCATTACAGTTAGACCATATCAATGGAATAAATAATGACCATCGTATTGAAAATTTGCGTTTTTTATGTCCTAATTGCCATAGTCAAACTGATACTTACGCAGGAAAAAATATAGGTCGGTAGGTTTAAACTCAGCTGGGCTGGGGTGAGACTCCAAATCTCATACCAAGGGGTCCGATTCCTCACCCTCCTGTTTCTGGTTAGTTCAACCTGTGACCGCAAGGAACAGGATGCCGCAATGGTATGTAACTGACTTTTACTTCTCGTTTTACCGAACGGTTGTGAACAAATTTTTGATAACTAATCCCAGGTTTGAATATAATTATCGGTTACTACTTGCGGTAACAAGAGTTGGGTTGAAAAGTACCGAGTAAATAATCAATTAAGAATGAATAAAGGACATAAGGTGTGGATGTAAATTAGGTGTGGCGCGCAGACCAACTAACAGTGTCTAGGCAGCGAGTAATGAAATTTATAAGTTTGCTATTGATTATTTTATGTATGGTCAGATAGCTCAGTAGGTAGAGCATGGGACTGAAAATCCCCGTATCACTGGTTCGATTCCAGTTCTGACCACTTAAGTTTTAAATTTTACTTTATAAGTAGCTCGATACCACTTGGGGGCACTATAGACGCATACAGCAATTTAATTTGTAATAGAACTTTTAATTCTAATTAACAGATGAGCGTCTAGTATTAAAATTCTTTTTTGATTTTTATATAAAAATTTGATATAATATTTATATAAAGAAAAGAAAAGAAAGGATTGATTTTTATGAGAAGGCATTTTGTTTGGATAGACGATGAAAGACCAATAGATAATCGCTTTATAAGAACATTAAATAGCATACCTGCAGAGGATTGTGATATTACAGGCTGGTCTGTATGCAGAACAGGAGAAGATGCAATTAAGGAAATTAAGAGTTTATCACAAATTCCAGATTGTAAGATTTTTATATCTTTTGACCACAATTTAGGTTTAGGTTTTGGTATTAGCGGATATGATGTTGCAAAATGGATAGTTAAAAATGAAATTCCAATTGCGGGCTTCACAGTTCATTCTATGAACCCAGTTGGAGCGAAAAACATTATTGAGTTATTAACTCATTATGGTTATACCAAAATGCACTTTATAGATGATATTATCACACTTTAGATATATAATAACTATTCTATTAACTAATTGAGTAAGTCTATTGGGTATGTGAATAGTTATCTGCGGCGTTGGGTGAGAGGCTTAAACCACTTCACTGCTAATGAAGCGACCGTCGAAAGGCGGTTCCCAGGTTCGAATCCTGGACGCCGCGTTTAGCCAAGAAGAGAATAGAAATGTGGTTATTTGCTGGTTTGTGATAATTGGTAGTCAGCGTGTCTTGAAAACACGTGGGTTTAACAGCCTTCTGGGTTCGAGTCCCAGAGCCAGCGCTAATAGCAAGTGATTTTATTCACTTGCTATTTTTTTTATTTACAAATAGGGTTGCATTAGACTGCCGGAGCGCGGAGGACCGGAACCACCGAAACATAAAACTGGACCGCCGCCTTGAATTTTTCTGAAACGATTTTTTAACTGGGCAAAAATAAGCATTTATGCCCATGGGAAAATAAAATAAATAAGAGAGAAGAAAGGAGACTACGATATGTATAATATTATAAGACAAGGTGATACAGACCAAAATAATATTCTTCAATATTGCTGTGATACAAGAGAAGACTTAGCAAAACTTCCTACTGAAGATGGTGCAGGAAGTACTTGTATTGTAATTGAGGATTCTTCTGTACATATGCTTGATTCAGAAGGACAATGGAAAGAAATTTAAGGAGGTATAATAAATGGATATAACTACTTATGCCTTAAGTAAAAAAATTGCAGCGCACGCTTTAAGTGGCGTTCAATCTATGTCTATTAATGGACAAACATTAACAATAAATACAAAAGACAGTGGAGTGTTGACTATGACATTCCCTACTCCAAAAGACGGAGTTTCTGTAACAGACATTGATGTAAATGCAAATAATCAGATTGTATTTACTATGTCTGATAGTACTGAAATTATTAGTGGAAAAATCCCAACTGTTAAAGGTGATAAAGGAGATCCAGGTTTCAGTCCAACAATCACTGAGAACGCAGACAACACAGACAAGATTTATAAACTTGATATTACGACCGCCGACTCTACATTTACTACTCCAAACCTTAAAGGAGCAGATGGTGCAGGCGGTGAAGGTGCTTCTACATGGTCTGAAATTTCAGATAAGCCATTTGAATCTCTTAGCACCGATTTCTCTGTAGAAAATGGCGAATTGAAAGTTGTCGGTTCAGGAGAAGAAAACACGATTGAGTCCATCTCGGTCAATGGTGTAAATGTAGCAATTGATGAAAATAAGAATGTAGATATTACAGTACCTTCTATTGAAGGTTTGACAAAAGACGAAGATTTGGCTACTGTTGCTAAAAGTGGCGATTATGAGGATTTAATTAATAAGCCTACTATTCCTGATATTACAGGTTTGGCTACAGAGACTTATATAGATAACAAAGTTGCTGATTATACAAAAACCGTAGACCTTGCGGATGTTGCCACAAGTGGTTCTTATAACGACCTTGCGGATAAGCCTATTATTCCGTCTCTTGATGGTTACGCTAAGACTTCTGAAATTCCAAGTAAAGTTTCTGAGTTGGAAAATGATTCTAACTACTTATCTTCTATTCCCGAAGAATATGTAACGGATACGGAGTTAAATGCTAAAGGATATTTAACAGAGCATCAAGATATAAGCAATCTCGTAGAAAAGGAAGATGGTAAGGGATTATCTTCTAATGACTATACAACAGAAGAAAAAAATAAATTAGCAGGTCTTGAAAATTATAATGATACACAGGTAAAAGCAGATATTACTACTCTTTCTGAACGTGTTGATGATGTAGAAACTTCTATCGGTGATATGTCAACTATTAAAGTAAAATCCGTATCTGATTTAGTATCTGCAATCAATACTCTTTACGATGCGTTTATGAGTAGTATTACTTATGCCAACAAGAAACTGACTATTACATATCGTAATGGTGGAACTGTTGATATAGATATGTCAGCAATTATCACAGACACTAATATTGGTGAGTTATCTAATATAGATGATACGGGAGTTGCAGATAAACAGGTACTATCTTATAACGCTGCAACTAATAAATATATACCTGCCACTATTGATACTGCTGGTGTATTAGCAGACGCAAAGAAATATACCGATGATGAAATTGCAAAAATCAATAATGCAGATGCAATGGCTGTAGATGAGAAACCTACCTATTCTGATGGTACAATTACCTATAAGAAAGGTGGCGTAGAAAGCACAATCACAGATGGCGATTTTTGGTTCTTCTATACTGTTGATGATATGGCATATCAGACCATTTGGATTGATGGTATTGAGTTTACCACTTCTGTTGATGGCAGTGTGGATTTCAAAGATTTTGTAAGTAAAACAAATGATTTAGTTTCAACTTATACTGGTGAAGAAGCCGATAAGACTAAGGTAACTACTATTGCAAGTCTTGATGCGTTATATGCAATTATTAGTACTGCACTTGGCAAAAAGGTAAATACGACAGATATTGTTGATAGTCTTGTTTCTGATGCAACAGATAAACCTCTTTCAGCAGCACAGGGTAAAGCACTCGATGGAAAATTTGCAGACTATACAAAAACTAATGATTTAGCTACAGTCGCAACTAGTGGTTCTTATAATGACCTTACGGATTTACCAGAATTTGAGACTGTAGATATAAATTTCAAAACGGAATATTAAAGAAAGGAGAGTAAAGATAGATGGCAAATAATAAGCCGATTGACAAAAGTTATCTCGTAAAACAATTTAAAAATTACGAGACTGAAATTATAGATAAGAAATATGTTGCTAAAGATTCAGTGGCTACTACTCTTGAAGAAGAAGTTACTGATGAGCAAGTCGCTTCTGCTCTTTTAGCAAAGACAGAATTAGACAAAAAAGTTGACAAGACTTCAATCGTTACTGAATTATCAGAAGAAAGCACAGACGATGAAGTTGTTGGTGCTTTGACTACATATAATGAATTGCAGAAATTAGAATCAGCAAATAAAGAACAGTTTGCTACTGCAAGCGGTAATTTTATTACTGTTAATGATTCTGTTGATGGAAATATTGTTGACTTAAAATTATATGGAAAGAGTGAGCAGAAACAGTATACGGGAAAGAATTTGCTTGATTGTAGTGGACTTGAGACAGCGACAATCTATGGGGTAAAGTTTACTCCGGTGTATAAGAATGGAATGTTACAGTATATCAATGTGAATGGAACTGCTAGCAATGATATTGCGTTCCTTGTAAGCAATCAGTTTTCATTAGATAATGGTATATATAAACTTAGCGGTTGTACAAACGGCTCTGACTCGACTTATAGATTGCAATTATGGAGAGACGGAATTGGAACGATAAGAGTGTATAACGATGATGTTCAGTTTGATTTTAAACAAGTATCAAACAATGTTGCTATATATATTGTGAATGGAGCTACTCTATCAAACGTAAAATTCTATCCTATGATTCGTCTTGCAACCATTGAAGATTCCACCTACGAACCCTACATCGGCGGAATTCCTTCCCCAAGCCCCGACTATCCGCAGGAGATTAAGAGCGTAGTGAATCCTGTGGTGAAAACATGTGGAAAGAATTTGCTGAATTCAACATTGCAGACAACCACGATAAATGGCGTTACTTGTACTAATAATGGTGATGGAACGTATACACTGAATGGGACGGCTACTGATTTATGTTTATTTAATTTAGGAATTTTTTCTTTGAAAAAAGGAACTTATAGGTTAGTTGGTTGTCCTAAAGGCGGTAATACTAAAATATTTTATTTAGATTGCAGAAAAAATACTACTGAACAGGCATTTGATGCAGGAGATGGTGGAGGAGTATTTACTACTGACGATGAAAAAAATGTACCTAGTAAAATTATCGTGCAGAGTGGTGTAACAGTAAACAATTTAGTATTCAAACCAATGATAACAACAGACCTAACAGCCACCTATGATGACTTTGAACCATACACCGAGAAAACCGCCACCCTCCCATACACACTTAACGCGATTCCGGTAGAGTCTGGAGGCAACGTCACAATCGACGGTCAGCAGTATATTGCGGACTATGTGGACTTCGAGAAGAAACAGTTGGTGAGGAGGGTTTATCGAAGAACTGGAGACGAACTAAAGAATTTATCTTGGCGTGGCTCGAGCGGACATTTTTGGGTTTATTATCAAGACTCACAATTTCCTTTTGATAATAATATCAATGTTTTATCTTCTAAATTAAAAGGCGATACGAGAGATAATGTAAGAAATAATGTAAATGATAATACGATTAGTGCTAAAGATACTGAAATGATGTTGTATTCAACTGACGTGCAGTCGATTGATGAATTAAATTCATTATTAGATGAGAACTTTATCGTTTGCGCTATTTTAATAACACCAGAAACCATCAACCTCACCAATGAGGAAGTCCAAGCCTTTCACAACCTTGCAACGTACTATCCGACAACTAATGTTTCTGTTTCATCAGACCAGTTAGACGGATATGCAGAACTTAAATATCCTACTACTGATGTTTCAGGTCTTGTAGGTCGAAATGAAAGTAAGATTGCGGAGTTAGCAAAATATACAGATGACAAATTTGATGATGTAAATAAGAGTTTATCAGTTATTGGAAAATGCAAAAACTTGTTAAATCCTACGTTAAAGACAACTACTATAAATGGTATCACTTGTACAGCTAATGGTGATGGAACTTATACTTTGAATGGCACTGCTACTACAGGAGATACATTTTTTAATTTAATTCCTTGGTCGAAAATAGCAGTTGGAAAATATATAGTTGTAGGTTGCCCTATCGGTGGTAGCAAAGATGGATACCATATTGAAATAAATGCACCAAAAACAACAGAGATAAATACTTATTACCAAGATATCGGAAATGGTGTAACTTTTGAAACATACGATAAAGCAGAGAATAATATTGTTATTAGAATCAGGGTTAATCCTGGAACAACTGTTTCAAATCTTGTATTTAAGCCAATGCTTACAAAGGATTTAACAGCAACCTATGATGATTTTGTACCATATACAGGTGATGGTGAAACACTCACACATGATGTTGCCAAGTTAAAAAATGATTTAGATACATTAGAGTATAGTGAAGTTGCTGGTGGAAAGAACGTATTTGATTTATCAAAAATAGATTTGATAAATGTAGAATATAGAAATAGTGTATACACTAATAAAATTACAGACAGTAAGACATTTTTTGAAGCATACATTGATTACTGGAATGATAATGGCTTTATAACTTCATACGCTGATGAGATGTTCGGTGCTGATGCTAAAGGTAAATATAGTATTACTGGAAAAATTATAGAAGGATGTACAAAAATAAGATTTAAGCATAATGGAACTACTGATGATATAACATTTTTTATTACTCCAATATCTTATTTTGGATTAAAAGTTGGAGATACCTTTACAATCTCAATAGATGTAGATGGATATAATCCTTCTACTATTGGCGGTCTTATTGTTAAAAATATTCAAATTGAAAAAGGCTCGTCAGCCACACCATACGAACCTTATATTCCATCTGTTAAAATGCTTGCAGAAGATATTTCCGCACAAAATGAGAGTTTATCATTTATCAGAAAACGCTGTATAAATGTATTAGAGCATGGAATTGTAGGAGACGGTGTTACAGACAATTATGATGCAATCCAAAATCTTATTAATAGTGCAGATGAAGGTAGTACAATTTTCTTTCCAAAAGGTGTGTATTGTATAAGTAAAGGACTTGTTACATCAAGTAAGAATATCAATATTATCGGAGAAAGAAAAGGTAGGTACATTGCTAATAATGATACGCCAAGTGCTAAGTTCGGAAGTATCATTAAATATATTGGTACAGAAGATGCAACAATGCTTACTCAAGGTGCTAGTGATTGGTATTTGACAATGAGTAATATTACTTTTTACTCTGACTCTTGCAAATTTAAAGATAATGGATTGGCAGATAATACAATACCTTATTTACAATATACATTAGAATTAAGTGATAAAGTTGTAAATGGTATTGAATGTATTCATGGTTGTCAGCTGACAAATGTAGCAGTAGTCGGCATGTCGGGGTATGGAATTAAACCGTCACAGGCTCAAAACATTATTGAGTGTAATATCTACTCTTGCAGATATGGTATTTTACAAGAGAACAATGATTTAATAATTAGAAATTGTTACATCAGTGCAAGCGGTACAGCGATTTATTGTAAAGGCTCAAAGAATTTAATAGCATCAGATTGTTATATGGATTTACTTACCGAGTATGGTATATATTGCGAAAATTACTTAAGTGGTAATATCACAGATTGTTATATAGACCATAGCAATTATTCGGCTGTATGTGTTAAGGGTGCTTCAAATAACTTAAATCTTGATATTTATTGTGGTCGTAACGGTATATATTATTCGGGTTCAGCAGAGGAAGATATTAAAAATTCTACAGCAACAACAGAGTTGTCAAATATGGCAATGGCAACAGCAGTTTGTTTTAATCTTATGATTGAGTCAAACATTAAAATTCATGCAGTTAAAAGACCTAATGACGATGCTGGTACATCTTCAAAGAAAACACCTGTATTTACATTGTATATCCAGCAAATAAAAAGTGGATATATTGAGGGTACACAAATCAATGAGTATATCCGTCAGAAAGCTAATACCGTTAGACCTGTTATTGTTAATGCAAACGGAATTATTAAATCTATATATAAGAGCAATGAGTACACTAAGGTAGGAGTAGTTAAGAAAACATACACCCCACAAAGTACTCATATGGCTAGTCAAATTGGGGATATGTGGATATATGGTAATAAAGTTTACATTGCCACAAATATAACAGACGCAGAAACCACATGGACACCAATCACAGCATAAAAAATAAAAGAGTGATTTAATAGAATTAAAGATTGAGTTAGTACTACTTTCAGTATCACAGGTTAGTGGCGTAAATAAACATTTATCTCAATCATATTTCATAGAGCAGTTGAGTTCACTACTCTTCTGCTCTATTTTATGCGGCAACCAAGGTGTAATGCTTCCTTAACCCTCGTTTAGGGAGCACACACCGGCCGCCGCATATTCCAATCCATGCTCTTGATGTAGAATTAAATACTCAAATTGAGTCTTGCGGAGCTTAATTGATTTTTTTAAAAAATTTTGATATAATATATACATAACAAATGAAAAGAAAAAAAGATGGTTTAAAAAATAACTTGATTTTTTATAAAAAATTTGTTATAATATATATGTAATAAATGAGAAAACATTTTTTACAAAGCCTGAAACGCAAAAGCGAGGGCAAAACATAAATCAAGGATAATAGCACTCATTCTTGATTTCCGCAGTATTATTGAGGATAGCGGGTTTAACAATATAAATACTGATTTCGAGAGAGTGGACTGGCTCAAGTGCTATTGAGTTAAATTAAACCGCTATAAGAAAATTCTCTCAAAATCATTTTACTGGCATAGCTCAG
>JAEDOA010000044.1 GCA_016302195.1 Erysipelotrichaceae bacterium | reverse complement strand
GATTATACTTTTGATTTCTGGCTGATATTCTACAATCTCACTTACGAAATCTGTTATTCTATCAACATTTTGCTTATAGCTGACTAATACAAGCATCATTTGTTTAGTTCTAGCCATCTCCCTAATCATTACATATCTGATAACGTCTTGATAGTTATACTTATCAAATAATGATTTGATTTTGTCAATTAGGCTATTAACCTTGTCACTTTGCAAATAACATTTTTCGATATTTATGATTTGATGAGAATTATAACGATAAAAGCCTAATATTGTCTTATTGTCCTTATCCTTTCCTACTGGTAGAATAACCTTGTTTCTATATTTATAAGGCTTCTCCATACCAACAACATCATCTATTTCAACATCAAGCTTTGCGATATTTCTCATGTCATTACTTACAATATTTCTTTTAAACTGAAGCTGATGTTGATATGAAAAATGCGTTAATTGACACCCACCACATTGTTTAGCACAGCTACAAACAGGTTCGATTCTATGTTTAGATGTTTTTGTTAATTTCATTAATCTACCATAGGCGTAATTCTTCTTTACTAATGTTATTAATATTTCCCCCTGCTCTGACAATAACATTCCTTTAACAAATACACAAAAAGTGTCGTATTTAACGACACCTAATCCATCATAAGTATAATCAACACATGTACCTGTAATTAGCTGATTTTTATTCATTTCCACCGCCATCCCAATAATTGCCTGCAGAATTTGCATCAACATCATCTTCTTGAGGATGAGTCAATTGATATGCTAGGTCTGAATCGATTGGTTCACTGTAATCCTGATATTTATATGATTCCATATTTGAAGTTTTATAAATAGTTGCTATTCTAACATCCTCAAGCTCCATATTATCATATACAACTATCTCCAAATCATATTGTTTGAAATCTCCGTCTCTTGTAAAATAGGTAGCTACTGGAATCTGTCCATCAACTATTTGATATATATCTGTACATAATTGTTTGTATTGATCTTTAGTATAAGTATCATCATAATCCACTAATATTCTAAGTGTTTCAACAGATAGATTAACTTCTACCTTTTCCACTCCATCCAATTGAGTTACTTGAGAGTTAATCGAACTTAAATCTTCATCCTTTATATTGTAGATAATAGAATCTTTTATTCTATCACCTAAGATAGGAACATTGCTTTCTTGAGAAGCCTGATATAACAAATATAAGAAGTAACATACTGGTATCATTAATACCACAAAGCTTAACCAAAAAAACCAGTTAAATCCTAATCGTTCTTCTTTCTTTCTTTTTACTTTATTTAAGTTTTTTTCTGACATTTTTTATCACCTTACACTATTATTGTACACTATTTTATCTTTCTTGCAACAAACCAACTCTTAATAATTCATTAACTAAATCCTCTTCCGTCAACAAATCGATGCCAAGATCGACAGCTTTGTTATACTTTGAACCAGGATCACTGCCATAAATAACATAATCTGTTTTACTGCTAACTGATGAGGAAACTTTAGCAGATAATTGTTCTAAATAGCTACTCGCTTGATTTCTTGTTAATCTTTCCAATGAACCAGTTAATACAACAGTTTTGCCAGTTAAGAAGGATACATAAGTTTGAGAGTTGTTGTATACCATATTAACATTAAATGATTTTAAGCTATCTATGAGTTCCCTGTTTTTTTCTTGAGCAAAGAAATCAACGATATTATCAGCCATAACTGGTCCAATATCATTTATTTCGGTCAACTGATCAACTGTGCTATTCATCAGTTTATCCATTGTTAGGAAATTTTTAGCTAAAATGGTTGCTGCTTTCGCCCCAATTTGGCGAATTCCTAGGCCAAATAATAATTTATCTAAATTATTGCTCTTGCTTTTTTCAATCGCATTTACCAAATTATCAAAAGACTTAGCTCCCATCTTATCCATTTTCATAATTAACTCTTTATTATTCTTTAAACGGTAAATATCTTCGACGCTATTTAAAATACCTTCACTATGAAAAGCCTCTACCTTTTTTTGAGCCAATCCTTCAATGTTCATAGCATCCCTGCTGGCAAAATGGGCAATACTTTCCACAATACGGGCCTTACATTCAATATTCTGACAATAATAATCGGCTTCATCAATTGAACGATGCAGCAAGGTGTTACAAACCGGGCAAACCTTTGGAAA
Source organism: Erysipelotrichaceae bacterium (assembly GCA_016302195.1). GTDB lineage: Bacteria > Bacillota_I > Bacilli_A > Erysipelotrichales > Erysipelotrichaceae > UBA1783. Next base: position 8,654 of record JAEDOA010000044.1, on the reverse strand, counting down.
TTGATATTTTTTGCTTTCAGGATTTCTTTTCTCCATTACAACCTTGACAACCTCAGGAATGATATCTCCTGCTTTATGTACGACAACATAATCTGAAACCCTAATGTCTCTTTCGATGATGAAATCTTCATTATGCAAAGTAGCATAACTAACTGATGTTTGAGCTATTGTTACGGGAGTCAATTTAGCATTTGGAGTGACTTTTCCAGTTCTGCCCACAGTGCAGAAAATATCCTCAACTCTTGTTGTAACCTGAGCAGCAGGAAACTTATATGCTATTGCCCATTTAGGATATTTAACAGTAAAACCTAATTGCCTTTGCAGCTGTAAATCGTTCACTTTAATAACCATTCCATCGATATCATAAGGAAGGCTGTCTCTTTTGGCTTCTATTAGTTTGATAAAATCCCATACCTCATCGATATTTTTACAAATTCTTCTTTCCTCATTAACCCTAAAACCTTGTTGAGATAAAAACTGTAATGCATTTTGATGGGTTTTTATTCCCATATCAAAAGCATCTGGCAAATGATACCAAAATGCCTGAAGACCTCTTTTGCTGGCAATAGATGAATCTAGTTGCCTAATTGAACCACTGGCAGCATTTCGACAATTTGCGAATAGTGTTTCCCCATTTTCACTTCTTTGTTTATTTAATTTTTCAAAGGAGCTTTTAGGCATATAGACTTCACCACGAACATCCAATTCTCCTAGATATGAGATTTCCATAGGTATAGATTTGATTGTTCTAACATTATTGGTAACATCTTCCCCAACTTTACCATCGCCACGAGTTACGGCCCTGATAAACTTCCCATTTGCATATTGAACACTCATTGCTAATCCATCTATTTTAAGTTCGACAACATATTCAACCGGTCCAACTTCATCAACAATTCGCTGATTAAATTCCATTATATCCTCTTTGTTATAGCTATTAGCAAGTGAAAGCATATTCTTGGTGTGTACTACTTTTTCAAATGACTTTGCCACATAACCACCAACTCTATTTGTTGGAGAATTAACATCATAATACTCAGGATGAGCTGATTCCAGCTGTTTCAATTCTTCGATTAGCAAATCGTATTCATAATCGCTAACCGTCGGATTATCCAAAACATAATATTGATAGTTGTACTGATTAAGCATCCTTCTTAACCTATTAATATGCTCTAAAACACTTTCAGACATAATAGACCTCCTAATCTTTCATCTTATGCAATTTTGGAAATGAAGCCGCTATTGTTTTGACACCGTATGGGAAACTAAAAGCAATCTGAACATTTCCACCCTCACTTTTAAGAACTATTCCTTCCCCAAAAACATCATGGTAAACCTTATCACCATTTTTATATTTTGAAGAAGTTGCAGTTTTGTTATGGCTTATAACAGTTGAACTGCTGCTATTATAATAGTTATCATTTACTACTTTGTTATAATCCTTCAAATACTGGCTATCTATTTCTTCAATAAACCTGCTTGGTCGCTTTGAGGCTCCTTCAGAATAAGAAAATCCTCTATTATCAGTTAAAATAAGAACCTTTCTTGCGCGTGTAAAGGCTACATAAGCCAGCCGGCGTTCTTCTTCTAGACCCTTGTTGCCAGATTCTTCAATCGATCTTTGACTAGGGAAGATTCCATCAGATAAAGCGCAGACAAAAACAATATCAAATTCCAGTCCCTTAGCAGCATGAACCGTCATTAATCTGACCACATTTTCATCACTGCTATTCTGTATATCTGTATATAAAGCCACATTTGCTAAGTAGTCATCTAGGGTAGCATCAACATTTGATTTTGAGAAATCTTCAATATCATTCATTAATTCCTTAATATTCTCAAGTCTATTAGCATCCTCTGGATCCTTGCTATTTGTCAGCATCTCCCGATATCCCGATTGCTGGAAAACCATATCGAATAAATCGGTCAGCGATTTATCATTTGATTGCTCTGTTAATTCATCAATCAGCTGTTTGTATGCTTTCATCTTTTTCTCACCACTACCCTGATATGTATCAATCGCCTGATAAAGAGAAAGATTATTCTCTCTAGCATAATCAAATAAAGCATCTATCGATTTATCACCAATGCCTCTTTTTGGAACATTAATGGTTCTTTTAACTGAAATATCATCTTTTATCGATAACATTTTCAGATAGGCAAGCATATCTTTTATTTCTTTTCGTTCATAGAATCTGATTCCGCCATATATGATATAAGGAATATGATAATCCACCAGTCTTTTTTCAATTGAGCGAGAAAGGTAATTACTACGATATAAAATAGCTATATCCTGATAATTATTGCCCTTAGCTAAAAAACTGTTTATTTTATCTACAATGTACATAGATTCACTTTCCTCACTTCCAGCAGAAAAATGAATAATTTTATCTCCAACACTATTTTGAGAAATCAGGTCTTTTTTAACTCTATTTTTGTTATATGAAATTAAACTGTTAGCTCCATTTAGAATATTCTGAGTTGAGCGATAATTCTGATTTAGAATTATTGTTTCAGCATTTTTGAACTTCTTATCAAAATCCAAAATGATATTAATGTTGGCTCCTCTCCAGCTGTAAATAGTCTGGTCAGGATCACCAACCACATAAACATATGATGTCTCACTAGCCAAATGGCTAATTAATTCGTATTGCACGTTGTCAATATCCTGAAACTCGTCAACAAGGATAAATTGATACTTTTTTTGCCATTTTTCTTTGATTTGGCTTTTTGTCTTTAGGATTCTGTTAGTAAATAACAGTAAATCATCAAAATCAAGATAATATTGTTGTTTACATCTATCCATATAATACTGATATGCTTTGGCATACATAGTATATTTGTCATTATTAGCCATATCAAGAGCTGCCAAACAATCGATTCCAGCAGCCTTATTATTTGATATGTAGTTTAGAATGTTATTAATTTCTCCTTTTGTATTTTCTATATCATATTGTTTGATTGCTTCTTTGATAATCAGTTTTTGGTCATCTGCATCAATAACTGAAAAATTACTTGGATAATCAAGAACTTTTATCTCTCTTCTTAAAAAGTACAAACAAAAAGAATGAATGGTTGAAATAAAACTGCTATTGCCATTGTCGTCAACCATCTTTTCAATTCGATCTTTCATTTCTTTTGCGGCTTTATTGGTAAAAGTAATTGCTAAAATATTTTCAGATGGTATTCCCCATTGATCAATTAGATATAAAATTCTAGTAGTCAATACTCTTGTCTTACCACTGCCAGCTCCAGCTATTACTCTGACATATTGACTTTTTGTAGTTACTGCCTGCAATTGTCTATCATTTAAGTTTAATAAATAATCATTCATATATAAACCAACCCATATAATTATACCATTACTTTTTTCACTTGGTTGTGTGATATAATTGATTTGGTGATTTTATGATAGTAGTAGCTGATAAATGGCAAGATTACCAGTTAATAGATGCTGGTGAAAAAGAAAAATTAGAAGTGTGGAAAAATATTACTTTAGTAAGGCCTGACCCTCAGGCAATATGGAAAAAATGCGAAGATAAAAGATGGAATAAGTACGATGCCATCTATCATAGAAGTGATAAGGGTGGCGGCAGCTGGCAGTTCAGAAAAGAATTACCACAATATTGGACTATCAATTATCGTGATATGGTTTTCAAAGTATCGCCGACCAATTTTAAACACACAGGCCTTTTCCCTGAACAGGCCGTTAATTGGGACTGGATGAGCGAAATAATAAAAAAATCAAATCGTCCTATTAAAGTTTTGAACCTTTTTGCTTATACTGGTGCAGCAACGATATCTGCAAGTAAAGCGGGAGCAAGTGAAGTAGTTCACCTTGATGCTGCTAAGGGTATGGTGAATTGGGCCAAAGAAAATATGGTTCTTAATAATTTACAAGATCACACAATTCGTTTCATCGTAGATGATGCCTTAAAATTTGTTAAAAGAGAACTAAATAGAGGACATAGCTATCAGATAATACTAATGGATCCTCCTTCATATGGTAGAGGTCCAAATAACGAATTATGGAAAATTGAAGATAAACTGGAAGAATTAATTGGCTCAGCCGTTGAACTTTTAGCAGATGATTGTGTTTGTTTTTTAGTAAACGGCTATACAACCGGATTTTCTCCTATTGCTTTAGATAACATTATGAGGAAATACCTATTGAAGAAATTCCCGGATGGAACCATCAATACTGTTGAATTGGCCTTACCAATAAAAGACAGTGATATGTTATTACCTTGTGGTATCTCAAGTCGTTTTGAAAGATGATAAATATTCTTTATGAAGATAACCACCTATTAGTTGTGGTTAAGCCAGCCAATATGGCTGTTAATTTAGATAGTTCCAATGACTTGGATTTATTGACTTATCTCAAGCAATACCTCAAGGAAAAATACCAAAAGCCAAACAATGTCTACTTAGGATTAGTGCATCGTCTAGATCGTCCCGTAGCAGGAATCATGGTATTTGCGAAAACATCAAAAGCGGCTGGCCGATTAGCAAAAGATATGCAAAGCAATCTATTCAAAAAGGAATACCTAGCAGTTATTTGTGGAAATTGTAAAGATAAGGACACACTTACTGATTATTTAAAGAAAGACAGAAAGACCAATATGGTTTCAACGACAAATTCCAAAGAAGGTAAACTGGCATCCTTGCAATATTATAAAATTGAACAAATCGATAAGCTGTGTTTAGTAAAAGTCATTTTACAGACAGGTCGATCTCACCAGATTAGAGTTCAGTTCGCTAGTAGGAACATGCCTCTATGGGGAGATCAAAGATACAATAAGAATGCAAAAGTATCCCAGCAGATTGCCCTATTTGCCTACAGGTTATCGTTTCCGCACCCCATAACAAAGCAAACCATGAGCTTTGAGATTTTGCCCAAAAATATCAAGCCATTTAATTTATTTGACTTAGAAAGAAGGTAAACAATGAAGAAAAAAATAATTACTCTTTCAACCTTTATTGCTATATTTACAATTACAATGTTTGTATTAATATATCTATGCTTTTTTGCTGATAAACAATTCTTAGATTTGGGCTACAGCAATCAGGATATAAAATTATTTCACAAATACCAAATTGAAAATAAAATAACCAAGTATAACCAATCTTTTGTCTATTCATTACATTCAGCCGATTTTAATGAAAAAAATCTAGATTACTATTTATTATTTGATGGTCAACTGGATTATACCGATTCAATCAATAAATTGGCATCAATGTATTCTTTAGAACAAATCAAGCAAATCAAAACGGTTTTATCGTCTGATGAAGCAGTTGAATTAATAGAGACTGATAAAATTGAGAATATCGAAAGCTTTATTCAGCTATTCTCTAAGGGCTATACCATCAAGGATAGTGTTATACTTGCCAATAATATTGATAAAGAACAACTACCTAAGTTTCTTGAAGTAAAACTAGAAAACTCGGTTGAAAGCTTTGTTAGTCTAATAAACAAGGGTTATCAAAGTGATATCCTAATAAATTTATATAACAAGATTGGCGAAGAAAAATTTTCTTTACTAACTGATTTCAAGTATTTCGCTGATTTAAGTGACTATCTTCAATACGAAAATTTCAATTTCAATCTTCTTGCTCGTTACAAGTGGTATCAGCAAAACCAAAATGTATCAATTGAAAAAGCTATTAATGATGTAAATAAGAATTATGATTTTATCGAGGATCCCGATTTTTCAAAGTTCTACGACTCAGCAACTCAATGCGAAAGTGAAAGTCTGACCATGATAGTATCAAAATCATCTTACCTATCTCAAGATTTCGAACCAAGTGATTTACAGGAAGTCGACAGCAATTATCGAAATGGTAATATCTCCCTAAATAGCTCAGCTATTGAAGCATTTATTCAAATGAGCGATGACTGTTACCAGCAAACTGATAGAAGAATTCTCATTGTTACAGGATACCAAAGTTACCAGGTAGCTGAAAGTTTATATAATGACTATCTTTCAAATAGCGCTGATAATAATCAAACTGCTTTAGAATCATTTGTAAATAAACCAGGATATAGTGAACATCAAACTGGTCTAGCTATCGATATATGTCAAAAAGGCTATAGCCATAACGAATTTGATGAGTGCATATCATCAGATTGGGTATACCAGAATTGTTACAACTATGGTTTTATTCTTAGATATCCTTCTTCAAGAGCATTTATTACCGGAAATTACTTCACAAGTTATCATTATCGTTATGTAGGTTTACAGCCCGCAAAAGTTATTGGTACATTCAAATTTACTCTTGAAGAATATAATTTCTTATTCGACTAATATTAGTGTATAATTTATCAGATAAAGGGGATTAAATATGAAACTTAAAAATAGTTTTTTCTACACATTGCGCCAGCCACCAAAAGATGAAGAATCAGATAGCGCTATATTATTAACGAGAGCTGGATATATCAAAAAAACATCTGCTGGTGATTATATGTTTATGCCTTTGGGCCATAAAGTAAAAAGAAATATAGAAAATATCATCCGCGAAGAAATGGATGCGATTGATTCACAAGAACTTGTCATGCCTTGTCTTTTACCAGAAGAAGTTTATATTTCATCAGGAAGAAGAGCAAATTTCGGTAACAGCATGTTTTCACTTAAAGATAGAAGCGGAAAACAAATGGTATTAGGTCCTACCCATGAAGAGTTATTTGCGATAGCTGCTTCAATGAAGATTAATTCATATAAAGACTTTCCATTATCTCTATACCAGATTCAAACCAAGTTCAGAGATGAAGCAAGACCACGTTTTGGCTTAATAAGAGTTAAAGAATTTGTAATGAAAGATGCCTATACATTTGACAAAGACCTGCAAGGACTTGATGAGTCTTACAGCAAGATGTTTAACGCCTATCATAGAATATTTCAAAGACTACATGTAAACTACAAGGTAGTTAGAGCAGATACTGGAGTAATGGGAGGATTGCTTTCAGAAGAATTCCAGGCAATTAGTCCGATAGGGGAAGATACATTGGTATTATGTGACAAATGTGATTTTTCAAGCAATATCGAAATTACCCAACACGTGATTGAGCAGGAAGATGATAGTACTCCTTTACCATTACAATTAGTAGAAACTGTTGGACTTAAAACAATCGAAGAAGTATGCCAATATCTAAATCTTCCATTAAGTAAAGCCGTAAAGGCATTGTTAATGAATGTAGATGGTAAACTTGTTGTCTTCTTTATTAGAGGAGACCGTGAGCTTAATGAAACAAAAGCTTTAAAGCTTTTAAAAGCAATGGAAATTAATTTTGCCAATGACCAATTAATTGCTACTTCAAATGCAGTTAGTGGCTTTACTGGTCCAATCGGCCTTAATGCTACAATAGTAATTGATCAGCAAGTACTCCATATGAAGAATTTCGTAGTTGGAGCCAACAAGGAAAACTATCACTATATCAACGCTAATGTTTCAGACTTTAAATATGATATAGTTGGTGATATCGTAAATGTAAAAGAAAATGATATATGTCCTTGTTGTGGTGGTAAGCTATATTTCACAAAGGGAATTGAAGTAGGTAATACCTTTAAATTAGGCACAAAATACTCTCAAGCAATGAATTTGAACTACCAGGATGCTTCAGGAAAACTACAACCAGTATATATGGGAAGCTATGGTATTGGTGTTGGAAGAGTTATGGCCGCTATCGCTCAACAAAGTCACGATGAAAACGGACTAATCTGGCCAATTAATATTGCTCCATATAAAGTATGCATTGTAATTGCCAATACCAAAGATGAAACTCAAAATGAACTTGCTCTAAAGATTTATGATCAATTGCAGCAAAACAATATTGAGCCTTTACTTGATGATCGTGATGAAAGAGTTGGAGTCAAGTTCAAAGATATGGAATTAATTGGTATTCCTATTAGAATCACTGTTGGAAGAGATGCTGTTGATGGAAATGTTGAATTTATCTTAAGAACAGAAAAAGAAAAACAATTGCTTTCTTCTCAACAGGCTATTGAAAAAGTAATTGAATTAGCTAAACAACAATAAGAATCTAACGATGTAGCAAATTGGTTACATCGTTTTCTTTACCCTTATGGTTTGTTTATGTTATACTTTCCTACGGTGATAAATATGAAATTGAAAAAACTTTCTTTGACTGCCCTATTAGCGGCAGCATGTTATGTCAGCTTTACTTTCTTTCAAATCAAAGTTCCAACAATGACTGGCTATACTTCCTTCCATTTAGGAAATGTAATTTGTGTATTATCCGGATTACTTGTTGGTCCGCTTTGTGGAGGTCTTGCTGGAGCAATTGGAATGGGAATTGGCGATTTATTAGATCCTGTATATATAATTACAGCTCCAAAAACTATTATATTAAAGTTTATTATGGGCTTTCTAGCAGGTATTATTTCTCATAAACTTTTTAATTTAAAAGAAAAAACGGGAAAACAGCTAGTGTTTTATACTGTTATTACAATTGGGGTTACAATGCTAGCAAACATTATTTTAGAACCTTTATTCTCATATTTCTATTATGGGATACTTTTAGGCGATTCTAATAAAGCAGCAAGTTATCTTACAGTAGCTAAATGGATAACCACTACAACAAATGCAGTTTTATCGATTATTTGCGCTACTCCACTATATATTGCTTTAAAGAAACT
>JAEDOA010000179.1 GCA_016302195.1 Erysipelotrichaceae bacterium | reverse complement strand
AAAATATTCTTTGGGCGATTGTTTCAATAATCGTGATTGGAATGTTAATATTTGCATCTTATTTACAAATTCAAGCCCACCATTACAGACCTGTTGTTTTTTACACATTAGTCATTATCATTTTTCTTATTGGAATTTATATAAAAGATGCAATTACAAATTCTACTGATGCCAATATCGAAGAAGATCCTGAAATAAAAAAGATTGAAACAAATTCCAAGGCTAAATCGTTTGATATATTAAGTAACTTGAGTTTTTGGTGCGGTCTTGTATTAATGATTTTCGCCTCACATCAGTTAAAAGAGGCACCACAGTTCTCATATATTCTTTTCGCTATTTCAGGCACATTAACAGCAATTTGGCTAATCACGCTAGTGTCACAACTTGTTTATAGCATTAAATATGAAAAAGAATTAGATGATACAAAAGAATAATAATCTCAAGAATAGGTAGCCTACTAGATTATTGGAATAAATTGATGGATAATCCTTGATCAATAATTCAAGGATTATTTTATTTAAATATAATAATTTAACTTTACACTCATAAATCCATGTGATAATATTATTTGCATCAAAGAAGAAATGACTACATGAGTCACTTTGATGGGGTCTAGAAAGGTATACTATGTCATTAAAGTTTGCTAACAAAAAGAAGCTAGCACTTTATGCCCTTTTGGCCTGCATAAGTGCTTGTGGTAATGTCGTCATCGCTTATGTCACGAAGATAATGTTGAATAATGCCCAATATCATCGTGGCTCGTTACAACAATTTGGAGCTATTGCCCTCTTAGGAGCAACCGTTCTAATTATCATCATGTTTTTAAATCTTGAATATCGATATTTGCGTTTTGATATTACACGTGATATTAACTTACAATTAAAAGAAAAGACTATTAGTTATTTAGTGAGACAACAAGCTGATTCACAAAAAGAAGGTCTAAATCTAATGACCAATGATTTAAAGCAAATTGAATCACTTAAAATCACTAATGAGTTAATGATTATCTCTGAAGCTGCAGCCTTCATTATTTCAATCGTGGTTGGTTTATTAAACTCTTGGATTTTAACCATCATCTTTGTAGCGGCAACAATAATCCCCGGTTTTATTCAAAAATTTTTTGTTAAAGATATTCAAAAGAAAGCCAGCATTTGGGAAGAGAAAAATGCAGAATACACTCAAGCAGTGACGGATGCGATTAATGGTTCTAAGACCGTCATGCTTTATGATGCTCCACTCCCAATCATTTCTTATGTTGTCAAACAAGCGAAACAAATGGAAAATGCATTAAGGACACTAAACTATACTCAGGGGGCTATCTCCACTTTAATTATTACAATCGCTGATATTTTTAGCTTCATTGTTCCTTTTTTAGTTGGTGCCATTTTAATGTTCAACGGACAGATTGGTGCAGGTACACTGGTCATGATTGTTCAATTATCCAATGATTTCATCAATCCGATCACAATGATTCTTGATCAAATCAATCAAATCCATTCAACTAAGCCTATCTGGGATAAAATCAAGATGGTACTTCAGTCAGAAAATAAAAATTCTATTTCTCCGAAGCAAAATTTCTCTCAATTAAAAATTACCAATTTATCGTATTCTATTGGTAAAAAGACAGTTTTAAAGAATATTAATTTTACAGTTGAAGCTGGTGAAAAAGTATTACTGATGGCACCAAGTGGCTTTGGTAAAACTACACTCCTGCGTCTTTTAATTGGTCAACTCCAGCCTACTTCTGGTTCGATCGTCATTGATCATCAAGACTTAACTGGTAACTGGGCAAAAGCTCATGATTATTTTGGTTATATTAATCAAAAACCATTCATGTTTGATCGAAGTCTTCTCTTCAATCTGACTTTAGGTAAAGAATATTCAAAAGATGATCTAACAAATGCAATTAAACTTGCTGGGTTAACACAGTTAGTTGATGAGAAAGGTTTAGATTATCAAGTTGGCCAGAATGGCAATAATCTCTCTGGTGGACAAACCCAAAGAATTGAAATTGCACGTGCTATTTTAGCTAAACGTCCAATTCTGCTAGCTGATGAAGCAACGAGTGCTTTAGACAATAAGCTTTCTCTTCAAATTCATCAAACTTTACTAAACAATCCTAATTTTGCCATTATTGAAGTAGCACATAAAATCTCTGATCAAGAAAAGAAACTGTTTGATCGTATTGTTGATCTGAGTAGTTTTAAGTGATTAATATATTTATATACAAAATAAGACCGTAGCTCTCAAAGAACTACGATCTTTTTATTTATTTAAGTCTTAATTCAACTGTCGCATCAGCA
>JAEDOA010000178.1 GCA_016302195.1 Erysipelotrichaceae bacterium | reverse complement strand
GCTACACGAGTTTTTGCACATGGTGAGTAAATATGACAATTGGTGAGGCTTTAAAGAAAGAGCGAAAAGATCTTGGCTTAACACAGGCAGAAATGGCAGCTGGCGTAATTACAACTGCGCATTATTCTAAAATCGAACGTGATAAACATGATATTTCTGCCTATGATCTTTTTGAAATATTGACCAAAAATAATATTAATTTGGTGGACTTTATTAAGGAAATAGAAGATACATATCAATCTACTCCTGAAAATCAAATAAATTTAAATTTGAGATTAATACATGCCTTTTATCAATCTGATCAAAAAAGTGTAAGAATCCTAAATAAAGAGATTCAAGAATCTGCAGCTACTAAAGAAGAAAAACTGCGTGCCATTTTAATCGAAGCGAATGTAACACATACAATTGACCAGATTCCTGGGAAAGTTCGTAAGGAAATTAAATGTATTTTATTCGAGAATGATGATTGGGTGGATGATAAATTAACTTTAAGATTATTTTGCAATTCGATGCTGATCTTTTCACATAATGAATTAAATTTTTATATTAATGAGATTATAGATAAGTATTCTGCACATTTTGATCAAGAAGATTTTCATCATCAAAAACTCATCGCATCTATTTGTGTTAACTTTTTATACGTTAATTGCATTAATAATAATTTGGACTTTGATTCTCGGATTTTTTCACTACTTGATCAATTGCCCGAGATGCCAGAATTTTTCTTTTATAAAGTTTTGCGCAATTACTATAAAGCAGTGGCGGGTAAAGATACGACAAAATGTCAATCTATAAAGAGCTTTTTAGCTCAAAATGGCTTGCCTCATTTTAGTGACACATTACCTAAATAAAAATGCATAAATGCAAAATTTGTTCAATTTTGCATTTTTTTGTATTTTATAAAAATAATGTATCAAAATAAATAGTAAGTATATATTTAACGAAAGCAGTAAAACACATGAACATAAACTTCAAATGGATCATTAAAAACTTACCATTTTGGCTGCTTATCCTCATTGTTATCACATTGATTGCTGGAGGATTTGAAGGTGTCATCAACGGTATAATCTTAGGTCAATTTCCTAACTTAGTTGGCAAAAGCGGTACAGATTTAATTTTATTTTTAATCAAAAGCACAATAATTTTCGTTGCTACATACACTGCGATTGTCTTACAAAATATCTTTCTTAATATGGCGCGTAAACGTCTTAGAGTGAAGTTGAAGAAGACAATGCTGATCAATAGTTTCGCTCTAAAAGAGGATGTAGCAAGCGGCCTTAATCACATTAGTAATGATGCAACTAAGATTGATGATCAATATTTTGCTGTAATTGCTGGTATTTTATCAACTGGGACAGCTGCGATTATTTCTACAATTTATGTTCTGAGAGTAAATTTGCTCATGGGAATTATCTTCGTTGCTTTCTCATGCCTTAGCTTAATTCCAATGTTGTTTGGAAAGAATAAGCTAGGAAAATTGGGCGAGCAGTGGAGTAATGAAAATAGCAAAATGATGTGTTCAGCCAGTGATTGGTTTAAGGGACTACGCGATATTTTGCAATATCAGGCTCAAAAGCCTTTCTTTAAGCGAGTTAGTCAAGACGTTGAAACTAGTGAAAATACTTTATTGAAGCAGGAAAATCTACAATGGTGGATTCAATATGCTAACTTGCTTTTCACAGTTTTAGCCATTATTGCGCCATGGGCAATTGGTTTTTACTTCATCACTACTCATCAATTTGGCGTAACGATTAGTGCACTGCTTTCGTTAACTTTATCAGCAAATAGCGTTGTACAAAATTTCCGTGGGTTAATGCAGTATTGGGCACAGGTCGCCAGCACCACTGAAATTAGAAAAATTAAGCTCGCCAAGAACGATATTTTCAAAGAAGCAAAAACAGAGAATGAAAAGCCAGATATTAAATTTGATGATGTTAGTTTGAATTACAAGGATCATCCAATTTATCAAAATTTGAATTTCGATTTGGCTTACGGCAAGAAAATATTGTTGCAAGGTCCATCTGGATCAGGTAAGAGTACACTACTTAATATGGTTTCAGGTCTGCTTAAGCCATCGCATGGAACAATAAAAATTGGTGGTGAGAATCCCAATCCAGCACAATCTGTTTATATTCCTCAAACACCATGGTTATTCCAAGGGACGATTAAAGATAATCTATGCTTAGGTGAATCATTTACTGATCAGCAACTACTAAAAGTTTTAAGTGAGGTAGGCTTAGCCGATGAATTAGGTAAAGATCCGCTGAATCGAGTAATTCACCCTGAGCAAGAAGATTTATCAGGTGGT
>JAEDOA010000177.1 GCA_016302195.1 Erysipelotrichaceae bacterium | reverse complement strand
CGACGATTGGCGTAATATTTTTCCGACGATTGGCGTAATATTTTTCCGACGATTGGCGTAATATTTTTCCGATGATTGGCGTAATATTTTTCCGATAGTTGGCTAAATATTTTTCCGATGGTTGGCGTAATATTGTTAATAAAGGTGGAATAAATGCATCATATCGCTGGAATCACAATTAATCATCGAAGTTCCAAAAATATCAGTAGCACCAATTATCTTTTATTTAAGCAATAAAATCAAAAGGGGCTGCACGAGCCTTTAAAAACAAATAGTGCTAAATGAAAAAGAGGCGAATGCGAGCATATAAGCGAGCATTCGCCTTCAATTTTGTCCAAAATATCAATAAATTAATACATGATGTAAATACTTTTGGACCTTCCATGCAAAAGGCCTATTGTTTTGTTAATAAAATTTAAATTGCTAGTTATGCGATATCTTTATACCAGTCAGGTTCATCTAATTTATAATTGTAATGCCTATTAGTGTAATGTTTAACATTAACTGCAATACACATTAATAACCATTGAGAGAATACTCTTCTCATACCAAATGCAGTGAATCTTCTTAATTTATTATTAGCTTTAATTTGAGCAAAACAGCCTTCTGCCATAATACTCCTATTCTGTCTTAATATTATTCCCTTTTCAGTTTCTAGAAGTGTTCGTGCTTTATCCCTTACTTCCCAATGCTCAATATAAGCATTCATTTCTTTACATTCTTTAGTACTTTTTTTCATACATTTGGTTCTGCAAGGACAATCTATACAGGATTCACAACACTTATATACTCCATATGTACTACCACTTCTTTTATCTATACAAGTCTTAATTCTTTCAAGCTTCTTACCATTAGCACATGTGAAATAGTCTTCTTCTTTGTTATATGCCATGTTTTGATATTTACCAATATCTTTCTTATAATTCCTCGTCTTTGAAATTTCCCAATCTTGTGGCTTTATATATGCAGTGTATCCTTTTCCTTTTAGATAATTATAGTTTTTAACATTATCATACCCACTATCAGCACAGTAATTGGTATATTTCCAATCAAGCTTTTCTTCTAACTTTTCTATCATTGGAATACATGTTTCATAATCTGTTCTATCACATGAAATTGTAGCACCTACTATATAATTAGCATCTGTAGCTATTTGTAGATTATATCCAGGTTTTAATTGACCATTTCCCATGCTATCTTCTTTCATCCTCATGAAAGTGGCATTAGGATCTGTCTTTGACATACTATTTCTATTATCACCTATTAAAGCCAATGATATATCATAGTCATTTATTTTTTTTAAATCTTCACATATTTGTTTATAAAGCTTTACTAATCTATTTTGTTTATTTCCCCTTCCTTTTTTTAATGGAGCATCAAAAGGTAAATCCATTTCCTTTATTTTATTTTTTACCACAATTAGCTCATTATATACACTTTGAAAGTCATTACCTTCTTCTAATAAAAGAGAAAGTCCTAATTCATTTGCTTTATTTAAATATTGACGAAGTCTTTTCTCACATTTCTCGGCATTCTTTGTTACTGCTCCTTTCCATACAAAAGTATATTTTCCTGCTCGTGACTCAATTTTAGTTCCATCTTGAAATACAGTTTCTTTTAATAATTCTCCTTTTTCTTCTAACTTTTTAACAACATCATAAAATAATTCATCTATAGGATTAGCATTCCTTTGTATAAATCTATTTATCGTTGTATGGTCTGGTGCTGAACTACCTGATAATATTGCTAAAGCAAACATATCTCGTTTACATAATCTTTCTATATTTCGCGATGAATAGGTATTCAGCATATAACTATAAATTATTATTATTGCCATACTCTTTGGATCTATATTTGCTTCTCTCTTAAGTGATGCATCAAAATTACTATAGTCTAATGTTTCTAATAACTCCAATAAGGCCATTTCATGTGGCAATAATTCTGAAGAAAAATCATAAAATAAAGATAAATATCCTTGTCCATATGCATCAGAAAGAGTTATATTCTGTTTATAGTCGTTCATTTAGGCGGCTCCCTTAAAAAATTAGTCGTTTTTGTAAGGATTACAGAGAGGAAGGTTGAAGGTTCTCTCTGTTTTTTATTTCCTTATCTTGTAACAAATTAATTATAGTATATTTCACCTAAAATGACAATAAAAAAGGACTGTGCACGAGTCCTTAATTCATTTTATTTCGTGCAACAGCCCCAAATCTTTTATTTTCGTCTTAAAGATAGTTTAAATTATCTTTACTTACCCTCAGAGCTAACAGTAAATCATCACCAATTGCTTCGGGATGGCTCTGAATATAATTATTTTTCTTGAGTGAATTTGCTG
>JAEDOA010000043.1 GCA_016302195.1 Erysipelotrichaceae bacterium | reverse complement strand
ACGAATCTTTGTCGTTTTTTTATTTATAGATTTTCTTATTTAAATAATTAAATATTTTATTCAAATAGTAACAACAAACCGTTACTATTATTATTACCAAGACGTTAACAATGATTCTTGGTAAGAATTTGCTAGTTAAACCGATTATCTGATAACCAATTAATTCCTGGAACAAGTACATTTCCAAAGAACAGCCCCCGATTAATGATAATACTTTATTAACTTTCGGATGTTTTTGACAAAACATAGCCACTAAATATGAGATAGATAAAGCTAATAAACTATTTGCGATTAGACTATTTGGCTCAACGATATTAATCTTAATTACCTTGGTAAAATTCAAATAGAAGATTACAATACCTAAGATAAAGATTAACCACACTAAGTAAACACTAATAGTCTTTTCTTCATTTAGAATGCTATATTCTAGATATACTCCAATAACAAATATAACAATTCGCCACAATATACCATACAAATCTACTCTTGCATTTATCATTATACAGACTGCAATCCATATAACTATAAATAAGAATGTAAATGCAGTTTTATTCTTGCTTTTTTCAAACAAATTGAAATATACAGGAAACAATAGATATACTATGCAAATCGCAATAACGTACCATTTGAAAATGTAGATTGATTTGGTAAAAAAGCTATATCCTGTAACATTTTCAATAAAAGTTGATAAAGGCCAGTGTGAAGTCAAGGCTGTTAGTATTGCCGTTAATAGCCAAGGCAAAATAAACTTTGGAAATCTTCTTTTGTAGAACTGCTTAACATTATTATTCTTTTTTAAAGAATAATACAATCCCAAACCAGAAACTAGAAAGAAGATATCAACACCACAATAACAAATGTTCTTGATAACTCTTTCAATTGTTGAAACATATTCAATTTTGGCAAATAAGCTTAACCACAAATGAAATATAACAATAAGCAGCGCTCCTACCCCCATAATGGAGCTACGATAATCGCTAATTAAAGATAGTTTAATCTTCTTATTCAGCATTTGTCTTTTCTAATACTTTGCCATCTTTATAGTTAGTTTCAAAATTTGCCTTAATAGCATCAACAGTATCAACCTGTGACATTACAAGTACAACAAGATTATCTGTATACATTACAGCTGTTTTTGCTGCTGAAACACAAACCCATTTTTGTGGATTAGCATTTTCAAATACTTCATTTGCTAATGTAGCTCCATCACCGTCTTTTGTGCTGATAACTACTACGCTATGAGCAATTGAGCCAATTAATGCATCAGCTGTAACTGCCTGATAACCATCTTTAAAATCAACAAATGTAAAATAAGGGAATGACTCTTCATCAATAGCAGTAACTTCATACATTGGAGTTTCAACATTTTCCAATAAAGTTTCAGCTACTTTATTTAAATCAACTTCTTCATTTGTACTTTTTTCTCCACAACCTACAAGTAATAATAGTGCTAATAAACACACAAACAATTTTTTCATTTTCAATTTCCTCTTTCTTTACTTCTTAGCCACTTTAATCAAGCGGACAATTGTTGTCGCAAGAGCAGAATTAATTAACATTTCCACTACAAAATTTGCGCCAACTAAACCATAAATGAAATATCCTGCAATATTGCTTCCAAACTCTGAAGCATTTGCCCAAGAGGTAATAAGTGGCATATAAACTAATGCACAAGCAATTAAGAATATACCAGTATTAACAATTGGCGCTGACAGGGAAGCCAACACACCTGCAGCCATCTCATTTTTTTGACATAGCATTTGATAAACTAAACCTGAGACATATCCAGCAGCAGATCCCTTTAGGATTACTACAATTACTGTAGCTAATGGGTTATATGCCAAAAATACTGCTGCATCTCCACTTAACAAGACTACCAAGCCAAACACAAAGCCTAAAAATGCTCCTGAAAGTGGGCCATGTAGGGCTGCACCAATAACAATTGGTACTAGTACTAGTGAAATGGAAAACTCACCTAGTTTGATAAATGAGCCTATATACTGCAATACTACAACTATTGCTACCATTAAGCCCATTGATGCTAATTTTTTAATTCTTTCATTATTCATTTCTATTTCTCCTCGCTACCACTCATATAGATGCGGTGCATGTTGTATTGTATCAAACATATCTATTTATTGCAACTCAACCCACCAGCAAATACCAAAATTGAGCAGAATGCACAAATACAGCTTACAAAAAGCAGCATTCTAACATCGTAGTAGTATAATACATAGCTACAAATAAAACCTGATAACAGTGAACCTATATTAATTGATGAACATAAGTGACTAATTTTATTAGCTTTAGCTAAATATTGTTTCTCAATAATCTTTGATAGATAGTCATAGCTTGCAAAGCCTAAAGAACCATAAGATATTATCGATAATGCCATTGCTAGATACATCAAATTCAAATCCTTGGAAATGTAAATTAGAAAGACCTTAATAAATGAGAAAACAAAACTGAAAAGTAAAAGCGTCTCACTTGAAATTTTTTTCAGTATTTTCTTTGAGTAGATATTTGCGAAAATAACTACAGTTGATTGTATCGCAAATAACAATGCTAGATTAAGCATATTTCCTCCATTACCAATTACAATTCGGGAAATGAATTTAATTGAAGTAACAGCCGCCATACTTGATAAAACACTTGCGATAACAAACAAAATAAAGCGATAATCTGATTTCAATTTCACATCAATTTCTCTTTGTTTGCAATACATAAAATCATATTTGCAGAATAAGATAGACAAAAAGGAAACAAAAACAAAAACAGCAGAAAAGTTGATATACACCAATGGACTTTCCCTTACAAACCAATACCCTATTACTAATACCATCATACTGTAATACAAAGGCCCTAAAGTTATTGGTCTGTTTCCATCTTTGATCCTGCTATTATCGTTTATTTTTGCAGCATATATATTGATATATTGGTGACTATAAGAAAACAAACTGTAACCAGCGCAATATAGAAATGCTCTTAACAAGATATTGCATCTAGTATAACCATAAATCAAATAACATAGTAAAGCTAAGCCATAAATACCTAGCAAAAGCTTTCTAATTGATATCTCTTTGGACAAGATATACCTTTTTTCAAATATTGTATTTAACAATATTGAAAATAAGCCCATCAAACTAATCATCACGCCTACTAAAACATCATTATTTAAAGCTGTAGCTAAATAAACAATAGTAAAAGAAGCAACTGTTGCATTAGTAATCCAATAAATAACTTGTAGAAAATAAGCATATGTTTTTTTCATTTTCAAATATATCCTCATCAAAGAAAAAAAAGAGACCGTCTGATCTCTTGTTTTTTAAAATGGTAGCCCGTACGGGATTTGAACCCGTGAGTGCATGCGTGAAAGGCATGTGAGTTAAACCACTTCTCCAACGGACCAGGTTTTAACGCTTATTTATTCTATCAAGTTTTTATAACCTAGTCAACATCTTTTTTCTTTTTTCGACTAAATACTTGGTAAATTATTTTTTAGTGCTATAATGGAGCAATGAAAAAGCATATTTCGAACAGTTTATTGGAGGGGCCAATCCCTATACAGATTCTCAAATTCTTTTTCCCGGTAATGCTTGGAACATTCTTTCAGCAATTATACAACACTCTAGATGCTATTGTAGTAGGAAGGGCTTGTGGTAAAATCGCTCTAGCTGCTGTTGGCGGGTCAACTTCAACTTCTATTGCACTTTTGATTAATTTTATCACCGGACTTTCTTCAGGAGCAACTGTCATTATAGCCCAGTTGTATGGCCAAAATGATTTAAAATCTGTCTCTAGAGCAGTTAACTCAGGGATGTTTCTTGCCATACTATCAGGGGGAATAATGATGGTACTTGGAATCATATTCTCACCAATGTTACTACAAATGTTAAGTGTAACCAGTGATGTTTATCCCCTATCATTAATATATATGCGGATCTTTTTTTGTGGATTTGTTCCATCGATGATTTACAATGTTGGTTCCAGCGTTTTAAGAGCAATGGGTGATTCCAAGACACCATTGAATTGCTTAATCATCAGCTGTGTTGTTAATATTGTTCTAGATATCCTATTAGTAGGAATTTGTAAATTAAATGTTGCAGGAGCAGCAATAGCAACCATCATTTCCCAAACAATTTCAGCTATCTTGATTTATTTCATCTTGTTTTCAAAATATTCAGAATTTAAGTTTTCTTTGGATTTTCGTTTAGTCGATTTTTCCATGTTAGCAAAGATTTGTCTTATTGGTTTACCAATGGGAATTCAATCAATAATGTACAGTGTTGCTAATTTATTCATTCAGGCTACTGTAAATCAATGTGGAACAGATACAATGGCTGCTTATACTGCCTTTGGAAAAATAGATGCTTTCTATTGGAATATTGATGGAGCATTCGGTACCGCTGCCTTAACTATAGTAGGACAAAACTATGGAGCGGGCAAAATCGATAGAGTAAAAAAGACTGTTAGAATTTCACTAATAATGTTAGCTTTAACTACCGTATTTATCGCAACAGTAATTTACTTTGGCGGACCATTTATCAGTTTACTGTTTACTGATGATCCTGCAGTTATCAGTATCTGCATGGATTTCATTCACTTTCTATGCCCATGCTGGATTTTCTTCAATTACGTTGAAATACTGTCTGTATCTTTAAGGGCATGTGGGCATTCATTCTATCCAATGCTTATAACAACTATATTCATTTGTATTTACCGAATAATCTGGTTAACCTGTTATCCGGCCAATAACATCATTGAAAGCTTATATTGCTATCCAATCAGCTGGGTAATGGCTTCTATCTTCTTAGCCATCTATTACTACAGTGGAATCTGGCATAAAAAGGATAATAGAATAAGAGCATAAAAAAATTGAGAACAGGTTTCTCAATTTTTTATATTTCTATTTTAGCACTGAATAATGCTATTTTAATTTTGATTATTTGACAATAAATGACAATAATCTGACAATTCTACTGATTTTCAATTTCTGAAATCATATCAATTCTTCTTTGATGTCTTTCTTCGTTAGAATATTCAGTTTCAAGCCAGCTATCAACAATTGCCTTTGCCATTTCAACACCAACAATTCTAGCTCCGAAACAAATAATATTGGCATTGTTATGTTCCTTTGTTAATCTTGCACTAACAGGTTCACTTACACAAGCAGCTCTTATTGTCTTTACTTTATTACAAGCAAGCGAAATACCGATACCAGTACCGCAAATCGCAATACCACAATCAACCTCTTTATCTCTAACAGCTTCCGCTAGTCTTTTTCCAGCTATTGGATAATCATAACTTTCTGTGCTATCAGTTCCATAATTTACCATCTGATAGCCTTTTTTTGACAAATAATCCATAATTGCCATTTTTAATTCTACAGCGGAATGATCATTGCTAATACCTATTTTCATAATATACCTCTTTTCTTATTTTACTGATCTATTTTTTTCATATAAATACTTCATGCCATAATATGCCAAATCAGGGTCATATTCTTTTATTAAGTCTGTTTCATTATAGATATAACGCCCTAATCCGCCAGTTGCCAGTATATTGAATTCTTTTCCGATTTCCTTTTTTATTTGATTAATAATTCCCTCAGTCAAACCTATATATCCATAAACAATACCGGCCTGCATGCAGTGAACTGTATTTTTTCCTAATATTGACTTTGGTTTAGTTAACTGTACTGCTGGAAGCTGAGCTGTCTTTTGCCACAAACTATTAGCGTATATTTCTAATCCTGGAGAAATTACACCATATTGAAATACTGCGTCATCATTAATATAAATAAACTTTGTTGCTGTGCCAAAATCTATTACTAGTGTTGCGCTATTATATCTGTTGTAAGCACCAACAGCATCCACAATCAAATCTGCTCCAACGCTTTTTGGATCATCAACATTAATTTTAATGCCGGTTTTAATACCAGCCGCAATAAAAAGCGGTTCAATGTCGAATAACTGTTTAATCGCATATATTAAATCATTATTTATGTTTGGAACTACAGAAGAGATAACAACCCCATCTATATCATCTTCCTTCAAATGCTTAACTTCAAAAATAGAATGAATCTGTAAAGCTAATTCATCTGGAGTGCGATTATTCTTTGTAATAAACCTAAATTTTGCTATCAGGTTTTCATCTTTAAAGATGCCACAGGATATATTTGTATTTCCAACATCAATTGTTAATAACATAAAGTTCCTCCTTGCTATTACCTATTTATTATACACTAACAAAATGTTGATTGCACTTTACTGCTTTATGTGTCAAAATAACATTTTAGAGAAGAGAGGTATTATGAAAGCTGTAAAGTACTTCAAAAAATATTTATTTATATCACTTTTATCTCCATTATTCAAATTTCTAGAGGTAGTTTTCGAGTTACTTGTACCACTTGTAATTGCTGATATTGTTGATATTGGAATTTGTAATAACGATATTCTTTTTATTGAAAAAAAAGGCTTATTGCTTTTGATATTTGCGCTACTTGGCTTTTGCTGCACTACAATAGCACAATATTTTGCTTCAAAAGTAGCAGTAGATTACTGTAATGACTTAAGAATAGCGCTTTTTAAGAATATCCAATCATTATCAATGGCTGATTATCAAAGATTATCGCCTTCATCGCTTATAGTCAGGTTGACAAATGACATCAACCAGATTCAAAATGGGCTCAACTTGGCTTTAAGATTATTGTTGAGATCTCCAATTATTGTCTTTGGTGCCTTTTTCATGGCGGCAAGAATTTCATTTAAATTATCTTTGACTTTTTTGCTGACAATCATAATTTTGCTTGTAATTGTTTTTACAATTATGCTTATAAGCATTCCTTTGTTTACAAAAGTTCAAAATAAACAGGATGACCTAGCTAAAACAAGTAAAGAAACCATTGTTGGAATTAGAGCTATCAGCGGTTTTAACAAACAAGACGACCAACTACAATCATTTGCCCAAAAAAATGACGATTTATATAACACTCAGTTAAAGTCAACAAGAATCACAATCTTGCTTAATCCTATTACCTATTTACTAATTAACATGGCAATAGTATTGGTATTATTCCAAAGCGGTATTGAAGTAAATATCGGCAATCTAACAAGTGGACAAACCTTAGCTTTATATAACTACATGTCTCAAATCCTGGTTGAGCTAATCAAACTAGCAAATTTGATAATACAGATTAACAAAGCAATTGCCTGCTTGAAAAGAGTTGATAGTGTTTTGGAAATTCCAGCCAAGCAATGTGGAACATCTCCAATCGGACAACTCAATGATGATGAAATAATTAAATTTGATAATGTCTGTTTTCACTTTCCCGATAGTAACAAAGACAGTATCAGTAATATATCATTCTCAATAAAAAAAGGTACTATTACTGGAATCATTGGTGCTACCGGTAGTGGTAAATCAACTATTATTAATTTATTGAATAAATTCTATAGTCCAACAAATGGTACTATCCTTATAAATAATATCAATATAAAAGATATTGATGATATACAGTTAAATCAACAAATTGCTTTAGTTCCGCAAAAATCCATTCTATTAAGTGGAACAATTCGCTCCAATTTGAAATTTGCCAATGAAAATGCAACAGAAGAAAAAATGATGGAGGTATTACACCAGAGTCAATGCGATTTTATCAAATCAACAAATGATTTAGATAAAGAGGTATCTCAATTTGGCAATAATTTTTCAGGAGGGCAGAAACAAAGATTATCAATCGCAAGAGCCTTGATTAAGGATAGTTCTATTTTGATTTTAGATGATTCTACAAGTGCCTTAGATTATGCTACTGAAAAGAAAATAAGAGAAACATTACTAGCACTTAAACCTGAGAAAACCATTATCATTATCTCCCAGAGAATATCTTCCATCAGTTTTGCAGATAATATACTTTTAATTGATAATGGCCATTTAATAGGAAATTCTAATCATCATAATTTACTAGCGAGCTGCTCTCTATATCAAGAAATATACAATTCTCAAAACAAAAAGGAGAATCACTATGAGTAGATTATTCAAATATCTAAAAAAATATTTTCTTCAAATTCTCATTACTCTATTATTGGCTACCATAGTAGTACTATCGAGCCTTTACCTACCAATACTAGTGGGCAAAATAATAGATACCTTAATCAGTTATAATGTTGATTTTCAACGCCTATTATCGCTTATCATTAAGATGGTTTTAACTATCTTTATCACTTTTATAAGCCAATATCTTCTATCATACTTAAACAATAGAATTGGCTTTAACTGTTGTAAGACAATCAGATTAGATGGTTTTAGAAAGCTTTTGCATTTGCCAATCAGTTATATCGATAATCACTTATCAGGAGATATAACCTCACGAATTATCAATGATGTAGATACCTTATCAGATGGATTAATATTAGGACTTACCAATTTCTTTACCAGTGTATTAACAATTGTTATATCTATCTGTTATATGTTTTATCTAAATTACCAGGTTGCCTTTATAGTTCTTTTCTTAACTCCGTTATCATTATTTATTACTCGTTTCATCGCTAATCGAAGTCATAAGTATTTTGCCCTTCAGGCTGGGCAAAAAGGAAAATTATCCAGTTATATAGATGAAATAGTCAATAATCAAAAACTGATAATCAGTTTTAATCGCCATAAGCAATCACAGAATGATTTTGATATTATTTCAAACTCACTAGCACAAACAAGTAAAAAAGCCATCTTCTTTTCATCATTAACCAATCCTTCAACTAGACTAATTAACGCCCTAACATATGCTGTAATAGCCGTTTTGGGATCACTACAGGTTATTAGTTCATCTATTACTATTGGTAATTTATCTACTCTCTTATCATATGCTTCCCAATTTTCAAAGCCATTTAATGAACTTAGTTCAGTTATTGTTGAATTACAAAATGCTCTAGCTTGCGCCAATAGAATTTTTGAATTAATTGACCAGGATGAAATTGTCGAAGATGTAAAGAAAACTCTACGCCCTCCAATAGAAACCATCGAGTTTAAAGGCGTATATTTCAGTTATAACAAGAATATACCTTTAATCGAGGATTTATCCTTTAAAGTCAATAAAGGCGAAAAAATCGCTATTGTAGGCCCTACAGGCTGTGGTAAAACTACACTAATTAATCTTCTAATGCATTTTTATGATATTGACAAAGGGGATATCCTATTTAATGGTATCTCGATAAATGATATATCAAGAGCCAACTTAAGAGAAAACTTCTCTATGGTATTACAAGATAGTTGGCTAAAACAGGCAAGTATCAAAGAAAATCTACAAATGGGCAAAGAATGCTCAGATCAACAGATGATAGAAGCCTGCAAAAAATGTCATATAGACTCTTTCATCGAAAGACTACCTCAACAATATCAAACCATTATTAATGAAAACGATGACTCAATTAGTCAGGGACAGAAGCAATTATTATGTATTGCTAGAACAATGATTCAAAACCCAGATGTCTTAATTCTTGATGAAGCTACCAGCTCAATAGATACTAGAACAGAGCTAAAGGTTCAACAAGCCTTTGATGAATTAATGAAAGGTAAAACCGCCTTTATTGTCGCCCATCGTTTATCTACCATAGTCAACTCTGACTGTATACTGGTTATGAAAGATGGAAATATCATTGAAAAAGGTAATCATCAACAGCTACTAAACAAAAAAGGCTTCTATTACAATTTATATAATTCTCAATTTCAAAACTAAATAGGCAATGCCTATTTTTTTTAAAAAAAGTGGAATATATCCACTAGAAGAATAAATGCTCAATTAAAATCTTTACACCCAGCAATACAAGAATTACTCCGCCAAACTTTTGCGCTTTTGCGCTAAAACGGCATCCAACCATATGACCAATCAATACACCAACTGCCGAAAAAACAAAAGTTGTTAAAGTAATGATAATACAGCTATATAATACCTTAACTTTCAAAAAGGCAAAGGATACACCTATTGTCAAAGCGTCTATACTGGTCGCAATTGCCAACAATAACATCGTTTTCAAAGAGAAATCGGGATTGAAATCACAGCTATCTTCTTTTGCTTCTTTATACATATTAATACCAATATAACCGAGTAGAATAAAGGCAATCCAGTGGTCTATTGCTTCAACATAGCTTGAAAAGGTTATGCCTAAATAATAACCCAACATTGGCATTGCTCCTTGAAAGAAGCCGAAGAAAAGCCCACATAATGCTACATGTTTCAATTTTACCTTGCTGACAGATAAGCCTTTACAAACTGATACACTAAAGGCATCCATAGATAAACCAACCGCAATAATAAATAACTCTATTGTTGACATAAATCCCCTCTCAAAATATGACTAATCCTTATAACAAATCTTATTCGATTTATTTACCTGTCTATTTGATACTGATAAGCAATAATAAATCAAACAAAAAGTGCCTAAAGCACATATTAAATTAAAATGGTGCACCGAATGAGACTTGAACTCACACGAATAATTCATACGCTTCTGAGACGTACGCGTCTACCATTCCGCCACCGGTGCATCTTCAATATTATAATACGATAAGAAATTATTTTTCAACCTCTTTACTTATCTTAATTTTTCCTGAAATAATATCTGAATAAGAATATGTCTTATTTACATACAAGCTATCATCGTCCATTTTTACAACGATAATGTTGTCGTATACTGCGATTAGCTCACCTTTGATTGTTCTACTAGACCGACTAAAACGATCTTCCACTATTACAGAAGAATTTAATAATTCTCTAAACTGATTACGAACTACTTCTATATTTTGAGATAGTCTTAGTTCTTTTTTCTTATTTGCCACAATATATACCTAAGCTAAGATAGCTTTTCCTTATATTATCAAAAAACTTAACCTGTTAAAATTTTAACATATTAACAAGCTCTATTTCAATAAATCACATAATTTCACAAAAATAACATTTTATCTTAAATTGGTATATAATAAAGATACGCGTCCGTAGCTTAACTGAATAAAGTGCTCGATTCCGATTCGAGAAGATGCGGGTTTGATTCCTGTCGGGCGCACCACATCTATTCAAAAGCGCTAATTTAAGTCATATGCTTATACTAGCGCTTTTTTTCAATATAATGGTTTAGTAGTATTTATGATTATTTTCCTATTGAGCAACATCGTGAAATATATAGATAATAAACATTAAAAACGACAAAAAAAAGAACCGG
This sequence comes from Erysipelotrichaceae bacterium, assembly GCA_016302195.1. Classification (GTDB taxonomy): domain Bacteria; phylum Bacillota_I; class Bacilli_A; order Erysipelotrichales; family Erysipelotrichaceae; genus UBA1783. The sequence goes on along the minus strand of JAEDOA010000043.1, from coordinate 16 downwards.
CAACTTGCTATATTCG
>JAEDOA010000176.1 GCA_016302195.1 Erysipelotrichaceae bacterium | reverse complement strand
AAATTCAAGTTTTTCGATTTGTTCGACTCCACATTACCACATAACGGAATAGAATACAAGAACAACCACAGCAGTACAAACTACTGTGGTTGTCAACTGTCTTATAAACGCTCGCCTTTACTTAGCCGTTTTGATTTGATATGAGTTGCTCAATTTCTTTCTGATTAATATCAATATAGATGGTTTTATATTGCTTCATGATGACTTTACCTAGCTTACTATTAGGTATTTTTTTAAGGTTTTTTACCATTGTGTAATCAACAGCAATGCTTTGGGAATTGCGATAACATGAATAGTAAGCTGCCAAAGAAGCGCATAACCTAATCTGTTTTTCAGTTGGCTCGCTGTTGTTGATTATTACATGAGCTCCTGAAACCTGCTTAATGTGGAACCAGTAGTCAAAGCGATTGGCTTTTTTGAATGTAATATAGTCATTTTGAATATTGTTTTTGCCCACTAGGATAGTATAGCCTTCGAATTGAATTTTACTGTAGTTAGGTTCTACAGGTTTCTTCTTTCTAGCCTTTTGTACTCTAGCTTTTAAATAACCATTTCTTTCCAGTTCTAGTCTTATTTCCTGTCCACTGGCAAAGTCACAAATTTCCAATTGCTGAGCAATGGAGGTGAAATAATCTAGGTTTTCTTTGGCTATATCGATTTGTTGCTGGATATATTTCTGACCAGTTGATAGTTTGCGATATTTTGTAAAATACTTTTTAGCATTTCCTTTTCCATCCAGTTTTTCGTCCAATTCAATGGTAATATTCTCTCCATCGAAATCACAAAGAGTAACCGACTTATTGCCTTTGGTTATTTTATCAAGATTACTATAGAGAATCTGCCCCATTAATTTGTATTTATCGCATTGCTGAGCGCTTTGCAAATCAGCATTTAACACAGCTAGCTTTTTGGTGTATTTATTGATTTCTCTTCTAGTAAATTTAAATAAGTCACCTGTTAATTGTCTAATTCTATCTTTTTCTTCTTTTGAAAAATATAGATAGTCTAGTCCTTCACATATGTCATACTGTTGATATTGCTGACTAAGAAAAGTCAGGGGTATACAGTGAAAGTATTGCTTGTCATTTACTGTGGTGATATACATCTTATCGCTGTTTAGTATGGCTTTTTTTATTTCATCATAGGATTGACTTTGCATCAAAAAGCGGATCTGATTTGCCAATAAATCGGATATACCAGTATAGTAATCTGATAATTTGTCATCATAATGTATTTCATCTACTTCCAAGGGATTGATTTTGTTTAGCTGTGGTGGGGTTTCAGTGAATTTTGCCCCTGGCTGAATAGTTCTAATGGTATTTTCAAAAGGTGGAATGTGCTTTAATGCATCAATTATGCGATCATTATGAACAAGAATAATATTGGCGTATTTTCCCATTAATTCAACATATAGCTTTAGATGAATTTTATCTCCTATTTCATTTCTGTTATCTACATCAAATATTAGATATCTATCTAATCCTGCCTGTTTTATTGATGTTATCACTCCTGATTCGAGATATTTTCTTAATAGAATGATAAAGTTGTTTGGGCTATTTCTAGTTGGATATTTTTTGCTTGTAAAATGAATTCTATTGTAAAGAGAATGGGCACTTACCATTAATTGGTAGCTACTATATCCTTTTAAACTAAAAAGGACTTCTGTATCAGAAATCTGATGTATTTTTACAATCCTTAGTCCAACCGCTTTTTGCAGCTGCTTTGTTACTTGATGAAGAAATATTCCGTCGAAAGCCATAATATAACACCTCAAAACAATTATATCACATTGAAAAAAAGGCTTGTAAAAAGTATAATAGTTAAAAATAAGGGGGAGTGGTTATGAAGAAGGGATTATTAATCATCTTATCTGGACCATCAGGAGTTGGTAAAGGAACAGTAAGAGCAAAATTTCAAAATGATCCTGAATTGAAGATTGCCTATTCTATTTCTATGACTTCAAGAGAGCCACGCGGTAAAGAGGTTGATGGAGTAGATTACTTTTTCGTAAGTAAGGAAAGGTTTCAACAAGCAATTGATAATGGAGAGTTGTTAGAGTATGCAGAGTTTGTCGGCAATTATTATGGAACCCCTTTAGCATATGTTGAAAAATTACGTAATGAGGGAAAAAATGTTTTGCTTGAAATCACAGTTGAGGGTGCGGTTCAGGTTAAGCAAAAATGTCCTGATGCTTTATCGATTTTCATAATCCCTCCATCAATGGATGAGTTGGAAAGAAGAATTAGGGGTAGAAAAAGTGAGCCTGAAGAGATAATTCAGCAGCGTCTAGCAAAAGCAACAAAAGAAATGCAGATGTTAGGACAATATAAGTATGTTATCTGCAATGATGATGTTGATTTAGCAGCGGAGTTGATATCGATTATTATCAAAAGATATATGGAATTACAAAGAG
>JAEDOA010000175.1 GCA_016302195.1 Erysipelotrichaceae bacterium | reverse complement strand
GCGATACTTTTCCAGGATAGGATCATTTGTCTTCTTACCAAAAAGGTTTTTATAAGTAAGCAAATTTTTAGTATTTTGTACTTTTTTTATGATGCTTAACTACCTTTTTACTTTTGGCCAAGGCCAATTGACTATTGCCAATATTATTAGTTAAAGAATAACTAGTTCCTGCAAGTGTCAAAGCAGTAACAGTAGCTAACCCTATCTTCTTTAATTTCATCTTACTTTTCCTCTACATCATATCTATATTTAACAAACAAAAGATTAACTTACTAAAAGATAACAAGTTATCGATATTTTTATTGTAATTCCTAAAAATTTTGCTACATCTTAATTTGCATAAATGACACACAAATATCTTTCTCTCATTTATTTATAACGATAACGACAAAAAAGCACTTGCCTTTAAAAGCAAGTGCTGATATTTAATAAAAATATTCTTATTTTTCGACTGTATCTTGTATCAAAGATAAGTACCGACTTCTCTGTAAAATATCGATGATCCGTTCTTGTAATTCCTTATTATGATCAAACAATGCTTCATAATAAGTACACAAAATACTAAAGAGTCCAATTTCTGGCGTTATAGGTAACGAGCGTAAAAACTTAATTGAACTAACTATATATTCCTTACCAACTTTCTCATGGTAGCAACAATTCATATAATTAATCGCCATGATAGAAATAAATAGTTTCTAAAGTTGGTGCATCCGTACTAGGCTTTCTATAAAAGGCTTGGTATGCCGACTCAATTAGCTTTTTAGCATCATCGATATTCATTAGAATCACTGCCTGACTTAAGAAATAAAATGAAGTCCGATCCCAATTTTCATTGATAATCAACTTCTTAATTTTATCCTGCATAGCTGGTGAAACTTCTTTAGACGAATGCGTAATCCATGCTGATGCCAACTTTAATCTAAATTCGAGCCATTTTGGAGGAGTAACCCCCTCCTTTTGTAATTCATCCTCAATTTCATGAATTCTAGCAATATTCTTAGTATTCATAGCAAAAACTATTTGCGATTCGGTTTCGAAATAAGATTTATCCGATTTGGATAAACGTCTGAAAAAAGTTGCCACATCGAATCTATGAGCTTCTAGTAATCTAACTAAATCTTTAGCATCAATCTCACGTGTGCCTCTTTCGACACGTGAATAAAATGACTCAGGAATTATTCCAGCTGCCATCTCTTTTTGAGTAAAACCAGCATGAAATCGATATTCTCTAAGCAATTGTCCTATATTCATTTTTTACTCTTTCTAAAAGTAACAACCTTATTGATTACAAACTGAATAAGTGTTGCAACAAAAGTAGCAACAACCTTAACTATCAAATGTGGAAATCCTAGTTTAGTTGCAAAAATAAATAATGAAACTGTAGTAAAAACTGTTGTGATTTGTCCAACCAAAAAGTATGAGATAAATCGTAACAGCATTCGATCACGCACTTTAAAGTTAGTGTATGAATTCCAAAAGAAATTATTGACGATCCCGCAAGTTGAAGAGATTATATTAGCAATTTCTACGTTTAGATTGAAATACGTCAAAATTAGGTAAGTTCCCAAGTCAACAACTAGTCCCACCACTCCTATTAAGACATATTTTATTAGTTGAATGAGACCTTCAGAATGAAGAAGTTTGTTTATTTTACTCATATATTTAACTGTAAATTTTCTTTCTATACAAATGTTAAAAACTTAATCATTATTCTTAATTAAGATTATCAAGTGAGTTTTTAATAGTATTAAACAACTTTCCCCATTTTGCCACCATACTTAAATTGCAATAATGCTTGTATTATTTTAGATATTTATCTGACCAGCAGAAAAAGTTCTTTCCTTTATTGGACTAGAACTATATTTTGTTACTCTACAATTTTTATAAATCCCCATCCTATTAATAGTGCTTTACATTTTCAAAATTCCTATCTATTGTCTGATTAATAGTCTTAACCCCATTATTAACTTCATTTTAAAAATTATCTAACCCTATATTTAACGTTGTAGTATCTGTGTGTAGACCATCTATAAAAACGTTAAGATTATTTAATGCTGAGGATACACAATCGGTTGATTTATTAATAGTATTTTGAACCTGATTCAATTGATTAGCATTACGTCGCATTTGGTTTTCTAAGACTTTATTTTGTTGATTAATAGTTCCAGTTATATTTTCTTCAATACTTTGAGCTGAGCCTTCTATTACTGCTGATAATTTTTGTTTGCTCCTTTGTATTTGCATATTTAATACACCAGCCAATTTAGCTCTTTGATATCTATCTTCCAAAATACGAATAGCATCAGGTATTTCTTTTGCTTGTTCTGTTTCAATTATCTCAAACAAATCTACATAATATCCCCAATTAAATCGATGTTTTCGTGGAACTATAAAATGATCAGTATTTTTTATAAAATTATTTTCTT
>JAEDOA010000042.1 GCA_016302195.1 Erysipelotrichaceae bacterium | reverse complement strand
AAAAAATCAATCTAAGGGAAAGATCTATTTACACATAAAATTTGACAGTTTCTAATTAAAAGGTAACCTCACTAACTATAACTTTAGTACTTTTTATTTAATTAAACTTGTGTCTAATTACTCCGATATTCTTGAAGCTTATTTGCAATGACAAAGAATCAAAAAAGTCACGTAATTTACTAAGAGCACAAAAATAACCGCCTCGGTATAACAATTACCGAGACGGCTTTTAAGTGCACTCTTTTATTTGACACTTACAACAGGCTGGGACTTCACCACATCGTTTTAATTAACATTAATTCCATGAATTATCATCACTGAAGTGAACAAAAAATCTCGTGTCAGCTTGCTCATTCTTATGGTTGACTACATATTCAATGGTATCATTGGATATCCCTACATATTTGATATTTTTAATTCCACGACTCCTAGCAATTAAGTCTAAGATTTGCTCAATCTCTTCCTTAGTATATTTATGATCTTTTCGTTTTCCTTCAATTTGAATTTTTTTGCCATTTAATTTTGCAAAGGCAGCCTTCATTTGTTTTTCAACAATTTCAATATCTGCTTGTGAAGATCTATCATCATTTGCTACTCTGCTCCCTATCTCAGAAACTTTTTGATAACTGGCTCGATCAGTTGGCGAAGACAGGTTATATATATCATGATCATAAACTTGACCATTTATATTTCTCAGGAATTTAGTAAAATCATCAAATTCTTTTTTTGACGCAGGCTCAAACTTCTCGTCTTTGCCATTCTCCTCAAAAACACTAACTGGCAAAAATTTGTCTAAGGTTGGATAAACATCGCTACCAATAATATTATCAAAACTATAATAAATCTGACCATTTATCTTAGTATACGAAGAAACTCGAACCTTATCACCTTTTGAAACAAATTCTCCCAACTCACGCTGTCCCTTATCATTGTAGACAAAGGAATTGTGCTTAACGACTTGATTACCCATATATTGTAATGGATTGAAACTTACCTTGTTTTCAAACCTTATAAAGGGCCTTATATCAGTAGTTTTTCTTTGTGCATCTTGAGTGTAAATTACGTACTTACCATCAGGATCAAATCTAGCGTCGGTAACATTATATTCCTTATTTACCAAAGCCAGAATTTGAGATTTTTGTGTACTTGTCAATATATAGTTATCGTAAGTTCCTTCAACTACCACTGGTTTTCCGTCCAGATCTTTGATAGCTTGCTTTAAATTAGCTTTAGCTGCTTCCATATCTTCAACAGTAGAATACTTAAAATTACCAACTTCATATGCGGCAGAATATGCAGCACGATAAGCATTCTTTTTAGCAGGAGAGGACAAATCATAAGCGGAACTGTTAAAAATACCACTACTTAATTGATCAATATCTTTCTTATATTGAATAAAACTCTTATCAGAAACTGTTACTTTTAATCCAGTAGCATTTTTATCAAAAGCAGTTGCGGGTACATAGCCAGTTATACTATCATCATCGTCTCCAACTAAGCCATAATATTGCTTGCCATTAATCAATGTTGCATTTTTAACATCAACCATACTGCCTTTGATTACGAAACTACCTAAAATATGCTTTCCTGCCTTATCAAAAACATATGAAGTATGTAGTACCTTTAATTCTTTTTCTAAATCAGAAGAGTTCCCGTCAGTGTCATTATTCTTTATATCTGTTGATTTCTCTGAAGTTGTTGATGAATTAGTATTGCTATTTGCACTAACAGTAGAACTACTAGTTACATTTGAAGATACGGTTGATCCATTTACCGTATTTGTTACACCAGTAACTGCATTATTGTCAACATTAGAGTTAACCGAAGTCGAATTATTATTGATAACGGTAGTTGTATTTGTATTATTAGCAGTAGATTTTTGATTCAAATCATTCCGGCTATTATTTATCTCATTGGCAATTGATGTTGTAGCATTCGCAGCCTTGATAAAACGATTTTTAGCAATCTGATAGTACTTCTTGCCTTTAATGTATCGAGTGCCCAAGATCGTAACAATTTTGTTTTTCTTTAAAGAAGCCACTTTGATTCGTCTGCCATTTTCATCAAAAACATAAGCATTATGTTTGAGCAAAGCAGTAGGCTTAGAGCTAGTATTATATTTCTTAAAGTTCGTAAGACGAATATACTGATTTCTTCCAATTCTAGCATATTTCTTTCCCTTAATCGTCTTTGTCCCTAAAACCAGGACTTTCTTGCCATGCTTCCAAACATTCTTCTTTGTCCTATGGCCCTGACTGTTATAAATATAGGCATTACGCTCTAACCTATTACTCTGTCCCACCTGTACAGCGGCACTAACTTCATTATTGTTAGTTACACCAGTTAATAGTCCGAATGATAACAGTGCAGCCCCACTAATTGTAATTAAAATATTTCTATTCATTTTTTCCTCCGAAAAATTATCTTCTAGCTCTTTTATTATATCGCTATTAGTATAAATAACGATTTTTTTAAATTCGTAAGTGTCAATATTTTTGCAATAGGCTATTAACCATTAGTCTGACCTTAATTTCTTAAATATTTATTTGACTTACCGCAAAAAATTATACACTTAAACTAAAATGAATAGATAAAACATAAATTCCCGGATTTAAAATTGAAGTGCAACACTAAGTGTTAAACAAAAAGGCCATGAAGACCTAAACTTGAAGTGACCAAAAATCAAGAAAGGTGATCTTCATGACTAATTCAAACTCTAGCATCTCTAGACATTATCATCAATTAGCAAGTGAGCTCTTTACGAACGACATTAATAGCTCTGGTTTCCTCCTCTTTTGAATCATAAATAGTGTCCTTTTTTGATTGCATTTTTTATATATTCAACACGAATTTTACCCAAGTAAGCATGAATATGCATATACATATACATATACTTATGAATACAATTATAAATATGTCAAAATACTTACAAGCAACCATTTTGATACCACTTATCAATAATATTTATTTACTATCCATCCCTAGCTATCATTGAAGATCTTATTCCTCATAATATCGAAATAAACTTTTCTCTTTTTAAATTAGCGACATAGAATATTTACTACTGATACTTATATTTATTCTTTCCCTTAAGCAAAATGACCTAAAAAAATTTGAACCCATCAGCAAAGGAATGCAAATCATGTAATATGTAAGAAACCACGAAAGCAATAATGTTAAACAAAAATATGCTAATAAGAAAAATAATTCAAAGAGAAAATCAAATGAGAAAGCCACAAAAATAATTATTAATTGTTCTTTTTACTTACTACCTCTGCAAATGTGTAGCTAAAAAGGATTAAACATGTTATAGTAACTTTGATAGGATTGACCAATTTGTAAAATTGATCAAAAATAAGAGCAAAAAAAAGCCGTTACTCAAAAAGGGCAGAGAGTAACGACTTTTTTATTTTCACCAATTTTAAGACATTAAAGTTCTATGTAAATGGCTAAGGCTAGTGGCGTTTGTGCTTTTTCCGCTTTCGTTGAGTGTATCGCCTCGTGCGATGACGATTATCTAGCCACTCGTCAAACAGCTTCTCTAGAGCATGAGACACTGCATTCACAACGATAGGCGCAACTACGACGGTTAATAGGATTGACCATATTTGCAAAATAATCACCTCCTAATGCAAAAATGAACATTGGGAGGGCACAAATGCCAAAGATAAGTATATCAATTTTTAATCATATTATGACCTTCTTTTTTACCATTATGTTTATAATTACAAATACAAAGGCAAATATATTTATGTTTACAAATATATTTTTAAATCATCAACAATAGAATCAAAATGATTATCAACTTATATTGCTTTAGATCAAATAATCTACTAACAATCAGAAAATCTGTTATGATAACAATTTTAAATATACTTACATATGCATCTATATTTATAATTATAAATATATGTGGTATTATAAATGCAAAGATAAGTATATTTACACAGGAGAATATAAATATGAAAATCCTTTCTTTTGTTGGTATCAAGGGTGGTATTGGAAAAACCACTTTAAGCTACAACTATGGTGAATGGCTTGCAACTAAAGGCAAGAAAGTTTTATTTATTGACTTAGATCACCAAAGTAATTTAAGCCAAACTTACAACGTTTACGATCAAGATGGAACAGTAGGCGTGATTTTTACTGGTAATGGTCAAATAAAGATTCATCACGTCGGTGATAATATTGATTTGATAGCTGGCGATATGCACCTTGATGATATTGAAACTTCAATTGAAAACAACACTAATAAAAACATGCTACTTTATATGTGGCTCAGCGATAACTACGATTCACTTAATTTAGGACAGTACGATTATGTTATTATCGATTGTCATCCTGACTTTTCTACAGCAACTAAAAATGCAATTATAGTAAGTCACGATATTCTAAGCCCAATTACTCCAAGTGAACATGGGTATAATGCCAAATTTAACTTACAAGAACGAATCAATGAATTTAAAAAAGAAGCAATTGATTACACCACAAGGAAATCTTACGTTACCGCTCAATTGTGGTTTGTAGCCAATATGATCAAACATAATACTCGTTCTTCACATGATTTAATGGATGCATTAAAAACTGAACGTGAAAAAGGTGATAATAGCTGTATTGCTGTTATTCCTGAAAAGGAATTATTTAATCGTTCTACCTTAGATCATGAATCAATTGCAAAAATGGCCGAAGAACATACTATTTATAATCGACAACGCGAGTTTTTCGATGAAATTGATAGCACTTTTACCAAAATTACTGATAAATTATAAATTTTGTACAACCTGAGAAAGGAAATTATATCTATGGCTTTTGATCCAGAAAATAAGAAAATAACAGATGCTGTTAAACAAATACCATCTGCGCCTGTAACCAATAAAAAAAATACCTCAACAAATGATGTATTTACCATTCCAAAAATGAAAAAAGAAGAAAAAACTAAGAATTATACATTTACAATGAAACCTAAAATCCGAAAGAAACTTAGTGCTTTGTCTAAATCTCATGGATTCAAATCAGACAGTGCATTTTTAAGTTACATGATTGAGCATGTAGAATAATCTCTTTAAATGGACATATAAGCCGATTTAAAGAGATTCTAAATAAAATTAGTATATAAATACATAGTAATAATAAAGCACCTAGAAGAGGCTGACACAGCTTACCTAGGTGCTTTATTATTTTTATAGTATAAAATTTCAACTAATCTAAATCATGAATTCCAGGGCGATTATCCTGCCCTTGCTTAAACTCAGCAAATTCCTGCTCAATATACCGTCGAATTTCTTCCACAATTGAGTCAGATTTATAATCCTTCAAATGATCCTTAACATCTAAATTATTGATTAGAGACCCAGCAATAGTTCTCTTTTCCGTCTTATAAGCAGGATATTTTTCAATATTTTTAACATGTTGATCAAATAAACGTTTTTCTATCACAACCAAATCAGCCATATCATCTGCTTTTAATTCACCCTCTTTATTTAATCTTTCATAAAAGATACACAAATTAATCAAGGTATCAATAGTATATGCTTGTAATCCTTCAAGATCTGCTCTGTGCAACATACTACGGGGTGATCGTTTTGTATCCTCCGGATCAATAAAGTAACTGTTGGGATGCTGTTCTTCATAATATTTCTGTGTTGTACCTAATTTTAAATTGCGATATCGATCAACAGCTCTAAATTTAGACTTTAAACTTAAATTAGGATTATGCAAAATTGAATACATATGTGTAGTTTCATCTAAGATTTTTGATCGACCTACATCCTTCGTAGATTTTCCCTCAGGTTTCCAAGTAAAAGTATAGCCTATTAATTTACGGCCACGTTTCCCTTTCCCATAATTTTTAGTAACATTCAAATTAAAGAAATATGGTGCTAAGTCCTCTAACGCTGGTTTAATAATACGTTGATCAATGTTACCAGGCTGATAAGTCTTTGGAATATCTAATTTTTTAGTAAATTCATCCCGCGAGAAAGTTCTTTTACCTACAGTTCGCCATTGCTTCAAATACATAAACAGGCGCTTAGAATAAGTTGAATGAAGTGAAGTAGCTTGTTCAAGTGCAAACCTCGTCCAATTAGAAATATCGTTAAAGTATGGAAGAGCGGATTTTTTTACTTGGACAACGAAAGTCAGATCCTTATCATCAATATAACTCTGATCAAAAATATTAGTATTTACATAAATAGTTCTATTACCTTCTTGACGTTCAATCCTTACTTGTGAAGCCAAAAATTTAGAAAAAGTATCATTAGTTGCTCGCGCAAATTGTTTAAGAGAACCGTGTCTTCTAGAAGAGCTAAACAGTTCCTTTACTTTATCTATTGGAATTTTAATAGTACTAGTATTTTGATCAATTACCTGAGTTTCAATAACATTCCACCAATCAAGATCAAAAGCAGTCCATCCTTTACTAAAATTGGTAAAATCACCATTCAATAAAGAATTATCAACTTTACTAACTTTATTGAGTTTATCCTTAATTATAATTTCGGGTTTATCTTCTTCATGATTTACAGCTACTCTTTTCTCCATAAAATCATCCATTCATTTATAGCAACACGTAAAAATAATATGTTGTTTATATTATAGCAGATTTTAGAAATTCTTCCCACAATAGCTAAATATATAGTTAAACTCCCAAATATGTTGTTATAAAAGAAAGCTTAGTACTATATATGGATATGTATAATACAATCACTAGATGTTGTGTAAATTAGAAAAGCTTTTTAATTAATTGTGGAAAACTTTTATAAATTAAAGTTTTCCACTCCCAAATATGTTGTTGTAAACTCCCAAATATGTTGCTTATTATTCTCCCAAATATGTTGTTATAAATTCCCAAATATGTTGTTGTAAACTCCCAAATATGTTGTTGTAAACTCCCAAATATGTTGTTACTTTTCCCAAATATGTTGTTACTTTTCCCAAATATGTTGTTATAAAGATTCCACATTCTTACAGACATAAGGGATACACGATAGGCTAAAAGTAGTTAAAGGTAGTTAAAGGTAGTTAAAGGTAGTTAAAGGTAATATTAATATAAAGGTTTAATTAGCTTCCGAGAAATAAAACAATAAATTTTAATCATTACTGTAAGTTATTATCTCCCAATTATGTTGTTGTTTAATATCAGAAAAATATACTTTCAATCATCATTTTTTATCAAATAGAGTAAAAACAGATCATCCACCTTCTTGCATTAGACTTATAAGAACAAGGGGGTTTTATTATGCAAAACAAAACGAATTCTAACAACATTAATCTGTTTGACCTACTTGAGTTACTGGTCAATTTTCAAGATGAAAAATTTGACCAAAAAAGCAAAGCTTTGCTCATAGGTCTATATGTTTATGCCAATATTATGGCAAAAAAGCAAAACAAAACTAATTTAACACCTTATCCTGCCTTATTACAGCGTTTAACTAGCTTATCAGCCAGTTCTATTAGCCGAGCTAAGAAGAACTTAGCAAATTTGAAGCTTATTAAGGTACAGACTAAATACGTTAAACAATCGGCATCCCTGCTGCGCTTTTTAAAAGAAAAGAAGAAACGGATGAAGCTTCAAACTTTTTATTCCTTGCAAGAATTAGGCAATCTACCATTAAGTCTTATGGCTCAGAATAACACGTATTCTAGCCAATTAATTGCTGCATTTAAGAATAAGCAAAAGCCAGTAAACTCTTCTGCAGCATACTACTTTTTGCACAATTACTATAAAAACTTTGGTTTGGACAGTAAGTTAAGTACAACTGAATTAGTATTAATTACAGCATTAGTCGCTTTGTGTGATGCTCAAGGCTGGACACGACCATACACTATTGACTTAAATTCCATTTTAAATGTAGCTTCAATTTCAAGAGCTCAGTTTTTCCTGTCAAAGAAGATTTTGGCAAAACACGGACTAGTGCGCTTGATTTCAACGGGAAAAGGCAGATACTCTGTATATCTTAGTGACGATGTGATCAATGATAAAAACCATATCTTAAAATTTGGAATGGATTTGCAGACTGTGGATAACCTTAATTCATTGTTACTTCAAAAAGAAAGTCAATCTAGCACAGAAAATACAATATCAGGAAAAAGTAATTCATTAAATGACGTGTTTAATGTCTCTAACATAGGCTTAAGCAATACTAATGTTGATTTCTTAACTCAGTCTAAAGGTGAAAGGAGCTTTAATCAGGGAATTTATATTAATAAGGGTTTAATAGATCAGCAAAATAACATATCTCAGATCGATTTGCAAGCAGAAATTAAAAGAGCTGATGAATTAGAAAGACGGAGAGAGCAATACTTTACTAACAAGATTAAAACAAATCTTCAAAGACTTTTTGTGCCTAAAAAATATTGGACAGTATTTACCCGTACAATACTAGTTAAAATCAATCGGAGACTTAATAAATTGGGGTATCATCTTCATATACTTCTTGAAAAGGGAGATTACATGGGGATTCTTCCTCTTCAGAAAAAATATAGGATTAATGATTATAATGCATATATCCAGTCTATTCTTACACAGTGGAAGTGTATTGGTTTTAACGCAGCGTTGGAACTATTAGAGTTATAAATTAAGTGGAATTATTCTATTTAAAGCTTACGTAATAGGCTTATAAGTATGTTATTACTAAATCTATTTTTTCAAATTTAATCAAGTAAATAGGCTGAAGAGATTACTTTTTCTTCAGCCTATAAGATGACTTTATTCTTTTCTCAAAGCTTTATAGATTTCTTGAGCAAAGATTCCCATAACTTCTTTTCTAATTTCTGGCGTATTTAACAGATAAGTAAAGAAGTCTTTATTTTGACTAAGTCCTTTAATTAATGATTTATTTACTTGATCAAAGTATGCTAACTCAAAGTCTGATTCAGTATTGTTTTTGGCACTTTCTTTTAAATGGGGATCTTTTAACATAATATCCTTCACTTGAAGAAGTGATTTAGTAGTGACGTCTTCATCAAAATTAGCCCCTGTCCGGTTATTGATTTCTTCAATAATTGTTGAAAGTCTCTTCTTAGTTGGCTCACTAAAATCAATGTCTTCAGCATTAGGCAAATTAAGCACAGGATTAGATTTGTGAGCTTCTTTTTGATGATCGCCCGACCTCTTTTGCCTAAAACCATCTGCCTTTAATTTGCCAGTTAGGTCATAGCCCTCACCTGGATTGCTGATATTGATGTACTTCAGTAAGTAAGAAATGTAGTTGTACTTCTTTTGCAGTTCAATGTCTTCTAGGCTAGAAACTTGCAGAAGAAATTCATAGTAGCGGCAAAAATGCTTTAATAACTTTAAAAATTCTGCTTGTTCATGCTTTTCTAGTTTTTCAACTTCTTTTTGAGTCTTAGCAAAGTAGAAATTAAGGTTTTGTTTGTCTTTGAAAGTAATGTGCTGCTTATGAATAAGGATATTAACATCTTCGACATCTAAGGGATTAATGATGTAATAGCCATCAATCTTTTCGTCAAGATTGTGAATGGTAGCAGGATTAATCGTGTTAGCCAGGAACGTGGTTGTATAATACGGCTGGAAAGCTGCCTCAATATCCTTATAATCATTGGCAAAGTCAAGCACAACAGGAGTCTTATCATAAGGTGGGCATACACGATTCAAGCGAGATAAAGTTTGAACTGCATTAACGCCTCTCAGTTTCTTCATAACGTACATAGCGGTTAATTTAGGTTGGTCAAAGCCCACTTGATACTTATTGGCAACAATGAGCATGTTGCAATTCGGCTTATTAAATTCCTTAGGCGTTCTATCCTCAGAAAAGCCGTTCATAGAGGCTTCAGTGTATTCCTTATCATTTAGCTTAACTGAGCCAGAAAAAGCTACCAGCGTCTTAATATCGTCATATCCATGCTCGCTAATGTAATTCTCGAAAGCTAATTGATATTTGACTGCTGCCTTTCTCGAAGCTGTAATCACCATTGCCTTAGCGTTACCATTTAGCTCTTTTACAACGTGGTTTTTAAAGTGATCAACAATGATCTCAGTCCGCTGTTCAATATTTTTGTCATTGAGATCAATGAAGTTGGTAATTTGGCGCTTGGCATCAGCAGTATTCAAATTAGGGTCGTCGTGAATGTTCTTATTAAGCTTGTAAAAGGTTTTATAAGTAATATAGTGCGATAACACATCTAAAATAAAACCTTCTTCAATGGCCTGTTTCATGCTGTATAAATGAAATGCTCTGTAGTTGCCATATTTATCGGGTCTACCAAATAATCTTAAGGTAGTAGCTTTAGGCGTAGCCGTGAAAGCAAACATGCTTACATTAGATTGCTTACCTGAGCGTTTAATCTCTTGGGTTAACATATCTTGAAGATCTGGTTCTTCTTTTTCATCGTCAGCTGATAAAGTTTGAGTTACTGCTAACATATTCTTACCCGCAGTTGATGAATGAGCTTCATCAATGATTACGGCAAACTTTTTGTTTTTTAAGTTAGGGCCGTTATTGCCTGCATCCTTGATGATGTTTAAAACATATGGAAATTTCTGAATGGTGGTAACGACAACTTTAGTATTGCTTGCTAAGGCTCTTTCTAGATCTGCGGAATTGCAGTCTTCATCCATTGTCTGAATTACGCCGTCAGCAATATCAATTCGTTTCATCGCTTGTTGTAATTGCCGATCAACGACTACTCGATCTGTCATGATAATGATATTGTCAAAGATTTGCTTGTTTTCATCATCATGAAGAGAAGTTAATCTGCTGGCTAACCAAGCAATAGTATTAGTCTTTCCGGAACCAGCAGAGTGTTCAATTAAGTAATTTTGCGAAGTGTGGTTAATTTTTAGGTCTGCAAGAATCTTACGAATAGCATCAAGTTGATGATATCTTGGAAAAATTAGTCTCTGAACCGTTTTAATTTTATGAGTTAATTCATCAGTCTTCTTTTTGGTTTCAATGAAAATAAACTTCTCAATTAATTCGGTTAGAGTATCTTTAGTAAGAATATCATTCCACATGTAGCTGACACTGAATTCACCGTTTTTACTTACTGGATTACCTGCACCTGAATCTACGCCACTACCTTTTCCTTGGTTAAAGGGCATGAAGTAAGTTTTATTCCCCTCAAGTTTGGTAGTCATGTAAACCTCATTTAAGTCCATCGCAAAGTTAACTAGACAACCAGCTTTGAATAAGAAAAGCCTTGCTTTAGGATCGCGATCCTTACGATATTGCATAATTGCATCACGATAATCTTGATGTTGCGTATTACTTTTTAATTCAAAACTGATAACTGCAATTCCGTTGATAAAGAGGACTAAATCTACTCGCTCATCATCAGTAGCCCAGACTTCTTGCATAACGGAGAAGATATTGTTTTGATATTTCTTAATTAAGTCGGGATTAAAGTCAGTTGCCGGCTTATTGTAGAACAAAGTTAAGTGATGGTTAGCAATATCAATTCCATGTTTAAGTAAATCTAACATGCTGCCATTTTTATCAGTAGCAGCCTTATTTACGCT
>JAEDOA010000041.1 GCA_016302195.1 Erysipelotrichaceae bacterium | reverse complement strand
AAGGCATTTGTTCAAGTAACTCTTCCGGAGTTTTTGCACGTCCGCCTTTGTATTCGCCGTACATTTTTGTTCTAAAAGTGACTTTTCCTGCATCAAAAGCTACCAATACGTGGGTTGGATCAACGTCTTTTAAAAGGACATCGAGCATGTTCTTAAAAGCGTAAATGGCATTAGTGTGCAGGCCATCCGGACTCTTGAAAGATTCTAGTTGACGATAAAGAGCGTAAAAGGCTCTGAAAGCTACAGAGTTACCATCGATTAGAAGTAATTTTTTATCTGCCATTTTATTCCCCTTTTATAAAAATTGTTCTCTATACTTATTTATTTTACCAGTTTCAATAGTAATCTTTTAATAGAAAAGAAAAAATAAGAAGCCGAGTATGATTATCTCGACTCCTTATCTTTATTTATAGTTAATTGATTGATTTATGAATATCTAGAGAAGGGGAAATTGTTTTATTCATATAAGAATCATTTGAAACGAATTTTTTCCGTTCCGGAAGCATTTTTATCTATTTTTTTGATCTCTGAGATTTTTTTCTCATAGTCTTCGATTACCAGAGTGACATTCTGCCGTCCGCGCCAAGAAGCATAGCCAAAAACAAACATTCCTAAGACACCGACGACCATCAGAATAATTCCGATTACAAAGAGCCACATAGTTGATTGATGGAAATAATAAATTAGAACCAAGCCAATCGCACTAACTGTTAAAAAGAGTTGAAACCAATAGCCTAAATTACGAAGCATATGTTTTTGATAAGCAACTTCATTTTGATAGCCTTTTTGCATCTCTTCAATTGTCATCTGAATAATCTCCTTTTAATTAGTACTTCAAACCTGGGTTGAAGAAGCCAACCAATACACCAACAAGGGCAACTCCGATTAAAATAATCATGGTCCAAATAGCTGAAACATGTTTCTTAGCCATTAACCACCAGCAAAGTAAAGTTACAATTACAGTCAAAAGTCCAGGATAAATACTGTCTAACTGCTTTTGCAAGTTCAAGAATACTTTACCAGTTGAGTCTTTTAATTGAAGTGATGTAGTTACGTTTACCCAACTTGCAAGAACACCACCAACAACCATACCACCAATGATTGAGATAGCGTGACGAATGGCTTTACCTTGCTTACCAACAAGGATAGAAACAGCCTTGTCACCCAATTTATAACCACGGAAGTAAAGGAATCTTTGACCAAAGTAAGCAATAAGATCCCAAACAATGATGTAGAAGATAGCACCCACTGGTGAACCATTTTGTGACATACCTAATGCGAGTCCAAGTAAGATAGGAATCAAGGTACCATCGATTAATGAGTCACCGATACCAGCGATAGGACCCATCAAACCAGCACGCATGTCGTTAATAGTTTCGCCATCAATACCTTTACCATTAGCACGAGCTTCTTCCATTGAAGCAGTAGTACCAATAATAACTGAACCTAACATTGGGTTAGTGTTAAAGAATGCAGTGTATGCATGAATTTTTTCTTGTTGTTCCTTCTTATCAGGATACAATTCCTTAATAATTGGAAGCATTGATGACAAATAACCAAAGGTCTGCATATGTTCTTGTGAGAAACAAGTTAATGCACCCCAGAACCATAAGTTAAAAGACTTATTTAATGTCTTTTTGCTAATTTTCTTTTCGTTTTCAGCCATTTTTAGATGTCCTCCTCTTCTTCATCATCGTCGTTGGAAGCAGTTGCTGTAGCAGCGCCACCATTACCACTGTTCTTAGCACTAAACATTTCGATTTCATAGAAGATCATTGCGAACAATAATGAAATAACAGTGATTGAAACTAAGTTCAAATGAAGTGAAGCAGCCAAAGTGAAACCAACTAAGAATGGAATGAAGTCAACATTAGTGTTAACAATTTGACGAAGCAAAATAGCAATACCAACACATGGAAGCATAGCACCAACAGTGAACAAGGTCTTCATTGGAATACCGTCCATTGGTAAGGCGTTACGAAGTGCAGTAACGGCTTGTGCACCAAAGTGGGTCATAATTACTGTTGGAATAAATGAAAAGCAAAGGTGTGAAACCCATGGCCAACCGAAGTTAACGCCATAAAGTCTATTTAATTTATTATTTTCAATATCCTTCCAACCAAATGCTTGCCAAATTAAGTTCATAAAGGCAACAGCGTAGAACAATACTGAACCAACAGTACCTACCAAAGTACCAAGTGATTTAGCCAAGTTAGCAGCATCACCGCTGAATGGGTTTAAACCACGTGAACTAATAGCAACCATTGCTAATGGGATACCAATGTAAGAAATAGCACGAACATCGGCAGCAACAGTACCACCTGGGGTAACTAAAGCGATGTAAACAAGTTGTGTTGCAGCACCACAAGCGATACCCAATGGAACGTTACCTAAGATCAAACCACAAATAAGACCACCGACTAATGGACGACCAATGGTATAGTTACCAACGGCTTGACCAGCCATACACGAGTTAGAACATAAACATGCGAACAGCCCTAAAAGACAGGCTTGAAACCAACTAATTGTCATTTTTATTCCCTCTTTTTTATTTACTCAAAAGCTAACAATTAATAGCCGAACTTACCCTTGTACTTGTCCCAGTAACCAATTTGCTTATCTGGAAGTAATGCAAAGTGAATCTTGTAGCCTTTCTCAGCCATAGCTTCAAAGGCATCGCCTTCTTCTTGAGTAAATGATTGGTTATCGCCAAGCTTAATAGCACCTGGACGATCGTTACCTGGTCCAACAACAACTTCCTTAACATCACTAGGAACAAACCCCCAGTCAACCAAGATGGTCTTCATATCAAGTGGGTTCTTAGTAATCAAAAAGTAACGAGTGTTTGAAGCTAAAACTTTATCCTTAACTTTATTGAAGTGATCCATGGTCCAAACAAAGCATTTCTTACCTTGACCTTCAGCAGCTGATTTATAAGCTTCTCTTAAAACTGAATTGTTATGTGCCTTGTCATTAACGGCGATAATACCGTCACAAGGAACTTCCTTAGCCCAACGAGTGGTAATTAAACCGTGAATCATACGGTCATCAATTCTAACAAGTGATACAGTCATTTTTTAAACCTCCAATAAATTAAATATCATCATCGTCATCATCAGAAGAATCTGATGGGATTTCATATTGTTGAACAGCAGTTTTTGCTTCACTTAATGCAGAAGCTGCAATTGACTCTTTGTCCATTGTGTCCAAAGATACAGTTGCGGTTAATGCCATAGTGAAATTCATTCCTCCAAGAACTACTGCACGATCTAAATAACCACGTTCTGAGAAAACATTTAAGAAAGTAGTTAATGGACTACCACCAATAATGTCAGCTAAAACAACAAATTCATCATCGTCTTTAAACTGATGTTGGTTAAGAAATTCTTCAACCTCTTTCTTGAAGTCATCAGCTGATTTGCCGTTATGTAAACATAAAGCAAATACTCGATCGTTTGCATCCCCAGCAAACATTTCTAGAGATGTTTTAACGCCTTCGGCAAATCTACCGTGAGAGACCATGATTAAATACTTCATATCGTTTACTCCTCTCTTCAACTTACAAGGATAATTTATCATTTTTGTAAGCACTTACATAGTGTCAAATGTAATCGATTCCACATCTAAAAATATGACAAATGTCACATCTTTCTTAACTAAACTAAAAAATTCCCGTAATATTTATTTAGTAATAACGTTTCCTACCTAAATAAGGATGATTAATTATGAAAATAAAGAAACATCATTTGTTAACTATAAATAAACTATTAATCGAAGCAGCTGTAGCAATCGGATTTACACTGATTATTTGGCTGATTTATGTATCAGTATCAGTTGCAAATAATAAGGTTCAAATAGGTTCTAGCTATATGACAATGAATAATGAATTTTATCCTCTCCTAAATGAGCAGGTTGCCAATTATGTTGAAGAACGAAAAGGGCTTTTATACAGTCGCGATCCTGCATTGAGCGTAAACAAGCAAGTTGATGAAATTCACTCTTTTGTTAATAAACAAGTTAATGCAATTATTCTTAATCCAGTTGACGGAAAATCTCCCAAGCTCAATAAAGCTATAGCAGCTGCCCATAAAGAAGGCACTAAAATTGTCATTGTCGATTCACCTGTTAAAACTAAACAAGTCGATTGCACCATCTTATCTGACAATTACAAAGCCGGACAATTATGTGCTAAGACCTTAATGCGTAAAAAAAAGGAGGCCAAGATTTTACTCTTAACCCACCCTACAGCACTTTCAGCAGTCGATCGGATTAATGGTTTTACTGATACCATAAAAAAATCCCACAATCACAATTATCAGATAGTGGGAAGAATTAGCACATTTGGTCAGTCTGAGTATTCCTATCCTCGAGTTAAGAAATTCATACAAAATGGGAATAAATTCGATACTATTATGGCCTTAAATGATCGGACTGCTGTTGGTGCACTTGCTGCAATTGATACAGAACATCAGACTGGAAAAATAAAAGTTTACAGCGTAGATGGTTCAAAAGATATGAAGAAAATGCTAGGCGTTAACAAGAGTGCTCAAGCAACAGTGGCTCAGTTTCCGATAGAAATGGGAAATTTAGCAGCAAAAGTAGCTTATAAATTAATCGATGGGAAGAAAGTACCTAAAAAGATCATTTTGCCTGTTAAAATAATTACAACTAAAAACTTAAATTATTACAACACTTCAGGGTGGCAATAATGACACAAAGAAATTTAAATCGACTATCCAATTTAATGCTATGGCTCAATTTTGCAGCTATTTTAAGCATTGCAACCCAAATTTTATTTATCAGTCAATATATCAATCAAAATCAATTATCTTATCAATTTTTGACTAGACTCAAAAGGATCCCCGCTTCACCCACTTCTATTTTCTGGCAGTGTACTGTCTTTTCATTAGCATTAATCTTCTTAATTACTATTCGACATCAATACCATTTTTCTAAAAAGACTAACAATTTATTTGTAATTCTAGAATTTATAGCTGCAGTATGTACATTTTACGCAGTTAGAATGAATTATAACGGGATGTTTTTACTAGTATTCGTTGATTTTTTTATGACTACTCCCGATATTTCTTCTAATGCTTATTACAGATTTTGGACTATTGTCGGTGGTTTACTTGTTTTACTATTTTCTGTTTCAAGCTATTCAATAATTGGCAGTGTGTTCAAAATGCCGGCTCTGACAACATACATTTCATTTATTCCAACCAAAATAGCCTCTTTCCTAGTCTTATTAAATAATGTTTTTACTGCTTTCAACCTTATTTTATTTATTTCAATTATGATTGGCTATGCCGTACATATTGCAAACCGAGAACACGAAATCCAACTTCGTTTATCTGAAATGTCTAAAAGTAACCAAGAACTTAAAAACTATGCTGCTCTTTCAGAAAAAATCGCACAGGATCGTGAGCGTAAACGAATTGCTCGTGATATTCATGATACGGTTGGTCACGCTCTAACCGGTATTGCCGCAGGTATTGATGCTGTAATGGTATTAATCGATATTGACCCGGAAGCAGCGAAAAAACAACTATCCAAGGTTTCAAGTGCCGTAAAGCAAGGCTTAGTTGATATTAGAAAAACACTTAATCAGATTAGACCTGATGCTTTACAAAATTACACTTTAGAGGCTTCTCTTAAAAAAATGCTTCAAGAGTATAGTGACATTTCACATTTAAAAATTAACTTTAATTATCAATGGGGAAATGTTGACTTTGAGAAGACTACAGAATTAGTTATTTTTAGAGTCATTGAAGAAACGGTTACTAATGCTTTGAGACATGGCCATGCATCAGCAATTGATGTTAAATGCCAAATTGTAAATAACAATTATCAAATAAAAATTAGTAATAATGGTTCAACTACTAATAAATTGACGCCCGGATATGGCTTAACTCAAATGAAAGAAAGAGTCGCAATTATCAATGGTACAATGAAGATAATTACCAGTCCCGTTTTTACGATAATCGTAAATATTCCACGAAAGGATTAATTCCCTATGATTAAAATAATAGTTGCGGATGATCAGCAATTAATTTGCGATTCATTAAAAATTGTTCTAAATACTCAAGAAGACTTTGAAGTTATAGATACAGTTCAAAATGGCAAAGAAGCTTTAGAATCAATTGCTAAAAATAAACCTGACATTATTCTTATGGATGTAAGAATGCCCGTTATGGATGGAACTGTCTGCACTAAATATGTCAAAGAAAAGTATCCAGATGTAAAAGTAATAATTCTAACCACTTTTGACGATGATGATTTTATCTTTAGTGCCCTTAAATATGGTGCTTCAGGTTATTTGTTAAAAGGTGGTTCACCACAAGATATTTTCCAAGCAATTCGCACAGTTTACGCTGGTGGAGCTATGATTAATCCAAATATCACCGAAAAAGTATTTAAACTCTTTTCAAAAATGGCGCAAACCAATTATTCAATTTCAGTTGATCAAACAGAAATTCAAAATCTTTCTCACAGTGAATGGTTAATAATCCAACAGGTTGGTTTTGGACTTTCTAACAAGGAAATTGCTGCTAAGCTTTTCCTTTCCGAAGGAACTGTCCGTAACTATATTTCAAAAATTCTCGACAAGTTACAATTACGTGATCGAACCCAATTAGCCATCTGGGCTGTTCAATCCGGTACTACAAGTAAAGATTTAGGTTCAAAAGATGAAGATTAAAAAGGGGTATTGGATACCTTCACTAATTTTACTAATTATTCTTTTGGTTGGATTGAGTAAATCAATCTATGACAGTCTGCATCCTACGTTAACTATAGGTATTTACACAGGAAGCAGTTGGGATGTACCAAATAGTCGTCAATACCGTATGATTAACTACATCACAAAAAAGTTTAAAAAGGATTATCCCAATGTAAAAGTTGCTTATGAAAGTGGTATTCTAAAAAGCGACTACATCAACTGGTTAAGTGAAAAAATCGTTAATGGACAAGCACCTGATGTAATGATCATTCCACAAGAAAATTTCAATGTTTTTGCTAGTGAAGGTGCTTTTAAAAACATAACTAATTATGTTAAACGTGAAAATATTGGACATAAATTTTATAGTGGTGCTCTGGCTGCTGGACAATACAACAATAAACAATATGCTCTACCATATGAAACCAATCCTACTATTTTATTGGCAAATCAAAAACTTCTAAAACAAAATGGTCTAACTGATCTTAATAAAGTTCAAAATGTAAATTACTTTAGGAATTTATGTCATCAAATTAGTATAAAGAAAAATCAATATGGTATCACGTCCAACTATAACTGGTATGATGCACAATTAGCTTATGGAAGTAAATTATTTGAGGGTGATAATCATGCTTTAGATCTAGAAACACCTAAAGTAAGAGCCGGCTTTAATTTAATTGAAGATTTAAATAATGATTCTCAATTGCATAATGTTACTAGTAACATGTTTGACCAAGGTAGCGTTGCTTTTATGCCGCTAAATTTTGCTCAATATAGAACCCATACTTCCTACCCTTACTATGTAACCCAAAATAGTAATTTTGCAATTAAAACCCTAAAGATGCCTGGAAAAAAGTCTACTCCAGCTTCAACTACCTGTTTTGCAATCTCAAGTCAAAGTAGAAAAACTGAAATTGCATGGAAGTTCATTAAATTAGTATGTAGTGATAAGCAGGTTCAGCAAAAACTAATGCAAAATCATTGGGGATGCTCAGTTATGCCTAGTGTTATCAAGACCAAAGAAACTGCTAGAATTTTAGCTCGTGATGAGTCATTTAAAGACAGTATTTCTACAACTCAATTAGATGCTATTTTAAAAGATGAGACTGTCGAGCCAAAATTCAAAAATTATTATACAGTCCTAGCACGCCTAGACTATCAGATTGAAACAGCATTGAACAATGGAGATTTAGCTTCACAGCTCTTCAACATTCAACTTAATATTAATAAGCGAATTCAGTAAAAGGATGTCATTTTTAATGGAATCCTTTTTTATGTTATTACATATTGATAAATATTTTTCGTTGGATTACTATATAGGTGTAAGCATTATGTCATTACATATTATGAAAGAAGAAAAACTATGAAATACACACTTGATGATTTTGCACGCTTAATTGACCATACTAATTTACACGCTGATGCAACCCATGCAGATATGAAGAAATTGTGTGATGAAGCAAAAAAGTATCACTTCAAAATGGTAGCCATCAATCAAGTTCAATCAGCTTTCTGCTCTAAACAATTGGCGGGAACAGACATTGATACTGGTGCAGCTATTGCCTTCCCTCTTGGTCAACAATCAATTGCTTCAAAGGTCTTCGACACTAAAGACGCTATTAAAAATGGAGCAAATGAAATTGACTACGTAATTAACATTACTGAATTAAAGGCCAAGAATTACGACTACATTAAAGATGAAATGACTCAAATGGTCGATGTTTGCCATGAACACCATATTCCTTGCAAAGTTATTTTCGAAAATTGCTATTTAACTAAAGATGAAATCAAGAAAATGGCTGAAATTGCCAAAGAAGTAAAACCTGATTTTATTAAAACGTCAACTGGTTTTGGCACTAGTGGAGCCAAAGTCGAAGATGTAAAGCTAATGAAGTCTGTGGTTGGTGATACTGTTCAAGTTAAGGCTGCTGGTGGTATTAGAAATTCAGATGACTTTTTAGCCATGGTTAGAGCTGGAGCAACTAGAATTGGCTGCAGTGCTGGTGTTAAAATTATTGAAGCACTTAAACAAAGAATGAAAGATGATGGAGTTACATCTATCGATATCAAGACTGAATATTAATTAAGAAAGGTGATTGTTTTTGCCCTCTCCTAAATATCTAGAAATTCAAAATTTACTATTACAACGTATTAAAAATGGAGATTATCAAGAGGGACAGTTGATTCCAAAAGAAGTTGACTTAGCAGAGCAACTAAATGTTAGTCGCCCAACTGTACGTCATGCAATTCGTAATTTAGTACAAGGAGGATACTTAGAACGAAGAAAAAAACGTGGAACGATTGTTACTCAGACAAAAATTAAACAACAATTTACCCATGTAATCGAAAGCTACAATACCGAAATTCAAAATAATGGCCTTGTTGCAAAAACTCAAGTGCTGAATTTTAGTACAGAAAAAGCAAGTGATGAAGTTGCCGAGGCATTAACTATTAAACCTAATACTGAAGTATATAAATTAGTTCGGTTACGTTCTGCTGATAATAAGCCTGTTGTTTTCGTAGTAACTTATCTACCAATTGCACAATTACCAGACTTACAAAAAATCGACTTTACTCATCATTCTTTGTATTCAGAATTAGCCAAAGCTGGGCTTGAAATTACCCATGTAAGTCGAAAAATTGAAGTTCATCCTGCAACGGAAGAAGAAGCCCAACTATTAGAGACTGATATTAAAGCACCAATATTTTATTTTCATACCATCGGTTTTACTAAAGATCACAGAGCATTAGAATACTCTATTGCTAGTTATCGTGGTGATTTAAACTACTTCATGGTAGAGATTGATAAACACTAATTAATAAAGGCTAGATTTCAACTTTTTGTCGAAATCTAGCCTTTTTCTACAATCACATCTAAGAAATGCTTATTATTTCAGATCTTCTTGTGATGCTAATACTGTAATTGAACTACCTTTACCATATACTGATTCCCAATCACTCTTGAAATCGTCAACAGCTTTCTCAATTGCAGGCATCCCTAAGCCATCGGCCATTACATCTGGGCCCATAGTAACTGCTTGTGCGCCATTTCTAATAGCGTTATTCACTTCTTCTACATTATGGAAACTTGCTGCCAAAATTTTACTATTGCTATGATCACGTTCAATTTGGTTGGCCACGTTTCTAATAAATGCAACAGCATCAATATTCATATTACGCATTCTATTGTAGTAAGGTGCAATATAATCAGCTCCACAAGCCATTGCCATATATGCTTGAAATTCTGTGTATACACCAGTCGCTGTAATTCTTTTACCTTCATTCTTTAAAGTTTTAATTGCTGCTAATCCTTCTTCCGTAGCAGGAATCTTAACATAGATATCTTTATCAATTTTATCCCAGATAGTATAAGCATCTTGAATGACTTCATCTCTGGTCTTGCCAACAGCTTGAACATGAAGTTTAGCATCTGGTCCAATAATTTGACGAATTTCTTTCATATGATTAAAGAAGTCTATTTTTCCCTCTTTTTTAACGATAGTTGGGTTAGTAGTTATACCAGCCAAGTTAATTACATCAACATATTTCTTAATTGCAGCAATGTTTGCAGTATCTAATAAAATTTCCATAATATACCTCGATACTTTTACTCTTCTGACACCTTAAATATAGCACGTGACTCTAACTAAGACATTAGTTTAAAAAAATAATTTATTGAAATATGCCCTCAAATCTAACATCACAAATATCTGTCATTCTAAAAAATCGATTATAGTTTACGTTTAATTTGCATATAGAAGTCGCTTTCACTTTATTTGTGATAATATGTTTATTAAATAATAAGCGTTATTTATAATAAAGAATTATAGAAGATATGGATTTAAGACAACATAATACACAAGAAAGGATTGTGGCTGGGCTAATAGACTGCCTGGAGGCAAAGCCTTTTAGAGAACTTGAAAATAAAGATATTTATAACAAAGCTGGCATTACCTATCGAACATTTTTTAGATATTATTCCGATAAAAATGAGCTGCTAAATGACCTGGAAAAGAGTCTAATCAATGGATTGCAATCAGCCTTGATAAAAGATAGAAATAGCTTAATTGGCTTAAAACATGAGCCTGATCCAGATGACATTTTGACTTTGGCCGATCCGGCCTTCAGACATACGCTACTCTTTTGCGATAAATACAAACGTAACTTACGAGCACTAGTATCAAAAAATGGCGATATTCTATTTGTTCGCAAAATACAAAACGTTGCGGAAAAAGATTTGTTAAACGAGATTGAACTTCATAGGACTACTTCATTAACATATGATCCATACTGGTGTCTACACTCTGCACTTTCCCACCAGCCTGGCCTTATAAAAGAAGTAATCTATGGCAATATCAACATCATTGATAAATTAGTACAAATTGCTCATACATGTTTTCCAAATAATTCAGTTTTCAAAATTAGAACACACATTCAACTGATATGTATGATAATTAATATAAAAAATACTAATAAATTCAGTGATTCAGATTCATCAATCTCAGCGTTCTCGAAGGTAACTCAAGATTTTCTAAAAACCCTAAAATGACCTCCAAAGAATATTAGCATTTCTAATTCATGTCATTCAGTATACGCAAAAAAGGACGATTTCCACTAAGGAATCGCCTTTTTTATTGTAAATATATTTATTTGTAATTCTCTTGAGTTAGATAAAAAATTGACGTCGTGAAGACTTTAAGCCATTGTTTGCTATATTTACATTTCTCACGAGTTAAATGAAGATTTTAAACAAAACATTTGTTTTCTA